>CAYJMR010000026.1:0-17630 GCA_964371375.1 uncultured Treponemataceae bacterium
TTTGAAATTTAAAAAAAGTAAAAAAAACACACTAACCCTATTGACACAAGTTGCAATAACATTCATCATGTTCATGAGGATGTAAGAGGATATGGAAAAAAATGTATTAACGCGTTCCTACCTTGAAACGCTTTCTTCAACAGATTTAATAGCTTTAAGTGATGATTTCGGAGTTGACGTACCGGAGAATCAAACTCGTTATTATGTTATCAGTGAAATTCTGAACTCTCTTGAGGAACAAAGCACAGAGGTTCTAGCGCAAGCAGAACCATCAAACAGTATAATTGAACTCCCCTTTACGTACAATGAAAATAAGGTTGTAGCTGTTCTTCGAAATCCTGCGTGGTGCTATATTACATGGGATTTTAAGCACGAGACATTTTTATCTTGTACAACAAATGAGGAATTTGAATCATTTATAATTCGGCTATCCTATCATGCGGATGCACACACTGACGAGGTTACAGAGGCCTTTGATATTCAGTTGCATGCAGATGACAGAGAGCAATTTATTTTAATAGCATCTGAATACCCTTCTTTTCACACTTCTCTGCTTGCATCTTTTTCAAATAGCAAAAAGATAATCTTAGCAACATCTCAAAGAGTTCTGAAACCCCAAATTCCTATGGAAATAAGCCTTGCAGGCATACAAAAGGAGTGCTCTCCAATTCAAGAATTATCGGGATTACCCACAATATTGAAAGCGCACTATAATGAGCATCGACATTCATTTGTCAAAGATTAAAAATATGAAACAAAGTAAACAAAAAAATTCTTTAGCACTCTGTATTGTGCTACATCAGCCTAACTTAGCTACCTCAAACCAAGACAATACACTTGTCCAAGATGCATGGAACAGTGTTCTTTTTCCTGCAATAACCGATACATACATACCCCTTTTACGAATGTTTGATACTTTTGCAAAAAATAATGTACCAATTAAAGTAAATATGGTTGTTTCACCAACTCTTTGTTCTCTCTTGAATGACTATATTATTCAAGAACATTATATTCTTTGGCTCGAAAACCTCATTGATTTAGGGGAAAAAGAAATTCAAAAAACAAAGGACAATCCTGTTTTGAATACTTTGGCTCAAAATTATATGAAAAACCTGCGCCATGCATATTCATACTTTGCAGGTATAAGCCAAGGTACATTATTATTTAAATTTGCAGAGCACGCAAAACAAGGACGCATTGAGCTACTTGCAACCACAGCAGAACACTGCTATTTACCTCACTACACTCATGCTCCTGAATTGATAGATGCACAAATCGAAGCAGGAATTTCAGCATATAAAAAATTTTTTAAATCTGTACCCGAAGGATTTTGGCTTCCTTTATTGGGATACTCCCCAGGCATTGAAGAGAACATTCACAAACATGGATTTGATTATACGGTAATAAATACACATGGATTTTTGTTTTCAGACCCACCCCCAAAAAAGGGTATTTTTAGCCCTTTGCGATGCAAAAACTCTTTGGCAGTTTTTTCTCATGATAAAATGGGGTGGGACATGGCCTTTGGCACAAATGGGTTTATTCACAATCCTGTGTACAGAGATCAAAACAGAGACATTGGTTTTGAATCTACCATCGATGACTTGCAAATGTTTTTTAAGAAAGATCAAGCACGCTATGCCACAGGATTTAAATATTGGTCTCAGGCAACACCACACATGCACTACGACATTGAAAAGGCAACAAACCAAGCAAAAGCTGATGCAAAAACGTATGTAGAAAGTATTACAGATCGCTTAAACAAAGCATCAAAAGAGCTAAAAGGAGAACAAACATCCTTAGTTTGTGTGCTTAATGATCAAGACTTAGGACAAAACTGGTTTGAAGGTATAACTTGGCTTACAGAAGTATGCACACTTACAACTGAACATCCAGAATTAAGTTTTTCACTACTATCTGAGCTTTCAGAAAACAAACAAGACTTTGATAAGGCTAGTTTCTTTATGTGTTCCTCTGAAGGTGGTGGCTACGGAGAAAACTTACTTGACAATACAAACAGTTGGATTTACCACTATAATTTAAAAGCTGTTGAAAGAATGATAGAACTTGCTCAAAGGTTCCCTGATGACACAGGCTTAAAAGAGAGGGCATTAAATTTAGCCGCAAGACAAATTTTATTTGCATCGTCTTCCGACTGGGCAAAAATGACACAAAACACTTTACGCAATGAAAAGGAATTAGAACTTTTCGTTCAAAGCGTACTCGACTTTTCAACTATTTTTGATTCTTTGGGAGCAAGCAGCATAAGCACAGAATGGTTAACCCAAAGAGAAAAACGGTATCCTTTTTTCTCTTGGATAAACTACAGAATTTTTTGTGCTAAAAACAAAGCATAAAAAACTAATCGATTACCGTTTCAATTGGTTCTGCAACATCAAGACTTTGTACATCTTGAATTGTGGTTCTCAATTGAATTGATTCGCTTGCAGTTCTAATACCATCTAGGGCTGGGTCAAAAAGAGGAAAAAGCTCTAATGCTTCCTCCCACACAGCAATAGCATCATTAAATCTACCATCAACATAGTAGTTTAAACCTTGAATATACAAAGAGTCCACTTGGTTTTGTATTTCAGCGCGCCCCTTATCTCCGAGGTTTAATTTTGCAGACAAGCTTATTCTGTTTACAGGAGTAAATGAGGTTGTTAAATCAAGTGCATATGAAAGACTAAAAGTCATGCTTTTCCAATCAATTTCAGAACCTAAGCTAATTTTTGGGTTTCCACCTTTAAGCAAAAATCCACCTTGCACAGAAAAAAAGTCGGTTATTACACCTTCAATCCCAGCGGCAAATGAAAATTTCTCTGAGTTACTTATATTGAACATATTAAAAGGTTGAGTAAAATCAAAACTAAGCATAATTGGGCGAAGTGGTTTATACATGAATCCCAAGGTGGCTTGGCTTGGAAGAGAATCATCCAACTCAATTGCTGAGCCCAAGCTTGTGAAGGAGGCACCTAAATTCGTTACCGTAAGCCCTACATTAAAGTTTGGCTCCCGCGATGAATATAATTTCCCCACATTAAAGCGCATTAAAAAGCCAATATCAGCCATAACAGCAAAGGCCGATTGATCTAAACCCGATCCAGTAATAAGATCTCCAGTTTCATCATCAGCATAATCTGGCACACCCCTAAACCCAAACTTTATATTTGTGCCAACAGCAAGGCCTTTAAAATCATACCCTGAAAGAAAGTTATACGATACGTTAACCAAGCCAATGCTTTCAGAATAGTACCCCTGAGATGCACGCTCTCCTAAAATGCTGTATTCTGTAAACGGAACATAAAAGCTTTTTAAGGCCGCTCCATATCCAAAATTACTGTTCCTCTGAGAAAAAGCAATGGTATCAACAGCTGAATCGGCTATCCAAAAATTATGAAAAACAGCAAATTCTGTATTAGGAAGAATTGCTGTGACCGCGGGGTTATAATTTATCGCAGCGATGTCATCGGTAACGGCAGTATAAGCACTTCCCATAGCCTCAGAGCGTCCCCCAAGGGGAATATTTAAAGTGGGAAAAACGGTATTACCTGTATTGGAGTCCACAAATCCTTGAAAGGCTCCTGTAAAAGAATCATAAAAATCAACATAATCATTAGCACACACGTATGGAACAAAAAGGCTTGGTATTAGCATGAGAAAAATCCATTGTCGTAGTATACGGCGAGTCATAACCATAGTATATATTATTTTCGGAACTTTTTCACTATATTTTAAGATAAAAATACCGAAAATAATATGAGATGTGTTTAAACTGAAACATGCTCAAAACATGAAATTTTACTATTTTCTAAAATGCGTTGCATATTCAGCATCTGGTAAAAGGTGCCGTATTTTTGTTGAATTTTATGGCAAATTACACTATACTATAGTATATGATGGCCGAAAAAGGCTCATATTCAAAAACCAAGAAAAGGAGGTTGTTAAATTTGAAAAAAATTGTGCTATGCTGTATAACATTTCTCATTGCCACAAGTCTTTTTTCAAGACCACAACCTGATATTCAGCTCACTGAAGTTGATGCCCTTATTGAGGAGCGTCGAATCAATGAAGCTCTTGCCTTGGTTGAAGACTATATGAAAGCAAACCCCGACGATTTTGACAATGCCCAAATTCGCGTAAAGACAATTTTTGAAGCACGAAATGCATACAAGGCAAAAGCAGATGAACTGGTACGGATAATCGTTGAAGAGCCATTAAATGATAAACTAAAGCTTGATATTATTGCAGAATTGGAAGCAATGGAACAAAACCCAAATGAAGAAGAGCGTGAGTTTATTGCAAGAATCAAAGTAACATCTCAGTTTACGTACTTCAGAGCTCTATATGAGCAAATCATTGAAGACGGGACCAATTTGCTTAACCAAAAAAACTACACTGCAAGTGCCCAGCGGTTTACCGATGGATTTGAATTGTATTTTGAAGACTTTTTTGAAAGAGGTTTTGAAACAAGCTTGGTTCGAGATGCTATTGAAAACCTAAATATTGTAAACGAGTCTGTAGAAAGCTACGCACAAGCACAAACCGATATTCTACAAGCCTTTGAACAATTCAACATTCAGCTTTCAAACAATAATGCACCTGGAGCTCTAAATCAATACGCGAATGTAGTTCAGTCAATAAATGAGTTTGCAGAAATTCGAAACGAAGCAATACAGGTTGGATTCTATTTTGAAGAACAAACAAATCTACTACAATCGCAAGATCCTGAATTAACCGACGCCTTCTTTTTAGCATTTGCATTCCGTGTTATTTTAGGGCGTGGGAATGACAGCGAGGCTAACATGGTAAAGGCCATGGATACCCAATGGCATGATTTATACGAACAAACTAAACTAAACTTTTCATCAATTCTTGAGTACTATACACGACAAATAAGCCAAAGCCTTCAAGCAAGTACGATTGCGCAAATATCCCAAAATGATACTTTTTTTATAAATCAATTAGAAACATTACAATCACTCATAGATATAGGGCAAGACTTTTTGGCCCAAAATGAATTACTCTATGAAACACAAGATACCTTTAAGGTAAACCCTTATTCTGATTATGAAAACTTGTTAAATTTTAATACCTTTCTTGTTGCACAGAGTAATTCTCTTATCGACTCAAGTAATATTTTCACTGAAGGACTTTCACAAGTATCGAGCTACCCACTTCCTGCATCCCCCGGACTGGCAATACAAACAAGCAATACTGCATACACCGACTTTCTTACAAACTATGCAAATGACAATGTAAATTATGCAACAGTGTTACAGACATCTATAAGCTCTACCCAACAAGAACTAGCATTGATTAATGAAAATGTTGCCTCGTATGGGGAATCTGAAATGCAATTATATCCGGCACTTACAGCTTTAACGCAAACTCTATTTACTCAATTTCAAAATTTATCTGACCAGAATTATACAGAATCTCGAACAGCATGGGAAACAACTGCAACATTTATTGCAGATGGCTCAGCAAGCATACGAAGTGGTTATGAAAACCCCTACAACCAAGCCATTCCTCTTATTAATGAAGAAGGCGACATTACTATACAGTCAAACCCTCAGGAAGCACTTGTCTTACTTGAAGAAATAAATCAAAATATCGACACAGACATTCTAACATTACAAAACAGACTTGATTTTTTAAACACGAGCCCTCAAGATGACGCTATCGGAATAAACACATCTACGGTATTTTCATCTGACAGAGAAGGTGTAGCTCAAGATATTGCATATCTTAGCGGTTTAAGCACAACGGCTATAGATTATATAACTATAGCAAACCAACGTGTTAGATTGGCACAGCAAGCACAAAATGAAGCTGATTTGCGCTTTGAACAAGCTCAAGAATACTTAGATCAACAAAACTTTGCCGCAAGTCGCGATGCCCTTCAGAGATCAAGAACAAAATATAACGAAGCTCTTTCATATCAGTATACCGCAGCATTACAAACACAAAGTGATGAGGACCTTGCGGCTTTAGGGGCAGAAATTTCATTCATTGAAAATGAAATCATTGTACAAAATGTGCGAACATTTATAACACAATCACGTGATAGTTATTACAACAGTGACTTTGCGCAAGCAGAATCTCTCATTTTACAAGCAGAAGCACAATGGGCTATCACAAACATTCAAGAAAACCCTGAAATAATCACATTAAAAGCGCTTATCGGTAATGCACTTTCAATTACCACAGGAAGAACAATACCTCCTACAGATCCTCTGTATCCTGAAATGAGCCAAACATTAAATGTTGCATATCAGCATTATGATAACGCAGAGAACTTACTTGATAGAAATAATAGAACGCAGGCTCTAGGGGAGCTTGAACTTGCCAGAAATAAAATTCGCGATGTGCAAGTGTTATATCCTTTTCATCAAGAAGCAAGCCTCTTAGCTTTACAGATTGACCAACTTATTGACCCTGTAGCCTTCGAAAATCAGTTTGAGCAAAAATTTGAGCAAGCACAAGAGGACTATCAAGATACTGACACGAGTGCGAGAGCATATATAGACTTACTTGATTTATACGAAATAAACCCCGATTACCCGGGATTAGAAGACTTCATTTATGTTGTTGAGCTTGAACTCGGAATACAATTACCACCTCCAAACTTAGCTGCAATTGCACAATCGAATACATTAGCACAACAAGCCGAAGCCATATATGACTCTGGTGCTCGTGACGAAATTTCATTAAACAATGCTCTTGCTTTACTAAATGAAGCTATAGAATTGAACGCAGACAACCAGACTGCACTTGTGCTTTTAGACCGTATAAATACTTCCCTCGGAGGAGCAGCCGTTATTGTACTTTCATCAGAAGCTGAGAATTTATATCAACAAGCGGTTCAACAATTGGCAAATGGGAACACAATTACTGCAGCAGCACTTGTAACACAGCTCTTGCAACTTCCAGGAGTACAAAACTCGTCAAAGATTATTGACCTACAACGAAGGGTGGACTCATTACTATGATGCATAATAAAACACTCTTTTGTGTTGCAATTGGATTGCTTCTTTTTATGGCGCTCCCACTTGTTTCACAAGACTTATACTGGGACGACGCTAAAATTATTTCTCAAGAACGAGGTTTATTTCCTGCAGTTGGTGGAGAAAATGAAAATGCCTTTGTTGTGTGGCAAGAAGTTGTTGAAACAGAGGACGGCTTTGGCCAAATTTGGCTTTCGGCTCAATTCTTTTTAGCGAGTTCGCAAGAATGGGTAAATCGTACTCGTTTTGCAGGCCCTTTTACATACTCAGGAGAGATACCCAATATTTTCTCTGCTGATTCAAATAATGCAGGGCTCGCATCTATTGCTGTTTTAACTTCTCCAAACACTATAACAGTATACACAACATCAGATAGGGGCGAAACTTTTACTCAGTCAAACATTCAAAATGATGATACCGACCTTGTTGCCCCTCGTATTTTTAAAGATTCTCGAGGCGGATTTGTTGTTTTTGCGACCAAGGGTGTTGAACAATCATTTTCTTTAGAAATTGCACGCTCTCCTGATGGAATAAATTGGTCTTCCTTTTCCGACTTTACACCCTCAGAGCCACTTAACAATTCCTTTGTTCCCTCTTTAACTGTTCAAAGTGATGGAAGGGAACTTGTTGTATTTCAATCAACCGTTACGGCTAATAACCGTATTACATATCAACTGTATTCATCAATAAATCAAAGTAATACTGGTGAAAACTGGAGCAATGCCTTTCTTGTAACTAATACGCAAGATACTGGGCAAGATTCAAATAGCTTTAGCAATCAGCGTCCTTACTTGCATACCTTCGAAGGAAAAGTATACCTTGCATGGGAACGCTCTCCTACAACGCCACAAACTCCGAGTATTTTTGTTGCGGAGCTTTCATCTGAAGGAGAAATTACAGGGTTAATTGAACAAGTAACTTTACAAAATGTTATTGCTCGCCAGCCCATTTTATTTACATACAATAATCAACTTACCATTTTATGGTTTGATACGCGTTTTGGGCTTGAAAATATTTACTTCGCCCAAAAGCAAGGTGTTCTATGGTTTGAAACGCGAGTTTCAACCGAAAATATTTCATCTGTTTTCGGCCTCCCCCTTGTAACAAATGACAACAGAGATTTGCATATTTTTTGGGAACAACAAGAAAATGAAGAAAATCCTCAAGTCATTCGCCTTTCTGTGGACAGGTTTGTTAACCCTCCTAACCTTAGTGCAGTTTCCTTTACACAAGGAGAGCGATCTTCGGCAGACAGGATAGACATAGATGTAAATACCGGTGACGACTCTTCTGGTGTTTCAGGTTATTCGTGGATCATTACAAAAAGCGCCTTCCTTGACCCACCGGAACGTTTTATGGCATTTCCAAACGAACAAAGGATAACAACCTTTGTTGATGAAGACGGCAGATGGTATATAAAAGCTCGAACACTCGATAATGCAGGAAACTGGTCAAATAGCTCTATAATTACCTACTTTAGAGATACTACGCCACCTCAAGCACCAGTGATTAAAGAGTCTTTAACCATTGACCCTCTTGGTTACCAAGAATCCAATACCTTTTCGCTTACATGGGATAACTTTGACACAAGCGATGTAATTAATGGATATACATATTCTCTAGATTACCTCGCACCTTTGTCAGGATATGAATCAAACCCCGAAAATTTCACAGAGGAAGCTTTATCAGGTGTAACACCTCAGCTTCCACCTCGAATAATGACAACAGAGCCAATAGCAATATGGGACAATCAAGATAATGGGGTATATTTATTCTCGGTAGCGTCCATAGACTCAGTAGGAAATATAGGGGAAGTAACATCTACTCCAGTTTTGCTAAATAAGTATATCCCATTTACAGCAATTACAACTGCTGTTCCTCAAACAGATATTTTTGGAAATACTTCTTTAAACATATTTGGAAAAGGCTTCACTTATGATGGTGTTATTTCTGCAATATATATTGACAGAGATGGTCTTGCCCCATATGATTTAGTGCTTGAGCTTTCCGATGGAGACTATACAATTGTTTCTGATCAACAGATAAGCGGGCTTGAGTTTACCAATCTTGAACAAGGTTTATATAGAGTAGGTCTTTTACATACCGATCGAGGCCTTGAGATGTCAGCACCTTTACTCCCAATCGATGAGTTTGGAACGGTGAAGATTGGAGATTACTCATACAGGTTTAATCCGGATTGGGATGCAATAACACAGGTTTATAATTATACAATACAAATAAGCGATATACTTTTATGGACAGTATTTGCACTTGCTTTATTAGGAATGATATTCTCAATGAGAGGAATATTTGTTACTGCAAAAGATACCGTAGCTGTTCAACAAGAAGTTCACGCATTAATTACAGGAGGCGCTATGCCATTTGATGTAAAACAAAAATCCGACGACTTAAAAAGTAGAGGTGTAAGCCTTAGATACAAAATGATGCTATTTACCTCAGGTTTAGTTATAGCCGTTATCCTCTTGGTTGCAATACCATTTGGATATGTCTTCATTGGCACCCAAGAAGAAACCTTAACAGAAGGTCTACAAGAGAGGATAAATGTATTGTCAGATAGTCTTGCTGCAGGAGTAAAAAACTTTATGCCAACAGCCAACCTTTTGGAACTTGGTTTATTGCTCAATCAAACTGAAGCTATGGATGAAGTAATGCATGCAACAATCTTAGGCATGTCTTCAGATGGAGGAAATACAAATCTTGACCATGTTTGGGTTTCTAACGATCCTGATATTCTTTCAAAAATTGACACTGAGAATCTTATTTTAGGTTCGTCACGATATACAGATAACATAATTGACCCTATTATTGAGCAAGCAATAGAAATAAACAATACTGCTATTCAAGAGGTTGGTGATATAACTGAAAACATAAGTACTCTTACACAAGAAGGTATTTCCCTTGCCCTTGCAACCGATGCTATTTCAGTTGCAAGACGAGATGAAATCCAATCCATTATTAACCAACTTACAGAAAACCTCACAGTGCAATTAAATTCTCTGTCTCTACTCGGTTCTGGTTCAAGCCCTGAGTTTAACGCAAGTAGTTTTTCTCAATCAAATTCAGAGTTTTTATTTTATAAACCTGTTTTATACAGGCAAGGTTCTGAGCAAACATTTGCACGAGGAATTGTTATTATGCAAATAAGTATAGATAACCTCTTGCAATCATTGTCTGACGCTCAGCTTACCATTGTAACAACTACCCTTATTATTGCCTTCTTTGCAATTGCTATCGGTATTGCAGGTTCGTTTACATTGGCAACCATTATTATCCGCCCTATTAGGCGCCTCTCAAACCACGTTCAAATGATTCGTGACACAGAGGACAAAGAGGAATTAGACGGAAAAGATATTGAAATTACAAGCAGAGATGAAATAGGTAGGCTCGGTGAAATTGTAAATGATATGACACACGGGCTCGTAAAAGCAGCTGCTGCGGCAAAAGATCTTACCGTTGGTAAAGAAGTTCAAAAGATGTTTATTCCTTTATCTGTTGATGCAGAAGGAAAAAAACTTACAACCGGTATTGTTGAAGATGATAATGCTGCTTTCTTTGGTTATTATGAAGGGGCAAAGGGTGTATCTGGAGACTATTTTGACTATTTAAAGCTTGATGACAGACACTTTGCTGTAATTAAATGCGACGTATCCGGTAAAGGGGTTCCTGCTTCTCTTATCATGGTAGAAGTTGCAACTCTTTTCTTAAACTACTTTAAAGATTGGTCATACAAAAAAGATAAGTACGACTTAAGCGGTATTGTTGGAAGGATAAATGACCTCATAGAATCTCGAGGTTTTAAAGGCCGTTTTGCCGCTTTCACTATGTGCATATTTGACTCTGTAGGAGGAGATGTTCACTTTTGTAATGCAGGGGACAATCTCATTCATATATATGATGCATCTGAAAAGAAAAAGAAAACTATTGCTTTAACAGAAACCCCTGCATCAGGTGTTTTCCCAACCTTTATGGTCGATATGAAAGGCGGCTTTGTAGTCGAAAAGCTTCACTTAGATAAAGATGATGTTCTTTTCCTCTATACGGACGGTATCGAAGAAGCAAAACGCTTATTTAGAGATAAGGATTATAATGTTATTCTTTGTGAAGAACCAGGCTTAAAAGAAGGTGATGTACATGGACACCACGCATTTGGTATGGATGGTGAAGAAATGGCGCCAGAACGTGTAAATGCAATTATAGAAGCTGTATTTGCCCGTAGCACTTACAAAATAGAAAAATACCACAGCCCTATAGACCATGAAGAACTTGTATTTGACTTTTCAACATGTGAACCAACTGCAGAAAACGCAATCATGGCACTTGTGTCGGTTGAAAAGATTTTCCGTATGTATCCAACTCCGAATGCTACAGAATTTGACCGAGTTCAAGTCGATAGAAAAATTGATGAATTCTTACAAGTGCACTTTCAACAGTACAGTGACTATTGTGCAAATAAGCGTGACCATGCAGAATTTGCAGAATATATGTATTACACACATATCAAGGAAGATGAACAGTATGATGACTTAACCTTGGTTGCTATTAAAAAGAAATAAGGATAGAAATAATATGAAGTTTATTGCGTTTGAAGTAAAAGATTATGAAGTTGAACACTTTAAAAAGTTAAAAGTTGATGTAAAACGAATAAAAGAGAACCTAAGTCTCGAAAATATTGAGCTTACACGAGGTTATGATGGAATCAGTATTTTAGGACATAGCTCTATAGAAAAAAATGTATTAGATATCCTAAAAGAGAATGGTGTAAAGTATATTTCAACAAGAACAATTGGCTACGATCATATCGATGTTCCATATGCTAAAAAACAGGGGTTTCGAGTAGGCCGTTCTTATTATGACCCAAACGGAGTTGCAGACTATACAGTAATGCTCATGCTTATGAGCTTGCGCCATTATAAACAAGCAATGTTTAGGGGAAATGTTAATGATTATTCACTAACCGGTTTACAAGGAAAAGAAATGCGTAGCTTAACGGTAGGGGTTGTAGGAACAGGCAATATTGGTGCACAAGTTGTAGAAAACTTAACAGGCTTTGGATGCAAAATAATCGGCTTTGACACCTATCAAAATCCAAAGCTAGAAACTAAAATAGAATATGTACGTTTAGAAGACCTATATAAAAAGAGTGATATAATAACACTACACACTCCCCTTCTCGATTCTACCCGATACATGATTAACAAAGAATCTCTCAGTTTAATGAAAGATGGTGTTATCATTGTAAATTGCGCACGAGGAGAACTCATTAACACAGAAGATATTATTGATGCAATCGAATCAAGGAAGGTTGGTGCACTCGGCCTAGATGTTATTGAAAATGAAAAGGGAATTTATCATCAAGATCTCAGATCAGATATTTTAGAAAACAGAGCCATGGCCTACTTGCGACAATTTCCAAATGTTGTAATGACTCAACACATAGCATTTTTTACCAATGAAGCGGTAAAAATGATGGTAAAAACATCTATCGATAGCTTAATTGCATTTACAAATGGTGAAGAAAGCCGGTTTGAAGTGTAGCTTGAAACTTTCCTCATAAATCACTATAATCAATGCATGAGTGAAAACACAGTATGCCCATGCGGCTCAAAAAAAGAGTATAAAAATTGTTGTGAACCTATTATTAAAGGTACAAGCCCTGCAAAAACAGCAGAAGCCCTCATGAGGGCACGTTATTCATCGTACGCAAAACATGAAATTGATTTTATTATTTCTTCATGCCTGAATAATAATACAGAAAGTGAAATTGATCGTGAAGAAACTAAAAAGTGGAGCGAAAAATCTGAATGGCTTGGCCTTTCAATTTTAAGAACTGAAAAAGGTGGCGAAAATGATACAACGGGCGTTGTAGAATTTACCGCAACCTATAGTCAAAAAGGTTTAAAAGAAGTTCACAAAGAAAAAGCAAATTTTGAAAAAAAAGATGGCCAGTGGTATTATTCACACGGAAACATTACACCAACAACCGTAGTACGAGAAGGAACAAAGGTAGGAAGAAACGACCCTTGTCCTTGTGCTTCTGGAAAAAAATACAAACAATGTTGTGGAAGATAAACAAATATAATGAATGTACTAACAGGCTTTCATGCCATAGAAGAGCAACTACGCCTTCTTAATAAAAAATCAGCGACTCCAAACGATGTTGAACTCTGCTATGCGAAAGCTGGACCTAGAGTAAAAAAAATATTAGCACACGCTAAAGAGCTAGGTGTAATATCCCTTGAAAAAACGGAAAAAGAACTTGATAGCATGGTTTCAAATTTACATGAAACTTCTCAAGATCATCGTGGCCTTGTTCTTGTTTTCAAAAATGAGGATGTCCAAAAAGCCCAAACCCTTGTTGAGTTTGACTCTTTTATTGCAGAGTTAACTTCAAAGAAACCAGAAGGAGTAACAATCGTTCTTCTTGATGGCATTACGGATCCCCATAATGTAGGGGCAATAATTAGAAGCTGTGATCAACTAGGAGCTGATTTAGTTGTAATTCCTGAACACGGAAGTGTTTTTGTAGGCGATGTTGTAGCCCGAAGCAGCGCCGGGGCTTCAAGTTGGGTTCCTATTGCTGTTGTAACAAACCTTGTTCGAGTAATCGAAAAATTGCAAGGGTTAAACTTTTGGACATATGCTGCTAGTGTCAACGGCACCCCATCACATGAATTAAACCTAACAGGAAATACCGCAATAGTGTTAGGAAGCGAAGGCTCTGGTATTAGCAGGCTCCTAGCCGAAAAGTGCGATTCAGTTATATCTATTCCAACGTGTGGAAAACTTGATAGCTTAAATGTTTCAGTTGCCGCTGGTGTTCTTCTTTACGAAGTTAGGCGCCAAAAATTGATCAAGCAGAAAGCGTAATATTTTTAGGAACTCTGATTCATGAATTTTTCATATGAAGCAACACTCATAATTGTATGCCCTCTAGTCTTTTTAGCTGGATTTGTAGATTCCATTGCAGGAGGCGGAGGACTTATATCTATACCAGCATACCTATTTGCGGGCCTTCCTATCCACAATGCATATGGTACAAACAAATTTTCTGCCTGTATAGGAACTATAGTCGCTGCTATCAACTATTTTAAGAACGGGAAGATGAACATTAGGATTGCATCGTTTGGTGCGCTTGCTGCCCTTCCAGGTTCTTATCTTGGAACACTATTAGCGCTTTACCTATCTGATACAGCATTGCAATTGAGTCTTTTAATTATTCTTCCAATAGTTGCAATTTTTACCATAACGCACAGAACATTTGGAAGAGCGATAAACGTTGCTCCCTTATCAAGAAAAAAAACTATTGTGTATTCTTTAATAACTGGCCTCGTAATAGGCGCCTATGACGGTTTTTTTGGTCCAGGCACAGGCATGTTTTTAATTCTTATTTTTGCTGGCCTCATGCACATAGACTTAGTGGAAGGCTCAGGCACTGCAAAGGTTGTAAACTTAGCATCCAATTTTGCTTCTGCCATTACGTATATTTTTGGCGGAAAAGTTCTATTTGCAATTGGGATTCCTGCAGCTATTTGTGCAATTGCAGGAAACTATTTAGGCTCACGACTCGCTATTAAAATTGGTGCAAGCTTTGTTAGACCTGTTATTGCAATAGTTGCAATTGCACTGTGTATAAAAATAGTTGCAGACATCTTTTTTTAACCCTCTTTTTTCCCATTATCTGCAACCTTTTTTTCGCAATTAGGTCTAATAGTATAAGAGGTAAAATCTTATGGAAATAAAAACACGTGGTGAAATTCGAGAAGAACATATTCTCAAAATTGAAAGCATAAAACGTCAAGCAAAAAATGACATAGCACGCACAAAATACGAAATGAAAATGCAATTAAGTGCAGATGCGGATCAAAAAGCCATAGAAAAAATAAAGCACAAAGAAGCTAAACGACTCAATAAAGAAGAGGTAAAAAAACAAGAGCAAAAAAAATGGGAAAACGTTCCAAAAATTTATTCGACTGGCGAAGAGATATTTAATTCTGTAACACATGGCATTGGGGCAGGACTTGCTGTTGCAGCACTTGTTCTTTTAATTATACGAGCGGTAATACATGCACCTCAAAATTTTCAAGCAGAATATGTTGTAAGCTGGACAATTTTTGGGGCAACACTTGTTATACTTTACATGATGTCTACCCTTTACCATGCCCTTACACCACCAAAGGCAAAGGCTGTTTTTGCAATTTTTGACCATTGTGCAATTTACCTACTTATTGCGGGAACATATACACCTTTTTGTATTGCATCACTAAATGGTGTTATTGGATGGACCTTATTTGGCATTATTTGGGGATTGGCGGTTTTAGGAATTACATTGTATTCAATTTTTGGAAAAAAACTAAGAGTAATTTCACTATTAACCTATATTGCTATGGGCTGGCTCATAGTATTTGCGTATCGCCCAATGAAAGAGGCCCTTCCACAAATAAGCCTTATTTTTTTAATACTGGGAGGCGTTGCCTACACTCTCGGTGTTATTTTCTATGCAATGAAAAAAGTAAAATGGATGCATCCAATTTGGCACTTATTCGTGTTAGCCGGTAGCATCTTGCACTTTTTCTCGGTGTATTATTCAATTTAATGTACAATTAATAATTTACAATGTATAATTAGGAACTTTTAATTGAATTGAAATTTGTTGCAAGTGCCCGTCATCTTGTGGGTAAACAAGACAGTTTTCAAAGCACTGAATGGCAAATCATTGTTAATTATACATTATAAATTGTACATTAATCATCTTTCACTTTATACGCTACTATCAAATTCCCTAGCGATAAAAATGCTGCAATAAAGAATACCCATTCTGGGCCAAGTGTCATCCAAATAAAACCGCTTATTTGGGCTGCAATGATTGACACAATATGATCAAGACTAATACCAGTTGAAAGTGTCGGTCCAATGTCAGATGGTTTAATTGCAATGTGCTTTATATATACCGATTTTACTACGCCAATATTCATTGAAAGTCTATCTAATACAAAGAGCGCATACACAATCCATACCGTCCAACCATCGCTTGGAAAAAACTTATCGGTAATTCCCCATACAACAAAGCCGTACAACAGGTAAATAAATATAAAGGTAAGTGCATCTAGATACATCATTTTTTTTACCCCTAATTTATCAATCCATGAACCCAGTTTTCTCATAAAAAAGATACCAATAAAGCTTGAACAGATTATCAATAAAGACATTGTGTCTGCACCCTTGCTTAAAAGGTCAATTAAAACCCATGCACCAAAAACGAATGCTATTTGTTTTTGAACCCCGTGCAGTGTAGTGAGAATATAGTATAGCTTGTATTCCTTTCTAAAAAGGATTCGAAACTTCTTTTTTTCTATCTTAGGATGTGTTTTTGAAATAGAAACAGCAAGTATAATTGAAACAACAATAGCTATAATAAAAAAGAAGGCTCCTGTTAAAAAAACCGGTTTTATCGTTGTCATAAAGGTAAAAACATCGCTTCTAAAACCAATAAAAACTAAAATACCCGCAATCATGGAACAAAACACTTGCAAGCTTTTATATTGCCCCACACGGCGGCCAACCTGCCCTTCCTTTGCCAAAGACATCCCAATAGAATCTTGTAATGGCATAAAAAGGTGCATTCCGAGTGAATTTAAGAATAAGAAAAAGCACATTACTGCAAATGAAGGGCTTGTAACACCAAGCACCGTAAGCCCTGTAAAGGCTAAAACTTGCGCAATCACCGCAATTTTTACATCGCCTAAAAAAGACAAGAGTGAAACTATAACAACACATAGAACCCCTGGTAGCTCACGAGGAAATTCTATAAAAGCTCTTTGTTGTGCTGTTACATTGTAGGCATCTTTGAAGAAGTTGCCATATATTGCATCACTAAATCCATTACCTAAAGCAACAACTGCAACCAAGGTAAAAAAAAGGCCTAAACGCCATTTTCGAGTTCTTTCATCTATACTTTCAATCATACGTTACTATACCTTATTGCGTAAAATACTGCAAGCATAAAAAAAGCCCTCCTTAAACAGAGGGCAATTTTGCATTGTACATTATAAATTATACATTGTACATTATCTTACAATTTCCCAACCAAGTCCATACCTGGTTTAAGTGTGCTTGCACCTGGTTTCCAACGTGCAGGACATACTTGATCTCCATGTTGTGCTACGAATTGGCAAGCTTGTACTTTTCTTAAAAGTTCATCTGCGTTACGTCCAACACCACCTGCAGTAATTTCTACAGCAGTAATTTTTCCTTCAGGGTTTACAATGAATGCACCGCGTTCTGCCATACCATCTGCTTCAATCATAACTTCAAAGTCACGAGCTAAAGCACCTGTAGGATCTGCAAGCATTACGTAATTAATACCTTTAATTGTTTCAGATGCGTCTGCCCAAGCTTTGTGAACAAAGTGAGTGTCGCAAGATACTGAATACACTTCGCAGTTTGCAGCTTTGAATTCAGGGTATTTTTCTGCTAGATCTTGTAGCTCAGTTGGGCAAACAAAAGTAAAGTCAGCTGGGTAGAAAAAATAAAGTGCCCATTTTCCAAGTGTATCTTTTTTTGAAACAGTTTTGAAAGAATCATTTGCATAAGCTTGAACTG
>CAYJMR010000027.1:0-17577 GCA_964371375.1 uncultured Treponemataceae bacterium
TCACTTATTAAATCACTATCAGATACAAAATATTCGTAGTCTCCTACTGCTTTCTTAAATACTTCACCTCTCATTGCAATTACTTCCTTTTCTCTTTCAAAATCGCTTGAGCCAAAATAACTTAGCCATGTTTTTAGCTCATCCTCTTTTATCGCTGTATGCATCTTTGGTAATTCCAAAAAATGTATTTCCAGTTTATCGTTACTCACTTTTTTATTTTGCACACAGTGTATCATATGTGACGTATGGGCAAAGTTGATATCATCGAACATTGTAAAATCAACTATGTTTATGCTTATTACAGGCATAAAACGCCTTATTTCAACACCGTTTTCATTTTTAGTTCTCTCTGCGCGGTAACCCCGTGCCCAATATTCCAACACACGGTCAAAGAACGTTTTGTTTCCACGTACTTGAATCTCTATTATTACCTTTTCACCCGAAGAGGTAATAGCTTTTACATCAACAATTGTTTCGGACTCTGTAGAATGTTCTTTTAAGTTGTACGGATTGGTTATTGTAACTGACTCAAACTCTTCCAAGTCGTTGTCTCTCATTACTGCGTTTATAAAACTCAACAGCAGTGCTTCGTTTCCACGTTGTCCAAGTAAATACCTTGCAAAGTAGTCATTCATACGCGATAATTCTCTTGCTACCATAATTATACCTCACTGTTTGAATTTTTTCAACCACACAGGTGGCGATATATTTAAAACTTTTTTATAGTATAGTTATAGTATTTTATGTTAAAAATTTATGCATTTTTGGAATTTTTTGAGAAATTTATCAGGGATGGGTAGGATGTAAGGGGATTAAGGTTGTATTAGCAAATGTGACATTGTGCTCTAAATATCCTGTATAATCTTGTTGATCCCTGAAAAAAAAGAAGATATGCCTTGCAGGAGAAGGGACTTGTCAGTATTCTGTGGTATTATAAAAATTTTATCAGGGATGGGTAGGATGTAAGGGAATTAAGGTTGTATGAGCGAATGTGACATTGTGCTCTAGATATCTTGTATGATCTTGTTTATCCCTGAGAAAAAATGAAGGTATCTTATGTTATGTAATTATTTTGCCTTTGAAAATGGAAAAGGGATGAGCATAAGGACTGCAAAGCTAATCATTAGTACATTCATTCCAAAGGTATCTGCAAGATAGCCGCCTAAGGGAGCAAGTACAATAATGAAAAGTGATTTCAATTGAGCCGAAACGCTTAATACCGTTGCCCTTTGAGACTTATCCATATTGTCATCGATAACATCAATAAAAATGGGCTTTCTTACATTTTGCCAAAAGTTAACTAATACAAAAAGGGCGCATACCAACACCGTGTTTTGAATAGTAAAACCAAGTACAACGAGTGTTAAAATGAACAGTAGATACAAGTAATTTAAGGACTTCCTGCCGCCAAGGGTATCCTTCACTCTAAATGAGTATTTTGAAGCAAATGAGCTTAAAATATTGAGAATTGTGTACATTAAGCCCAAAAGAATTGAAAGGTTATCTTCTGCGCTGATATTTGCAAATACAACTAAGCCAGTTCCAATAATAAGTGTACTTAATATTGGCTGAATATAATCTTTCATTGAGCTTAATACTGCTTCAAAAACTCCGTTAGCCACAAGAAGCTTTTGTAAGGGCTTATTGCTTAGAAAATTATTTTTCATTGCAACCATAAGTTGCTTAAACTTCATGTGCTCAACTTCTTCGCCTTTATCTAACGATTTAGGGTAGGATAGGACAAGGAAAAAATCTATAATGTAGGGAATCGTTGAAGCTAAAAAAATGTATCCAGAGTTTGGAACATTTAAGATAATTACAATGCCGAGTGCTGAGCTAATTGCACTACCAACTAGTGATGCACTTCTTGTTTTACCATAAACATATGTTTTATATTTTTCCCAACTTCTTTGCTCGAGGTAGGAGTAAATCATTGCCTTGTGACTTCCAGAGCGAAACGCTTCTCCGAGCCCAAAAAAGACCATCGCAAGCGCAGCCCCAGCAAAGCCTGAGCTTAAAAAAAACATGATAAATGAAAGTATATAAAAAAGAAAGCATGCATAGAGCTCTTTTTTTCGCCCAAAATAATCAGCGATAATACCAGACGGTATTTCAAATACATTGATTATTATTTCTCGAATGGAAAATAAAAATCCAATTTGTAGTAGGGTTAAATCATTGCCTGTTAAATAAATAAGTAAGTATGGTTCAAAAAATTTTAAATTTTTCAAAAGCCCGTACAGTGAAAACTTTTTTATAAGGACATCTTTGTCTATGACTTTGTATGTTAAATTTGTACTACCCATATGGTATTTTATATTTTTGAGCAAGTTAGCACAAGTTAAGATTATATTCAAAATAAATTTTATCAATATATACATATTTTTAGTTTTACTGTTTTTTTTACTTGTGTTTTAAGAAAAAGAATGATAAAATATAAGTATAATGAAATTTTACGGAGGTAAAAAAATGAAAAAACTTTTCTTTTTTGTAATTGCATTAACATTGATATCTTCAATGGTTTTTGCAGGTGGTTCAAATGATGCAGCAGATAGCGATATGCCTACTGTACGTATTATTACCGATGCAACTGGTATTGATGATAAGTCATTTAATGCTGCTGCATGGCGAGGAATCTTAGAGTTCTATGGAGACACTTGGGAAGACCAAGATGGAAGAGGAACTCTTTATGATGTAGTTACTTGTCAAACACAAGACTTGTATGTTCCTAACCTAAAACAAGCTGCAGACCGCGGTTATGACCTTATCATAGCAACTGGTTTTACTTTTGCAGATGCAGTAGGTGAAGTTGCAAAAGAATATCCTGAACAACCATTTATGATCGTTGACGTTAGCTGGATTGGCGTTCCTAACGTTCAAGAGTACATTTATGCTGAAGAACAAGGTTCTTTCTTGGTTGGTGCAATAGCAGCACTTAAAGCACAAGAAGACGGCATTGCAAACCCTAAATTCGGATTTATCGGTGGTGTTCCAGGAAGTACAATTACTAAGTTTGAAGTTGGATATATTCAAGGTCTTAAACATGTAATGCCTAATCTTCCAGACTCTTCTATTGTTGACTATTACACAAACGACTGGGGAGCTCCAGAAAAAGCTAAAACACAAGCTAAAAACTGGTATGACTCAGGTGTTTACACTATTTTCTCTGCTGCTGGTGGATCTGGAAACGGAACTATTGCACAAGCAAAAGAATATCGTGTACAAGGCCAAAACGTATGGGCAATTGGTGTAGACTCAGACCAACATGCTGAAGGTATTTATGAAGGTGAAAAATCTGCTGTATTAACATCTATGTTAAAACTAGTTGAAACATCTGCAATTATGGCTTTAACTGATATTAAAAATGGATCATTTGAAGGTGGTGTTATTGAACTAGATATGGCTAAAGATGGTGTAGGTTTTGCTGCAACAAACTCAGAACTTTCTGACGATATCATTGACGCAGTTGAAGACATTAAAGCTGACATTATTTCAGGCGACATCATGGTTTACAAAACATATGCAGATTCTTTAGCTGCTGGTGTTGTTCCTGCAGGTTTAGGTGCAAAAGACGACTAATTAATTAATAATTAACAATGTATAATTAATAATTATTTTTTGCCGAGTGGTTGCATGTATGCAACCACTTGTTTTATAAAAAGAAGTGTACAATGAATGAAAATATAATAGAAATGGTTGGGATTACTAAAACGTTTCCTGGTGTTGTTGCAAATGATAATGTTACCGTAACGGTTAAAAAAAATGAGGTGTTGTCTCTCCTTGGTGAAAATGGAGCAGGAAAATCTACGCTTATGTCCATTTTATTTGGTTCATACGCTGCTGACAAGGGAACCATTTCTGTGAATGGAAAACAAGTTTCCATAAAGAACTCTAACGATGCTACTGACCTTGGAATAGGAATGGTGCATCAACATTTTAAACTTGTCCACAATTACACAGTTACAGAGAATATTGTATTAGGACTCGAATCAACCAATCGCTTTGGAATTTTAGATTTAAAAAAGGCTGAAAAACGTGTTAAAGACTTATCTGAAAAATACGGCCTTATGGTTAATCCAAGCGCAAAAATTGAAGATATCACCGTTGGAATGCAACAACGGGTTGAAATATTAAAGGTGCTTTACAGAAATGCAAATATAATTATTTTTGATGAGCCCACTGCAGTTCTTACCCCTCAAGAAATTGATGAGTTAATAAATATTATTCGTCTATTAAAAGATGAGGGTAAAACAATTATTATTATTACTCATAAGTTAAAAGAGATAAAAGCCGTAGCCGATCGCTGTACCGTGTTGAGGCGAGGAAAACTCATCGATACGGTGAACGTAGCTGATGTTTCAGAACATGATCTTGCTGAGATGATGGTAGGAAAGGCCGTTGAGTTTAATATTGAAAAAGAAAAAGCAAATCCTTCAAGAACTGTTTTAGGATTAAAGCATGTTTCTGTTAAAGATACACGTGGTCAACTTGCTGTAAATGATTTAACCTTAGGGGTGAGAGCCGGAGAAATTGTAGGTATTGCCGGTGTTGATGGAAATGGACAATCGGAGCTCATATATGCTATTACAGGTCTTTCTCCGCTTGAAGCAGGACAAATATTCTTGAATGGAAATGACATTTCAAAGTATTCAATTAGAAAGCGAATCGAGGCTGGTATTTCGCATATACCTGAAGATAGGCATAAACATGGCTTTGTATCTGAATTTTCGGTAGCAGAGAATATTGTTATTAAAAATTATTATAAAGCTCCATATAGTCAACGTTTTGGTTTGTTGAACTTTGATGCTATGGATAAAAAGGCTACGCAGCTCATAGAAGATTTTGATATTAGAGCAGGACGAGGACCGTTAACTGCTACTGGAAGTATGTCTGGTGGTAATCAACAAAAACTCATTATAGCACGTGAAGTAGAACTTGCACCTGAAGTTTTTATTGTTGCTCAACCTACCCGCGGTTTGGATGTTGGGGCTATTTCTTATATAAGAAAAAGAATTATTGAAATACGAGACCAAGGTGCTGCAGTATTATTAATTTCGTTTGAGTTAGATGAAATAATGAATCTTTGCGATAGAATTGCAACAATTTCTAAGGGATCTATTGTTGGTCTTTCTAATGCAGGAGAGGTTACCGAAAGGGAAATTGGGGCCATGATGGCTGGAGCAAAAAAACAAAGTGATGAGGTGGCATAATGAAACAAAAATCTATTAAACAAATTGATTATAATCGGCATGCCTTTATAAACTTTTTACTCCACTCAGACTCAGCCGTTTCTGTTTTGGTAGTTCTTTTAGGGTTTTTTGTTGGTTCTTTACTTGTATTAATTGTTGGCAGGAACCCTGTTGGGATGTATGAGTCCTTTTTGCAAGTAATAACAGGAATATTTTGGAACAATCGAGGCGAAATGCGCTGGGAAATTCGCTATGTAGGTGAATGGATTAACATTTCAGTTCCATATATTTTATGTGGTTTAACAATGGGCTTTGCTGCACGAGCTGGACTTTTTAATATTGGTGGCGAAGGACAGTATTTAGCTGGTTTAACCGTAGCAACAGTAGTTGGACTTTATGGACCACAAGTATTAGGTCTTCACTGGATACTTTCAGTTCTTTTAGCGATAATAGCAGGTGCCTTATGGGGAGGCCTAGTAGGTTTTCTAAAAGCAAAGTTTGAAGTTTCGGAAGTTGTTGCTACCATTATGCTTAACTATATAGCCTTGTTTTTATCGCGTATAGTATTATTACGTATACCAGGTTCAAACACCTACCAAACACCACATTATCCAGAAACTGCATCAATTAGACTTGATTTTTTTGATTTTATAACTAATACATCTAAAATGAATATGAGCATTTTCTTTGTTGCTATAGCGGTTGTGTTATATTGGTTTTTGATGGAAAAAACAAACCTAGGTTTTGGGCTTCGTGCAACTGGCTTTAATAAAGATGCCGCACTTTGCTCAGGTATTCCTGTAGTAAAAAGTATTGTACTTGCAATGGCGATATCAGGTGCTTTTGCAGGTCTTGCCGGCGCATCAGTTGCACTTGGTTCTTTTGAGTTTGGAAGGATTCCAGCTGTATTAGAAGGTTATGGATTTGCAGGTATTGCAGTTGCCCTTGTTGGTAACTCAACAGCAGGTGGAACCTTAGTGGCAGGCTTGCTATTTGGGATGCTTGCTCGTGCTCAAGGTATAATGCAAGAAAATGGTATTCCAAAAGAAATTACACTTATTATACAAGGTTTAATAGTAGTATTTATTGCACTTAGGGCAGGTTTAAAAATGTACCTTGCTTATCAGCAAAAGAAAGAGCTTGAAAAATCGCTTTCAGAAGCAAACACTAAAACGGGAGGAGATGAATAATGGATGTTTTACTAGGAATGATTCCTTCAATTTTAATGATTGTTGCTCCAATCTTAATTGCAGCAACTGGTGGTATGATTTGCGAAAAGTCAGGTGTTGTAAATATAGCCTTAGAAGGTTTAATGGGTATGGGTGCCTTTACGGCAGCAGCTACACATGTACTACTAGAATCAGGCTTTACAGGTTCTGTATGGGTTGCACTTTTATTTGGGGCAATTACCGGTGGTATCTTCTCTCTTATCCATGCCTACGCTGCTGTTTCACTTAATGCCGACCAAACTATTTCGGGTACCGGTATAAATCTTCTTTCAACTGGTTTAACGGTATTCTTTTCACAAATTCTTTTTAATGCAGATAGAACAAAGCAATACCAGTTAGGTATGCTCCCTGGAGCATTTGGAATCTATCCTACAGCCTTAATTGCCCTTTTTGTAATAATTGCAGCATGGTTCTTTTTATACAAAATACCTTTTGGTTTGAGGCTTCGTGCTTGTGGAGAGCATCCTCATGCAGTAGAATCTGCAGGTGTGCCAGTTAAAAAGATGCGCTATATAGCAGTAATTATTTCTGGAGTTTTGGCAGGTTTAGCAGGTGGTTGTTTAGTGCTTACACAAACAATCCAGTATACTGCAAATACCATTAATGGTGCGGGCTTTATTGCTATTGCAGCAGTTTCTTTTGGTCGCTGGAGACCTCTTGGCATTACAGGATCATCTTTGTTATTTGGTTTTGCAGTTGCCTTTGCAATTTATGTTGTAAATATTCCATCGTTACGAGACCTTTTTCCATCGGAATTCTTTAGTTTGTTACCATACGCAATTACTCTATTAGCGTTAGTTATTTTTAGCGGTAAAAACCACGCTCCAAGAGTTGCAGGGAAACCGTACGTACAAGGTTCGAGTTAAGATGATACATAAAGATTTAGTATTGAAGCTATTTGAAGGTTTTTCCATCGAGCGATGGACAGACCTTGTGCGCCCATTTGATTTAATCGAAATGGATAAATCAAGTGAAAAAATGGTTATAGCATATATTCTCGCTAAGTTTGAAGAGCATGAGGGGAAAACAATTGATTGGCAATGGCTAATGTATGCCTCTTTGTTTGAAATTTTAAGAAAAATTGCCCTTTGCGATATAAAGTCACCTTTACAACGTCGCATTAAAAATGATTATCCGCAAGAGTATGAGCTACTGAATGAATGGGTACTAAATCAGTATAAAGACATAATACAAGATGATGAATTGTTTTCACTTTTTTCTGATTATATACGAAGAAAAAATACTAAAGATAAAACAGAATCTCTAACAGAAAGAATTTTTAATGCGGCACATAAGTACTCTGCCTTCAGAGAATTTGAAATGCTTGCATTAGTAAATGAAGATTTTCGTTTAAAGAATATTGAAAGGGATTTAAATGGAGATTTGCAACCATACTTAGATTTAAAAGGCTTACAGTTATTGGTAACAAAGCAAAGGCCTTATGAGTTTTTAATGGTGATAGAACAATTACGCTTTCAAGTGCGCTGGAATCAAACTCCGAGGGTGCCAAAAACTACTGTGTTAGGGCATTCATTTTTTGTTGCAATCTTAACTATGCTTCTAAGTAGGGATGCAGCAAACATTTATTCAAAAGAGACAGGTAAGCCTTTTCAGTTTTGTGAAAAGCGTTTATATAATAATTATTTTTCTGCACTATTTCATGATCTTCCTGAAGCCGTTACACGCGATATTATTTCACCTGTTAAACAGGCAACAGATACACTTTCATCAATTGTAAAAAAAA
Organism: uncultured Treponemataceae bacterium; assembly: GCA_964371375.1. Classification (GTDB taxonomy): domain Bacteria; phylum Spirochaetota; class Spirochaetia; order Treponematales; family Treponemataceae; genus CAYJFX01. The sequence continues at coordinate 8,163 of CAYJMR010000027.1, forward strand.
TTGAAGCTGATATGATTAATGAAGAGCTCATTCCTTTGATGGAAAGTTTTTATGCTGAGGAGCTTATCTTTTTTACCGATGATGAATTTGAAAACAGAATACTGTTTGACTCACAGAATGGAAAAATGCCATTGTGTGATATTTCTTTTGAGGATTTAAACGAAAAACATAATACGAATGAATATTCTCCTACAGATGGTAAATTGGTTCGTTGTGCAGATCATATAGCAGCCTATGTAGAAGCTCACAGCTCTATAGCGCATGGTATCACTTCAAAGCAACTAACATCGGGTAAAAAAAATCTTTTAAAAATTTATCCTGAAGGAAAAAGTATAAGTGGTATAGATGTGCATTCAATTTTTGTTTCTTTTAATTAAATAAAGGTTTAAATTATTCCGATACTATAGTGTATGAAAAATAAAAGATGTCTAATCCTATGTCTATGTGTAGTAGGCATTCTATATCCTCTTGTTTCCCAAAGTGTAACACATACTGTCGAAAAATCTGAGACGCTGTACTCTTTAAGCAGAAAATATGGTGTAACAGTTCAAGAGATTCAAAACGCAAATGGTATGGGTTCCAGTAATGCAATTTCAGTTGGGCAAAAGCTCATTATTCCAGGAAAAGAAACTGCAAATACTAACACTTCCACTTCTGCTACCTATGATGAATACAAAGTTATTGCTGGCGATACCCTCTATAGTATTTCAAGAAAAAATAATATAAGCGTTGATGAACTTAGAAGTATAAATAGCTTATCGCCTACCTCAGTATTAAAAATAGGACAACTATTAAAAGTTCCTTCACAAACTCCTGTAGTGGCAACAAACCCAACTGTTCCCACTTTACCGATATCTACTGAAGATCCGCGAGAAGCGAGTAGTAGGCAAGGGGATACCTCTTTGGTGTGGCCGGTTAAGGCAACAGAAGTTAGCTACGTAACTGGAAAAATATCTGGGGTTGCTCTAACAGGTAACAAAGGTGAAGATGTTAAAGCTATTCGCTCGGGCACTGTTTTATTTTCTGGAATGTACAGAGGCTTTGGCCAGGTTGTTTTTGTACAAGATACAACCGGACATATATATGTATATACAGGTTTAAGTACACTATCAGTTAGTAAGGGCGATTATATTGCTTATGGGACTGTGCTAGGTGAAATTGGGCACGACTCTTTATCTGGAAAAGACAGAATGAACTTTATGGTATACAAGAACAATAAGCCTTTAGACCCCGCAACGGCCCCGCGTGGTTGACGTAAAAATTAGCATCCATGCTAATTTTTACTTACCGAGTTTTGCGGTACCGAAGAAAAGCGAATAGCACAAAACTCATTTACTTTTTTCTTTTGTGCCGTCCGTGGCACGATTTTTGCTTAATTAAAACACTATTTCCAATACTTCTTCAATTCTAGAAACTGGATGAAAGGTAATACCTTTTTTTACGTGTTCAGGAATATCGTCTAGGTCGCGCTCATTTTGTTTTGGAATAATTACATGTTTAATATCATTTCGTCTTGCGGCAACTGTCTTCTCTTTTAAACCACCAATTGCAAGCACTTGTCCTGTAAGCGAAAGCTCTCCTGTCATTGCAATATTCTTTTTAATAGGTTTATTTTTTAGCAAAGAAACTAAGGTAGTTACCATAGTAATACCAGCAGAAGGACCATCCTTTGGAGTTGCTCCTTCCGGAATGTGTAAATGAAGTGTATTCTTTGTGAAAAATTCTAAATCTTTTATCTTGTTAGAAAGTGCATAGGAGCGAACCCATGTCATTGCAATGCTCACAGATTCTTTCATAACATCACCGAGTTGTCCTGTAATTTTTAAACCTTCTTTACCTGGCACGCTTATTGCTTCTAGTAACAGGGTATCGCCACCCATACTCGTCCATGCAAGGCCAATTGCTGTTCCAGGAATATCGGCTTTTTTCTTGTCGTCTTCATCGTTAAAGCGTGGCTTTCCGAGGTACTTTGTAATATTTTCTATTGTAGGTGTAAAGGGTACATCTAAAAGTGTATCAACTTCTTTTTGTTTTTTCTTTTCATTTTCTCCAATAACATATTTTTTAATCTTCTTTTTTGAATCTTTTTGGGCATTTAATTGGTCTTCATATTCTTTTTTTGACTTAGTTTGAATACTTAAAAGCTCATCAACTTTTTTTTCTGTTTCGGGGTTTGATAAAAGTTCTGTTGCGTATTTTCTGTGAATTCTATCAAGATTTTTTTCTAAGTTACGTACACCGGCCTCTCGTGCATACGAATTTGCAATATACAATAAGGTAGTATTATCATAGCGCACTTGATTTTTTGATAGACCGTTTTTGTTAAGACTTTTAGGTACCAAATATTTTTTTGCAATCGCAACTTTTTCCTGGGAGATATAGCCTGAAAGATGAATAATTTCCGCTCTGTCTCGTAAAGGTGCAGGTATTCCTTCTAGCGTATTTGCAGTGAGTATAAACAAAATGTTTGAAACATCAAAGGGTAGATCAAGATAATTGTCCCTGAAGTCTTTGTTTTGTTCGGGGTCTAAAACTTCCAAAAGAGCACTTGAAGGATCCCCATGATAACTAGAACCCATTTTATCTATTTCGTCTATCATGAAGACGGGGGCCTTGGATTTAACTATTTTTAATCCTTGAATAATTTTTCCTGGCATTGCCCCAACGTAGGTTCTTCTGTGTCCTTTTATTTCTGCTTCATCCCTCATTCCCCCTACAGAAAAGCGGAAAAATGGCTTATTCATTGCTTTTGCAATGGAGTGCCCAATACTTGTTTTTCCGACACCCGGAGGCCCAACTAAAAGTATTATTGAGCCCTTACTATCATTTTTTAATTTGCGAACAGCTAAATATTCAACAATGCGCTTTTTTACATCTTCAAGTCCATAGTGGTCATCGTCTAAGATTTTTTTAGCTACTGCAAGGCTATAGTTTTCTTGTTCAGGAACAAGCCAAGGTAGAGAAAGTACTGTTTCTAAATACGTTCTTGTAATCATATAATCGCCAGAATGAGGATCCATAAGGTTAAATTTTTCAAGCTCATTTGTAACCGCTTCAAGAATTTCACCTTCAAAATTATAGGAATCAATTTTTTCTTTAAACTTTTGATAATCTGATGACTTTGCATCGCTAACAAGGCCTAATTCTTCTTTTATTGATTTTAATTCTTCTCGTAAAAAATATTCACGTTGATTTTTTTCTATTTTTTCATTGAGCTCTGCTTGAACCTTTTTTTGAATGCGTAGAAGTTCTTGTTCTTTTTTTATAAATACTAAAACTGTTTCCATTCTACGTGGAATATTTTGCATTTCTAAAATTCGCTGCTGGTCTTCTTTTTCAATGTTTAATATAGATGCAATAAAGTCTGCTATTTTACCAGGATGATCTATGTTAATCATATTCAAGCGCATTTCTTCTGAAAACAAGGGATTGTTCTCGGAAATTTCTTTCATCTCACTTATTAGAGTTCTGGTGAGTGCTTTTACTTTAAAGCTTTGCTCTTCTGTATCATCTAGGTAGTTAATTGCCGCTATAATAGGAGAGGAATTGTTAATAGGTTCGATCATTCTAAAACGCTTGAGTGTAGAAATAAAAATATTTATTCCACCATCTGGCAAGTTAATTTTTTTTATAATCTTTGCTACTGTTCCTACACTGTGCAAATCTGAATATACCGGTTTTTCGGCTTCATTTTTTAAGAGCACAATACCAATGTGGCCTCCATCTTGATATGCTTCTTCTACAGCTTGGACATCATCTGAAGAGCTTATCATAAGGGGTGTGAAAATCCCTGGAAAAATTGGGCGACCTTGAATGGGAAGAATTCTTAAAGTGTTTGAAAGCGGTTGTTCAACCGGAATTATTATTTTTTCGGACATATGTGCTCCTAGTTTAATTTAAATTACTTATATTAAATATAGCTAATTTTAGTTTGAAAAACAAGCATTTTTGAAAAAAACTTTTACCTTGTGATTTTTTTTTCTTTATGTTATTATATACCAATGAAAAACTCTTTGGTATCTTCTGGGGTAAAACTTTCTATTCTTACACTTGTCTCTCGTTTATTGGGATTGGTGCGCGAAATGACAAAGGCACACTTTTTAGGTACTTCTGCATTAGCAGATGCCTTTGGCATTGCATTTATGATTCCAAATCTTATGAGGAGATTATTTGCCGAAAATTCTATTTCGGTTGCTTTTATTCCAACCTTTAAGTCTTACATCGAAGATAAGACAATTGATAAAGAAACAATTTCTCAGTTTGTAAATGCAACCTTTACGTTGATTAGTTTCTTAACAGCACTTGCGGTAACTATCGGAATAATAATTACGCCATATATTTTGCCTTTTTTTGTACATGAAGATTCTTTTTCTGTTGTTGAAGAAATGACAGTATTAACAAGAATTATGTTTCCCTACCTCTTTGTAATTTCTGTTGCAGCTTTTTTTCAAGGTATTTTGAATGGAGTTAAGATTTTTAGTCCCTCTGGTTTTACGCCTATTTTATTTAACCTCGGTGTTATAGGGGCAACTTATTTACTCACTCCTTACAGTGATAATCCTGCACGAGCTATGTCGTATGGGGTAATAATTGGTGGAAGTATGCAAGCCTTGTTTCAACTGCCTTTTGTAATTAATGTAGGATTTCGTCCATTTTTTTGTAGTCTTAAAAATGCATTTCAAAATCCGGGCACAAAAAAAGTGTTGTCGCTCATTGCCCCAACAGTTGCAGGAATGGCAGTGTATCAATTAAACGATGTTGTCTCAACCATTCTTGCTGGAAGGCAGGGGGAGGGTATTGTATCGAGCTTACAATATTCTATTCGTTTGCAAGAATTAATTTTGGGTATTTTTGTGGTAACTATTGGAACGGTAATATTACCTGATTTGTCAAGTTTTGCCAAAAATAAAGAGTGGGATTCTTTTAATTCAATTTTATTAAAAGCAACAAGCATTATTGCGCTCGTTACGATACCAATTACATTCTTTGCTCTTATGTTTGGTGAAAATATTATTAGGCTTGTATATGAATCAAATGAGTTTTCAGATAATTCGGTAAAACTAACACTCAATGCTTTTGTGTTTCATATTATGGGTCTTTATTTTATTGGGTTAAATAGGATTATTGCCCCTTCGTTTTATGCACAGCAAAACACAAAACTTCCAACTTTAGCAGGTATGATTGGCTTTGCTGCAAACATAGTCTTAGCAATTGTGTTAGTGCAATGGATGAGTGGTGCAGGTATAGCTCTTGCCCTGAGTTTAGCAAGTTTCACTAATACCATTATGCTTTATATATTTTTACGTAAAAATAAGAATATTGAGTTAAAAAAATTGCTCTTTTCTAATATTTTCTATGCTATTAAGCTCATTGTTTTTTCACTTATTGCGCTTTTTGTTGTATTCCTAGTAAAAGATTTTCTTTTTAATTTTTTTGAAGCGTATCACCGTTTTATTGCGCAAGGAGTACCCCTATTTATTTGTGCATGTTTGTTTGGCTTTGTAGGAGTAGTGCTATTACTTATTAGTAAAGATACTCTAATCATAAGTGCGATAAAGCGTAAGCGCTGATTGTAATTTTATTCAAACCTTCTGAGCTAAGCCGTAGGTTTGAATAATTACTTATTTTCCTGTTTTACAAATATTTTTTTTCTAAATACAATGAAAAGTATAAGCGATGTTGTAGCAGAAAGTATATCGCTTATTGGTTCTGCAGCAAGAACACCCCAAAAGCCTAAATCTGTTACACGCGGTATAATAATAGCTAGTGGAGTAAGTAAAATTATTTTTCTAAGCATAGCAAGGAAAACAGATATTTTTGCCTTTCCAGTTGCAACGAAAGCTTGCTGACATGCCATTTGTATACCCATAAATGCCATACCAAAAATATATAAGCGCAGTGCAGGTACTCCTAGTACAATAAGATTTTCATCATCAGTAAATAGACCTATAAAATTTTGAGGAATAGCTAATATTAATCCAACCATTGCGCTTGCAAATATACAGTTAATTATAAATAGCCATTTAAAAGTTTCTTTTGCCCTTGCTTCATTTTTTGCACCAAAATTATAACTTATTATAGGTTGTGCGCCCTGTCCCAATCCCATAATAGGTAAAAAAACAATTTGCATAAGGCTAAAGAATATAGCCATGAGGGCTACGTGATTATCGCCGCCATAAATCTGCATACTTTTGTTAAATACAAGCTGAATCAGGCTTTCTGTTGACTGCATAATGAAGGTTGCAATACCTAGAGAAAAAATACCTTTAAGAATTATTGGTGACAAAACAAGGTTTTCTTTTCGTATACGAAGAATACTTTTTTTGCCAAGGAAAAAACATATTACCCACGTTGCAGAAATTGCTTGACTTATTATCGTTGCAAGTGCCGCTCCTTTAACACCCATCCCAAAGTAGAATATAAAAATAGGGTCCAAAATAATGTTTAAGATACAACCAATAAGTACAGTCATCATGCTTGTTTTTGCAAAACCTTGATTTGTTATAAACATATTAAGACCGAGCGTTATTTGGACAAAAATAGTACCAATCAAATATATAGACAAATACCCAGATGCAAACTCAATAGTGTTATCACTTGCTCCAAATGCAAATAAGATTGGGTCTCTAAAAATCATAAAGAAAATTGTAAGAATAATAGAAATACCAATTGTTAGTGTTATAGCGTTTCCTAGTAGTTTTTCTGCAGTAGAATTATCTTTTGCACCCATAGCAATAGCTGCTCTTGTTGCTCCACCTACACCAATAAGTGAAGCAAATGCAATAATTATAGATATAATTGGAAATGAAACACCTAATCCTGCAAGAGCAAGTGCACTTACATCGGGTATACGACCGACGAATATTCTATCAACTACATTATATAAGAGCTGTACAATTTGAGCTAACACAGTAGGAATTGCCATTTTTAAAATTAGAGGCACAATGGGGGTCGTTTCTAGGTGGTTTTTATTCATATGGCATTATACAGTGTTAAGAAGAATCAAGTCAATAGTTATAAATTTGTAACCCCTATTGGCGTGTGTAGCATTGGGCATCCAATTTCCATATTAAATTTTTTTTCAGAACCAATGGTAGTTATTGGTCCATGCCCGGGGTAAATAACTGTGGAATCATTATGAATAAATAATTTAGTTTGAATATTTTTAACTAAAAGCTTTCTCGCATAGGGGTTTGTTGTTGTTCCTATTGTACCCGATAACAAAGAGTCACCAGTAAAGATACTGTTTTCTATTTTATATGCCATCGAATCGGGCGTATGTCCTGTAATAGAAAAATAACTAACAGTAAGGGATGCAATTTTTAGAATACCATCGCCTTTGAGAATGTTTGCATCTGAAGTTATTAATTCTGAATATGCAGCATATACTTTTGGTGAATAAATCTTTTGCAATGCAGAAAGCCCTTCTGATAAGGTGTCGTGACTATGAGTTACAAGTACTCCTGCCAGTGAATAGTTGTCTGTTTCAATATGTTCAATCATTTTAGCGGTAATCTTACCCGGATCAACGATTATTGCTTCTTTTGTCTGTGTGTTCATAACTATATAGGAGTTATAGCCATTTGTAGGGTTTCGATGGTAATATACTTTCATGTTGTTTTTCCTTCATAGCCTAGTACATCATTTTCTTCAGAGTCAAACCAAGCTTCACGGGTATTAGAGGATTTAAAAGAAACATTTTCATGCCTGCTTTTTAAAAAACATGTTTTTTTTATGTTACAATTTTGAAAGGTTGTTTCCAAAAAATTTGCTCGTATAAATGACGAACCAAATAAATCAGAATCATCAAACGATGTTTTCATGGTAGTGATACCATTAAAATTACAATGCAATAAATCGGAGTTAGTAAGATTTACATTAGAAAATGTTGAACCAGCAAATGATGAAAAATGAATATTTGCCTTCGTCATTGGGCAGTTAGAAAAAATAGAAAATTCTACTATGCACATTCTTAGTCTACATAAATCAGCCTTTACATTTTGAAAAGAACAATTTTGAAAAATACATCCATAAAATTTTTTATTAGAAAAATCAACATCTTTAAAATGAATATCACTTACAGATAAACCAACTATTTTTTCAGATTCTATTATATATTTTTTTAATTCTTCTTGAGACATTTTTGGACTATCAAACATATTCACATCTCCCCAATTTCTATATTTTATTATACCATGTATGAGCCCAGATGAGCAAGTGAAATAAATGCCTACATTGTATCTTGCACATATTGTCACAAAGGAGTATTATAAAGTATGTGTTATAAATGTTTAAAACCACTTATAGTATCAGCACCAATTTCTAGAACTGAACTATGCCCTCATTGTGGCTCAGATGTTCGGTGCTGTAAGAATTGCAAGCATTATTCTTTGTCGTCACATTTTGAGTGTAAAGAGCACATACAGGAACACATTGTGGAAAAAGAACGTTCTAATTTTTGCGATTGGTTTTCCCTAAATGCTATTTTAGATAGTAGCGAGGGTAAAAACGGAGTTTTAAAAACCGAAAAGGCAAAAAATGACTTTAATGCATTGTTTGGAGATTAGCTTTGGCAGAGAATATTGATTTTATTTTTATTGACTCAGGTACCGGTGGCTTACCATATATGCGTTACTTAAAAGAAAAAAGTCCAAACGCACGCTGTGTATATTTAGCCGATACAAAAAACTTTCCCTACGGCGAAAAAACAGCTGCAGAAATAACTCTTGTAGCAAGTTTAGCCCTACAAAATGTTTTAAAACAATATACACCGAGAGCTGTTGTAATAAGTTGTAACACTCTTTCTATTGTTGCGCTCGACTTTTTTAGAAAGCAGTTTCCCACTATTTCATTTGTTGGTACTGTTCCTGCGATAAAATTAGCCGGCGAACAGTCTAAAAATAGACGTATCGGATTATTGGCAACAAATAGAACTGTAGAAAGTGACTACGTTAAAAAGTTAATCAGTGATTTTGCTTCTGACTGCGAAATAATATTTAGAGGAGATCCTGAGCTTATTTCCTTTATTGAGAACTCTTTTTTCTTTGCAAGTGATGAGCAAAAAGAAGAAGCTGTTCGTCCTGCGATTTCCTATTTTAGAACAGCATGCGTAGATACAATAGTATTGGGTTGTACGCATTTTTTGCATATTGTTGATATTTCTGCAAAACTTGGAAAGAGTGATATTAAAATAATTGATTCATGCGCAGGGGTTGTAAATCAAGCTTTGAGAGTTGCGCCAATAGATGATAATAATAAGGATGAGCACTTTACACCCTTGTTTTTTGTTACCGGCCATGATGATAATAGTGATGATGATGTATTCCAAAAACGCTATCAAAAGATAGCAGATAAAATGGGAATTAGGTATGGTGGAGTTTTGAATAATTTATAATTTATAATTGATAATGCATAA
>CAYJMR010000028.1:0-17484 GCA_964371375.1 uncultured Treponemataceae bacterium
TTGTATGTCTAGGGAACATTTGTCGCTCCACTATGGCAGAATTTGTATTTAAAAAGATGGTTGAAGAAAAGGGACTCACTGAGCAATTTGTTATAGAGTCTAGGGGAACTTCTGCTATGACAGGCAGCAGGGTACACCATGGCACAGCAGCAGTGTTAGACAGGCTTTATATAGACTATTCAAAAAAGCGTTCAACTCAGCTTACTAAAGATGACGGAGAGTACTTTGATTATCTTATTGGTATGGATTCAAGAAATATTCAAGACATGAAGAGAATAGTCGGAAGCGACAACGCACATAAGGTGCACCTTCTTTTAGGATATACTGGTTTAAAGCGAGACATCGCAGACCCATATTATTCAGGGAAGTTTAATGTTACCTATAATGATGTAAAAGAAGGATTAGAAGCTTTTTTAGAATCTGGTATTTAGTTAAAAATAATTGATTTTTTAGCCAAAAAACATAAAAAAACACCACTTGTAAAAAGCGGTGTTTTTTTATTGAAAAAAGGAAATTCTTATTTAATTTGCAATTGTTACCTCAATGCTTCCTAAATCGCAACTAAGGTCAAAGTGATTTTTCTTATTTGAAAAAGATGATTGCTCTGCAAGCCCTGCCATCTTGTTTTCATTTATTTTTATAGATCCAAGTGTTGTTTTTGCTTCATATGACCAATCGTTTATGTCTCCTGTTGAAGTAAGCATTATAGAGCCAATGGCACATGAAAGTTCTGTGTTTCCTGTAAATGTTCCTTTTAAGTTTATTGAACCTACTGCTACATCTGCTTCAGTTTCAGAGCTTGTAACTCCAACAAGTTCTATTGATCCAACCTCTGTTTTAACATCGAGTTTTTTTGTAACAAAACTAATATTCTTTGCTTCGACGACACCAACATCGGTTTCAATATCTACAGAATTAAAACGTAGTCCTTCTGGAATAGTTATATATACTTTTGGATGATTAATGGGGCTTCTTTCAAACCATTCTTTGTAGCGCTCATCTTTAATTTCAAGTGTTCCATCTTTTTCTAGTACACTTTTAATATACATTTCTTCTGTGTTTTCTGCGCGCACGGTAAAGTCTTCACCTATTGAAATAAATACTTGGGCAACATCTATGTCAATATCTAGTTCCTTAACCTCTTTAGAGGGGTAGGTTAGATGTTCCTCTGATACAATAGACTCTTTACCATAAGGAAAGTCACTTTGTGCACTTGCTAAAAGGTGGCGTACATTGTGTGGCCGAACCCCTGCAATTGCAGTACCAACTACTAGGCAAAGCCCAAATGCAATAAAAATTGCGCTCACGATAAGTCCTGTTTTTGTTCTTTTTGTCATACTATCTCCTAAAATGTTTTTTTTATTTGTGCAATCAAAACTATATTTTTGATTTAATTTTTTCTTTTGTGTTGCTATATATTGTTTTGGCGCCGTTCCATACCCAAGGTATAAACTTTGCAAAAAACCATAATCCAATAATCCATGCTACTATCCCGATTCCGATTAGAATACAGCATGCTCCAAATAAAAACAACGCGACCAGTGGATTGGTTACAAATGACCACACAGAAATGCCTATCATTGCAATGGCCGCAATAAAAATAGCAATGGCGGCTACAATACCTGAAAACCCGATTGCTAATAAACTTACCAGTAACCCAAATAATGCCGCTACAATGTTTATCCAAAGAGGGAAGGTAAGTATAATAACTGCAATAATTACCCAGTTTGTTTCAGCCTTACTTTCCTTTTTTTTGCCATTTTTTTTCTTTTTTTCGTTATGTACTGTTTGAGGTACACAGGCAAAGTTTGAAAGTATTTCTTTTGCTAATTCTTGTACACTGCCAAGCTCTTCAATTACCTTTTGTTCGTTTTCTATTCCAGCATCTAAAAAATAGTTTTCGTAGTATTCTACAGCTTCCTTTTGTTCTACATTGGGAAGGGCTTGTATTTCATTTTGTAAGGCCCTTAAATACTCTTTTTTTGTCATATTAATTCCTTATTTACTTGTTCCAAAAAGGATTTCTTCAATTTTTTTTCGATACGAAGACCATTCTCTTCTGTATGTATCAAGTTGAATCATACCGTTAGAAGTAATTTTATAGTATTTTCTCATGCGGCCTGAAAACTCTTGATTGTATGTTTCTAAAAAGCTATCTTTTTCAAGCCTGCGCAAAACAGGATAAAGCGTGCTTTCTGAAACTTCCATTACAGAGCGAACATCTTGCGTAATCTTATACCCGTATGTTCCTTCCACAGCTACTAGGGAAAGGACTACCATATCGAGCATAGTAGCTCCTGCGGTAAAAGTCACGTAAACCTCCAATTAATATTGTTAAGCTTATAATATTATATTTATAACAATATTATACAAAATATAATATTGTTTGTCAAGTAGTATTGAAATAAAAAAATACAAAAAAAACACCGATTAAAATTAATCGGTGTTTTTCTAAGATTAAAACGTATTATAATGCAGCTAGTGCTACATTAATTTCATCTTCTAAGTCTGTTGCTACTGTAGCAGATTGTGTCATAATAATATCACCTGAAACAGTTAATCCTGCAGGTGCCCAAATATAACCTGTGAGGGCATTTAAGAATAGGTGTAAAAATCCAGCTTCATAATGAATAGAAATATTTTTTGCGGCATTTCCACCTGCTAATGTAATTTCTCTCATGATTATGTCAGTGACTTTTTTATTCATTTCATCTGAAGTTACGTTAAATAAGTTAGTACCACCTGATTGACCAAATAGTTCATTAACCATTACAGTTTCTTCAAAACTTGCAATAACTACATCATTTGGGTTTGGTAGAGAAAAGCTTAATCCTTCTGCTTTAAATGATGTACAACCTGTTACTGTTAAAATAACTGCAACAACAACCAATAAAATTGTAATTTTTTTCATAATTAACACTCCTAGCCAGTATTTTACAGTTATGGAATAAATATGTCAATAGATACTAATTTTTAAGATTATTTTAAGTGATGTGTGATATACTATGTATATGAAGTTACTTATAGTAGAAGATGAAATACATCTTGCACAAGCATTACAAGAAATATTGGAAAAACAAGGATATTCTGTTGACGTGGTTCATGACGGGCAAACAGGATTAGCGTATGCAAAAGATGACGTATACGACCTTATTTTTTTAGATATAATGCTTCCCAAAATGAACGGCATTGAAGTATTAAAAAAGCTTCGTGAAGAAAAGGTTCAAACCCCTATTCTAATGCTCACGGCAAAGGATGAAGTAGAAGATAAGGTTACAGGGCTTGATTGTGGTGCAGATGATTATCTTACAAAGCCGTTTGCTACTAAAGAACTATTGGCAAGGGCTCGAGCTCTATTACGGCGTAAGGGAGAAGTAATTGGCGACAGTGTTCCCTATGGAGATATAGAATTAAACTTAAAAAAGAATACGCTTGAATGTGCAGGAGAGTCCGTGAATCTTCCTTTAAAGGAATTTCAAATTATGGAACTTCTCATCTATAACCCAGAGCAGATATTATCTAAAGAAAGAATTATTGATAAAATTTGGGGAGGAGATTCAGATGCTGAATACAATAATGTTGAAGTATACATTTCATTTTTGCGAAAAAAATTGCAGTTTGTTGGCGCAAAAGCAGAGATTAGAACTGTTCGGGGTGTTGGCTATGCCTTGGAAATGGAGTCTTAGGTAATGGCTGCTAATAAAAGGGATAGAAAATCAAATAAGGTTCTTTCGAGGTTGCGGTGGAAGTTTTTTTTCATTATTATGGCAACCATTACAATTGTATTACTTAGTCTTTTTGGACTTGCCAAATCGGGCCTTGAAAGGGCAGTCGACAACGATTTTAAGTACATAAGTAATTTCCTTGTAAAAACAGATGGTATAAGTATGCCGACCATTGAAGAAAGTTCAGATCTTTTTCCATTTTTAGAAGCATTAGATATATTTGTCCTTGGTGCACGACAGCCAATTGATTTTGGTAAGCTACGAAATACCTTTTCTGTTAAAATTGCTTCAGATGGGCTGTTGCTCAGTACTGTTTCGCGCTATCCAATAAACTATTCTGCAGACGAAATTGTATCCCTTTCTAATCAAGCCTTTGAATCTAGAGAAGAATATGGTAACATTGATGGTCTTCGTTATCAAATAGCAGAAAAATCTTATGGGTATATTATAGTATTTATGGATAGGAGGATGATGGATGTAATCTTATACAGAGTAGATACCGTCTTCTTTTTAGTCTATACCTTTGCAATGATTTTATCGGGCTTTATTGCCATTGTATTTTCTGGCTGGGCTCTTAGGCCTATTAGATCCGCCTTTAATAAACAAAGGCAATTTGTTGCCGACACAAGCCATGAACTCAAAACACCTCTTGCAGTAATTAATACAAATCTTGATGTTCTTGAAGATGAAATGGGTAATAATAAATGGTTTCAGTATATAAAGGGTGAAGCCCACCGCATGAGCCTTTTGGTAAAAGATCTCTTATACTTAGCAAAGTATGATTCAAGTGAAATGATTTACGATTTTATTCATTTTGATATGTCTCGCTCTATTACGCAAACTATTTTACCTTTTGAAAGTTTAGCCTATGAAAAAGGTTTTACTTTTGAAGAAGACATAGAAAAAAATATTATGTACAAAGGTGATGAAAACCGCATAAAGCAGCTTGCCGTTATTTTTATTGATAATGCCCTCAAGCATAGTAGTGAAAAGGGTACCATTAAAGTTTCTTTAAAGCATCATGGCAGCAAAAAAATATTATCTGTTTATAACACAGGCGAAGGCTTAGACGATAAACAAAAGAAAAAAATATTTGAGCGCTTTTACCGTACCGATAAGTCTCGAACTCGCGACACTGGCGGAAGCGGCCTTGGCCTAGCTATTGCCTCTACTATTGCACATGCCCACAAAGCAAAAATTATTGTTAATGGTGTAAAAGGTGAGTGGATAGAATTTTCGCTTGTTATGTAAAAACGTGCATTTTTACGCTTTTTATTTGCAATCATGTATGATTTTCTCATAAAATTACGGTATCCAAAATTATAAATGGAAAATGTGTACCAAGTTCTAAATCTTCGATAAGCCATCATTTAACATTACAATAGGAAAATCCCCTAAATCTGTGTAATTCTAGCGGATATCTCATGACCAATCTTCGTGGTATACAGAAAAACAGCCTCTCACAATAAAATAACTTAGTGTATATTTTTATACGTATTTGCATTTTACCTCTTGAGGGTTTTTAAAACTTATCGTATACTATAGGTATGAGTATGGGCAATACAAAAACAATCGCGCAAAATAGAAAAGCACGTTTTAATTATTCAATCGAAGATTCTATAGAGTGTGGTGTTGAGCTAAAGGGTACAGAGGTAAAATCGGTAAAGGCAGGAAATATGTCATTTCCCGATGCCTTTGCAGAAATTATCAATAATGAAGTTTGGGTAAAAAACTGGCATATAACAGAATACCCATTTTCTTCTATTTTTAACCATTCTCCAGAGAGACATAAAAAACTCTTACTGCATGCAGATGAGATAAAAAAACTAAAACGAAAAGTAGACGAAAAAGGTGTTACTCTTATTCCGCTCGATTTTTATTTAAAAAATGGTAGGGTAAAGGTATCGCTTGGACTGTGTCGTGGTAAAAAAAGCTACGATAAACGATCTGATATTCGAGAACGAGATGTTAAACGAGATCTTGGACGAGAATTTAGAAAGGGGTTGCAAGACTAATAATATGAAGAATGTTCATCGCAACGTTTTTATAACGGTGATAACACTACTTTTTTTCTCAACAATCCAAAATGCTTTTAGCCAAGAAGATGTTTTAGGTGATAAAAAAAATATTTACGTTTACGGAAGCCCCATTGAATCAAGCAATGCATCAAAGGTTCAAGTTTCTGCAGACCTTTTTTATTCACAGTTTCAATTAAACGACACATTTATACTTAATGATAGACGATCTACAGTGTACACACCCGATGTTTTGCAATTCCATGAAGGAAGACTTGATGTTATTTTTTACAATGAAATTATAGAAAAAGAAGATTCATGGCTTATAGGTGTTCACTTAATAGATTTTTCATTAAATAAGGAAGTGAGTATAGAACATGAGTATAGTGAATATTATAGAATACTTATTGATGCAAAAGATGTATTTAGTGAATTAATTGCCAAGTACGAAGCAGATTCTTTTGATGATGTTGAGTATACCCAAGACTCTACTGGGAATGATACCTCTAGTGTAGCTATGACCGATGCTAATTTGTTTGGAACATGGTATGGAGAAGAATACATAGATAAAATTGTAATTTTACGTGGCGGAAAAGGCTTTGTTATTTTTGATAACGGAGCTAGTATGAATATTAGTATTAGCATTAATGGACGCACCTTTTTAGCACAGCAAGAAAGTAAGTCTAATGCTTCTTTTTTTCCAGAACTTCCAAGAGAAGTTGCCCTAGTTAAGGCCTTAGATGGCAGTGTTATTGAGTGGGAGCTAACAATAGAAAACGAAAACTCCTTAAGTGGTGTAAAGTATACTTACGGGGCAAATACCGATTCAACTGGCCAAACTGTTGCAATAGAACAACAGATACCGGTTAAATGGTATCGTTAGTAATTACTAGAGACCCTTGTCGAACTATAGTTATGTTCCCAGAGCTTACGTCGACGATAGTTGAGGGTAGGGCATTATCAGATTTTTGTATATCTCCGTCTACAATACAAAATACTTCATTTCCAAACTCTTTTTCCATTTGACTCACATCACTAAGAATTTCTTTTCCAGATCTATTCGTGCTGCTTGAATAGAGTGGGGCATTGCAAAGAGAAATAAGCTCTTGTAACCATGGGTCATCAGGACACCTAAAAGCGGTAGTACCCTCATCATGCTTATTTTTCACAATAACAGTAAGAGGGCCTGGCATATGCTTGGAAACTTGCAAAGGTAACACCGTTGATGAATATTTTTGTAAATCAGAAACATTAGCAATAAGCTGAATAAAGGGCTTCACTTCATCTCGTCCCTTTATGTCCCTAATTACCTTATCCGACTCAGGAACAATCCCAGAAAAACCATAAACGGTATCGGTGGGAATAATTACAACTTTTTTATCTAATAACGCGTTAAGGACAGTCTTTAGACTATTAGGATTCGACTTTTGCAGTATCATATGATTTTATAGATTTTTTTAAATAAAGTAGCGATAAAATTACATTAATGCTAAGAAATACAAAAAAGCCAATACATTTTGCTAGCCAGTCCGGTACAAAAATTAATTCAGGGCGCAATATTTTAGACCCTGCATTGTACACAAAGGCAGGAGTATCTGCAAAACCACTAATCTTTAATAATTTTTCTCCATCATTAACGAAGCCCATCTTTTTTGCATAGGCACGCAAAACACTTTCATCCTCTCTAAGTGCATGTGTATCAATAGTAAGTTGTTCATTTACATCTTGTAAAGAGATTAAATGTTGTGCTAAAACTACCTTATGACTTTGTAGTTGGCTGTAAGCCCATAAACTATGTTGACCCACAAAAATAGAGATACATACATACACAAATACAGCGCAACTGGCTGAAAATAATAATTGAAAACGACTCATATTTTCAATTTTCGGCGTTTTTGCTCTTTTCTTGAATATAAAAAGAGTGTATAATTAAATTATTGATGTATTTTTTTAGTTAAATAATTGCTAAGATTATGCCGATATATAAATGTATGTAATTTATACCATGGGAGTGGTTATGTCAATAGAACAAGAAAAACTTGAAAGCGAAAACACAGAAAATTCACTTGAACAATACGGGGTATGGGTAAAAAAATCCGCCGGTGCAAATGAGGATAGTTCAATGAACGATGTAAGTACTGATGAAGACTCTGAATTTGCAAGTTTTGATGAAACTGATTTCGATTCAGGCGATTTAGATATTTTTTCTGAAGATATTGTATTAAGTGATGATAATAGTGATTTTGATTTCGAAACTGAAGACGATGTGCAAGAAAAAATTGATGAAGATGACGCAGACGATACTACTCTTACTACAGATGAACTTTTAAACATTACAAGCGGAATGTCACTTGAAGAAGAAGCAGAAACAGAAGATACAAATGAAGATTTAGATATCGACTTTGATAGTTTTATGGATATAGATGATATAGCCGTAGAAAGTGAATCTCCAAGCGAAGAAACTTCTGACTTTGATTTAATGGATGATGGACTTAATCAAAGTGTTGCAAGTAATGTAGATATAAATGATGACGAAATAGCAGTTTTTGATGACGAATCAGACGATATAAGTATTTCTTTTGATGACTTTATGAACGAAGAAAGTACTGGTGATGAGTCCAAAGAAGAATCACCTTTAGACATGGATATTACATTTGATGAATCAACAGATGATGATTTTTCTGTAATAAGTGAAGAAACATTTGAAATGGATTTAGAAGAGAACTCGCCAATAGATCTGGGCGAAGAAATTTCACTTGATGATATTCCTGACTCCGAAGATTCTACTTTTAGTACAGATAGCTTTGATGAAAAAAATACTATTGATCAAGATTATAACCTTAATGTAGACGCAGAAGAAACAGCTGCAAGCAAAACAGCCGACAGCAATGATATGTTAAGTAAAATTGTTAATGAGTTATCTAACTTGCGACAAGAAATGGCACAGTTTAAGTCTGAGCTTTCAAAAATAAAAACAGATTCACCTTCAAACAATGTTAAAGCCGATGGTACTCCAGAAGGTGGGTTTTTTAGTGATTATGAAGGCGATGATACAATTGCACTCTCAGGTGATGAGCTTAACAATATATTAACTAGTGCAGATTTTACTGTTGATGGTGATAGTGATAGCGAAGAAAGTAGTGAGGCTGTAGCTGAAATTTCTGAACCTCAAGACTCTATACAAGAGACAGTAATAGAAGAAGAAGTATCACTTACAGATGACATGGAAGATAGTTTATCTGATGATGAATTTGATGTAGATAGTTTAGATGACAATTATTTTTCATCAAGTGAAAACACACTTGTTATTGACGATAAAGACTTAGTTGAACCCAGTTTAGATGATATAAACTTTGACATTGATATGGAAGATTCTTTACCAGATGAAATTGAAGTTCCTGTAATTGAAGACCTCGTAGTAGATTCATCCCCGGTAAGCTTTTTTGATGATGAAGAAGAACAAATTGTTTTAAGTGACGACACTATGCAGCACTTACAAGAAGATCCAAGTGATGCTGGTATAGTGCTTGATGAAGATATGATTGCTGACGAAGATGATGATTTTGAAGTAGATGAAGATCTTTCTGAAGAAATTAAAGATTCTGATATTGTAGAAGGGTATGAGCCCGATATAAATGATCCTGTGAGCACAGTGTTTAGTAGCGACCAATGGCAGTCAGATATCGGTGAAGATGATGATATGTTATCAGGTGGCAGTTCATCTCTTAATGCTGGAATGCAAGACGAAATAAAATCAGTTCTTTCATATATGGATAGACTTCTAGAAAGTTTACCTGAAGAAAAGATTTCTGAGTTTGCACAGTCTGAATATTTTGACAGGTATAAAAAATTATTTTCTGATTTAGGAATATCATAGTATTAGTATATGAATATTAACCTCGAGAACGCAAAAAACGCTAGTGTAACCTGTACGGTTGACGGGCGTTTTTTGCATTCAAAGTACAATCCCGAAAATGAAGCAAAAAGTTTTGTTGATTCCATAGACTGCGACTACAGCCCATCGTGTGTAGTTGTACTCGGTGCATGTTTACCATATTGTATTCCCTATCTTAAAGAACGATTTCCCAATATACCCTTGTATGTAATTCAATTTGACTCTTTTTTTACACAAAATGATAGAGTAAATATGTTTTTAGAAAAATGGGATAAAACATTTTTATGTACAAAAGAGACAGAAATAGAAGGGCTTTCTGAAAATCTATATTCTTCCTTAGGAGAAGAAACGCTTTTTGCTCCTTTAATACTGGAATGGAAACCTTCCCAAAACATTTTTGTTAGTGAGAGTAATAATACATGGCAGTCACTTTATATGGTAATACAAAAAGTACGAGATGTCCTTGCAACACGCTCTTATTTTTCTTTAAGATGGCTTAAAAATATTGTTACGTTTTGTGTGCATACAAAACACGTAATATCAGTAAAAAAACAAGATTTACCCATTTTACTTGTAGCTTCTGGAGAGACGTTACAAGAAATGATTCCATATATAAAAGAAAAAAAGGCTTCTTTTTATATACTAGCACTTTCCTCTGCATTATTAACACTTGTGCGAAATGATATTATTCCCGATTTATGTATTGCAACCGATGGGGGATATTATGCCCAAAAACACCTAGATGTGTTACTACGCTTAAATAACAATAACAAAAAAGTTCCTTTAGCTATATCTGCAGAAAGTAATATTCCAAAAAAAATATTAGAAGAAGTTCCAATACTGCCGTTACAGTATAACGAAGGTATTGACTCAATGTTTCTAAAGGAATGTTCTTTTCCTGCGATGCCTGCTGAAAGAAATGGAACAGTAAGTGGAACAGCTGCAATGCTCGCTCTATCACTCACCGATAAAAAAATATATGCCGTTGGTCTAGATTTAATGTTTGGAAAAGGGTATACCCACTCGCAACCGCATGCGCATGAAAACATACATTCCGTACATGATTTTCGTTTACGTCCTTTGTCCTACAGACTATTTAAAAGTACGGTTTTAAATGAACATACTAAGATTACATCATTAGATATGTATAGACATTGGTTTGAAACTCGCGATTGTTCGTTTTCAAAACGTTTTTTTCGCATTGCATCTAAGACTAAACCTTATAAGAAAACGCTCGGTAACATTAAAGACATTAGCTGGAATGATATAGAGTTTACAGAGGGAGTAAAAAAAGCAGAGTTATATACTCAATGCACAAACATACCTACAACTGATGTGATTAAAAAAAGAATTTCCAACCTGATTTTACGAGAAAAAAAAGACCCATCGCCAGAATGGGTGGAGCACTGTGCACCGGCTGAGTATCTTGCATTAAAAAAGTATCCTCATTCTAGTGAATATAAGAAGAATTATGAAAAAAAGCTTAATCAAGTTTTTGATGCAATTGAAAGGTTGTATGTATGATATCATGTTATTCTTCATGGAAAAGTGCTAAAACAGGTGAGTCTATTCCTTGCTATAATGATGGAAAGCCCTTTGCTTCTCTATACAATCCAAAGCGCGAGGCTGAGCAGTTTGCAGATATGGTAAATAGCGGCTTCACCCTTGTTGCCGGTTTTGGGGCAGGTTTACATATAAATGAAATACATAAAAAATATCCACATAACAAAGTAATAGTTGTTGAAAAAAATGAGGCAAGTATTACTTTTTTGAGTGAGTCAAAAATAATCATACCTGAGGGCATAATACTTTGTACGGTGCAAGAGCTTCAAGCGAGTTTATTAGAGAATTATTTTCCACCAATAGACGGTAATTTTTCTCTTCTTCCTGTGAGGTCATGGATCGATGCAAATAGCGAAACCTTCGAAACTATAAAGCAAGTGGTTAAAAAGGCTCTAGATAAAATATCCTCCGATATTTCAGTTCAATCACATTTTGGAAAACTTTGGCATAGAAATATATTTGAAAACCTAAAAATGTGTGAACAGTCGAATTTATTAGATTTTTATAATACAGATTTTCCTGTTTCAAAAAAAGCATTTATTGCTGGTGCTGGGCCTGGCTTAGAATCTTCTATAAATAAGCTCAAAAAGAATCGTGACGATTATTATATTTTGGCAACAGACACCGCGTACAGTGTATTAAGTGCAGCAGGAATTATAAGTGATGTGGTACTCAGTGTTGACCCTCAGCTTATATCATATAGTCATTTTATGTGTGAAAAGAGTAGTAAAACAATATTTGCATTTGACCTATGTGCAAGTCCTATAGCTGTAAGAAACTTAAAAAAAGATAACCATACACTGTGCTTTTTTAAAAGTGAACACCCACTTTGTGTGTATATTGATAATTGGTATAGTAAAGAAAAGGGTAAAAGCTTTTTTCCAACAATAAATAGTTCTGGAGGAACAGTGAGTCTTGCAGCACTTAACTTTGCAAAGGAAGCTGGCTTTGCAAGCATAGAGAGTGGTGGCTGCGATTTTGCATATTTGCAAGGTAAAATGTATGCCAAAGGCATATATATGGATGCAATCTTTAATTCTATTTCAAACCGCTTTAATTCGGCACTAAATTATTTTTCATCAATTATGTTTAGGTCAGAGCTTGTGAAAGTCAAAAATGGGAAAACTACAAAGATTTTACAAACATATAAAAATGCATTTGATAGTTTTTTTGCAATGTTCACGCAATCAAATACAAGTGTTCATACAACTGCTGAAAGGTATACGCACTACAAAGAGGGATTTTTAGCCAAGGATTTTATTTTACAATATAAGGAACAACTGATAGCATGCAATACATCAGACGACTTAGCAAAAACATCTAGCTTATATGTAACCTTGCTACCATATATTGCTTGGTACACTCACAAAAATTCCTGTGTAATAAAAAAAGAAAAAATTTATGAAATTGCACTTAATACAACTATACATTTTTAATATTTAATGCTATAATTAGTAAATAATGGGAGTATTTATGGGTGGTGAAAAATACAAGTTCATTTCATATGCAGGCATAGTAGTATTCGGTTTGGCAATTGTTTATTTTATTGTGGCCATATTTACTACAATGTCGAAAGGGGATACACAATCTGAAAGTGTATTTTCGGCCTTCGTAGAACAAGCTAATATCAATTCTTACAGTAATCTACAAACTTCTGACGATTATGACGCATACTATCAAAGCATTAAAAATGTTGTTGATCAAAATACATATATTGGTGCCGTAATTCTAAGTGCTTCCGAAGAGCCTATTTTTGCATACCCTCTTTCTTCAAGTCTTATTCAAGCAGGCGCTGATAATCTTCCAACGTTAGTTACTTCATCACCAATGCTTAAAACTCATTCAATGTCTGTTCTTGGAAATAATGGCCAATTTATTGTGTTAAATGCAACAACATATGTTTTAAGGCCTATAGATATTTATAATGCGGCACGAATTTCTTTTTTACTTATCCTTGCCTATACTTTGGCTCTTTTAGTTATTATTGTTTATTCATCACTATCGGGTAGAACAACTTCTACAACCATGAGAGTTGCTCCAAGTAGAGATTTTTCTAGTCTAAAAGAAGAAAAAGTAGCGGAGAGAGAAGTTATTCCTATTGTGTTTAGAGAGCAAGAAAGTTCTTGGGACAATTTTTTTGTTGATGTATTAAATGATGATGAAGTTGAACAAAAAAATGAAGTAAAAACAGAGTCAAAGACTGAATCAATTATTGCGCCAAAAATTGAAACAAAAACTGAGTCAATTATTGAACCTAAAATCGAAACAAAAACTGAAAGTATAATAACTGCACACAATACTCAATCTTTCGAAGTTGATGTACAATTAAAAAGTAACTTTATTGACGACTATATTAATGAAGAAACAAATGGAGCACCTCCGGTATCAGTTGATGATGATTCTATACCAGAGGCAATATCAGTTGAATCAACAATTGTTGCAGAAACTGAAGATAGTACTATATCAGAAATAAATGATCCAATGGGTCTGTTTTCAAATATTACTGGTGTTGGTTGGGAATCATACATGGAAACTCGACTGGACTCAGAACTCATTCGTGCTGCTTCTTCGGAGCAAGATTTAGCACTCGTTATTGTTCAAATAAAAGGAATCGAAAACAATATTGCATTGAAAAAAAGAGTTGCAACATTATTACTTGATTATTTTAAATACCGTGATTTTGTATATGAATATAAAATTGATGGTTTTGCAGGTATTATGTTAGATATCAGTTTAGATCAAACTATGTTGTTGTGTGAACAATTATATAGTCAATTAGACAAACTAATACAAAGTGAAGGTTTAATCAACAAAGTGGGAATTGGCTTATCAACGAGGGCGTTGCGTATTCTTCCTGGCAGTAGATTAATTACTGAAGCTTCAAAAGCCGTTGTAAGAGCATTTGAAGAAGACGGGTTACCAATTGTAGCCTTTAGAGTAAGTCCAGAAAAATATAGGCAGTTTGTAGCAAACTCAACTATATAGTACTTTCCTCTTTATTTTCTTGGGTGTCTTGTTTTATAGAGTTAATTTTTTCTTGTAGTTCTACGATATTATCTTCGTCGGGATACAATGTAACATATTCAGCAAAAATTTGTTCAGCATCTTCAATATTATTGTTTGCTAAAAGCACTAATATATAATTTGTATTTATCTCTTTGTCATAGCTATGGCTACTGTATAAGGTTTCAAATAATTCTTCTGCAGTATGCAAATCTCCACTTTGTGCATATATCCACGCAATCGATTTTTGTAATAATAGATTTTCGTTATCCATATCATATAGCTCATTATAAGAGTTAAGAGCTACTTCCCATTGTTCTGCAAGTGCTGCAGTGCGAGCTATCATATATACAATCTCATTATTATCTTTATCTAGCATTTGTGCTTCAATTAATAGTTCTAATGCTTTTTCATACTCTTCTATCTCACTGTATTCTTGAGAAAGTAAGATGTATTCTTGTACTAAAACTGAAGCATCAATTACATTTTCTTGCATTGCGCCTGTAGAAGCACAAGAAAAGGCTAGTATACTAATAAGCAATGCAACGCATATCTTAAAGCTAGGTTTCATTATTGACCTAATACTGTTTGTTCAATTTTATTTAATTGTGAGCGATAAAGTCCAGAAATATTTGAACCATAGTCTGCAATTAATTGAATAATGTTTCGTTGGTTTTCTTCTGTATCCACACCGTTAAGCCTGTCTCCTGCATCTCCCAATCCTGGCATAATGTATGCTGAAGCGTTCAGTACTGGATCCATCCATAATGTATAACAAGTACAGTTTTCGATTGCCCTAACAATTCTCAAGCTACCCTTAAGGGCTGAAATAACATTAAAAAACTTAATAGATTTTGGTTTAACGCCATTTTCAAGCAAGTAATTTACAATTGTGACAAGTGAGCCACCTGTTGCGTTCATTGGGTCTGCAAATACTAGATCTTTACCATCAAGTTCTTCTAAAGAAAAAAATGATTTTTGTAAGTCTAAAATGTATTCCATGTTTGACTCTTTTTTTGTGTCATCTCTTTTAATTTTAAATAATGCGAATGGCGTAACATAACCATGTGATGAGTATTCTTCAAATTCCTTTGACATAATCATCGATGGAAGTAGGGCTCCTCTGAGCATAACACACATAACAGTGTTTTCAATTTTATAATCGATATCAGGTATTTTATGCACTGAATAGTTTTGTACTGGAACAGTAACAGGTGTTTTTACTACTAAATAGTTTTTGTTTTCTGTTTGGTTACCTGCATATGCCATTCTAAAAAGCATTTCGTAGGCTCTTTGTGTATAGTATACAAACTCATCGTGCCCTGTTCTGGTGTCGCGTAATTTTGCAATAACACGTGATGCTTCTGCATGTGCAGAGGGGTCTGTTTCGAATGAAAAAACTTTTAAAGCGGGCACTTCTTTACAAATTTCTTGCATAAACTGTCCCATTTCATTAAAGGAAGATATAATCTTTTTTTCTTCTTGTGCAAGGGTAGATCCAAAACCTCCTGATGCAATTATCTTAAAAGAAGCCATAGTCTCATCATAGAGTTTATCCATTTTAGAAAGAAAGGCTTGATCTTTTTCTGTTAAATAGCCGTCCAGTGCTTCTGCTTTTAGTATAATTTTTGAATTGTCTTTCATAATGGCTCCTTCATTGTATCATGTAATCTACTATACCGCAATTTTACATTTTTGACAAGCATATGCGTATTAATATTAATTGTAAATATCTAGTTGTTGACACCATGGACATTTTACAGATTTTTTCTAATCATCATGGATGTAGAGGATAAGTAGAAATAATGATTTTATTTATGATCAGGGATTAGGGGATATGCAGGGGGTGTATTGTATTTACTAATTAAACTTAGTAAATACAATACTTTTTTTACAACATGCCCTCTAAGGATGCAGCACTAAACGGTAAATCTGAAAGTGCAATTATTGCGCCATCAAGAAGTTCTGCATTTATATTTGTACCAAGCAGTGCAAGATTTAGTAGAGTCATAGTTCCTCGTGCCAATCTTTCGTCTTGCATTTTTAATTGTATTGAAAGTAAAAAGTTTTCATCGTCTACAATGGATACAGAGGCATACGCATAATCAACTGCAAGTTCAATTGGAATCGGAAGCATTGATGAGATGAGAGACTTGGCTTCAGGGAAGTAAAATGCAATTGATGAATCATTCATAAAGAGTGTATTAATTGAATTCGACACGCCTTGTTCATCGTAAGCTACAGGAAACACAATGGTGTTAAATAAAGATTTCATAAACCTGTTTTGCATTGAACTTACATTGTAGCTTGATAAAACAATAAGGTTTGAAGAAAGAGTAGCAAGTTCCATTCCAGAAGAATGTTGTTTATATCTATAGGTACTTCCATCAATGTTGGCATTTTGTGTTTCCCAGCCCCTATTTGAGTTTAGCGAAGCATTAACAAACAAAACAGGAAATGATCCTTGTAATGCAAGTTGCATATATGCAGGATTGGTTGTTGTTTCTTCAAAAACCGCAATATAGAGTGAATGACTTCTTTCAAGAATCGTATCTAGTGAGTCTTCGTCCATGCCTTCTATATTATTTAGAATAAGATTTTCTAAAACACCTTCATTTCCAGAAATTCTGATGTGTGCATACATTGTTGCATTTTCATCAAAAATGGTTAATGGGTCAATTTCTTGTGTAAAGTCTGGCATACTTGCACAGCCTGTTAGAGCAACAATAATTACTATAGTAATTCCAAAAAGTATGTTATGCTTTTTCAATTTCTATCCTCCATGTGCAGTCTCCTGCTTCAATGTCTGTTCCGTTTGCAATTGAACTGGCCCATGTTGCTTCCACACAAAGCGTTTCTGAAGAAATATAATCAACAAAGGAATCGAATGCTTTTTTAAGTTCATCAAAACTTTCTTTAGTTGCACTTGTAATAGAAAGATTGATTCTGTCACTTACTTCTAAGCCTTTGTCTTTTCTTTCGTTCTGTACACCTCGCACTAAATCACGAACAAGTCCTTCTAACTTTAGCTCCTCTGTAATTTCAGAATCTAAGGCTACAGTAAGGGTTCCTTCATTAAGTACCTTTAGATTTGCTTTTTCAATACGTTCAATGACGATTTTTTCTTCGGTAAGCTCTACTGTTTTGCCTTCAACATCAATACTTAACGTTGAGCCTTCCAACAATGATTGTATAGTACTTTGATCAAGCTCTTCAATAATGCTAGATGCTTTTTTCATTAATGGGCCAAGCTCTTTTCCGAGTGTTCTAAAGTTTGCCTTTG
>CAYJMR010000029.1:0-17170 GCA_964371375.1 uncultured Treponemataceae bacterium
GTATTTTCAGTTCCTATGTGTAATTGCGGGTAGGGTATGTGTAATGTTTTCATACCCCTATTTTAATATGTTTCGTCATTCATTGCAAGGAAGTCAGCGATAACTTCGTCAACTCTTTTTATTTCACGCTCTAAAATTCGCTCATAATTTAAGTCGCCAGTATTAATTCTAAACGATTCATCTTCCATGTTTTGAATACCACTTAAATTAATAAAATAAAACTTACCTTGATTCGCCTTTTCAGCCCAAAGTTTTGCTTCTTTCCAATAGTAAAGGCCAGCAACATAACAGCTTCGTGCTGTTTCTAAGTCTCTGAGGTATTCTTCTTTCCAAGGGGCGTCATAAAAGTATGCAATCTGCTTATCCCAGTAGCGCCCAAGTCTCATATGTTGTTCAATCAGCTTTAAGTTTACATGCATCATAAAAAGATAGCGGTATTTTTCCCAATCTTCTTCATCACTAATGTGAGTTAGCGCATGTTGTGGGTTTGCAAAGTCTGCAGCTACAGCACGTTCTAGCCAATATATATTTTCCATAACATCATCTGGATATTGCTGGTAATGTACATGGTATAAATTATAATACTGCTCTTTAAAACTCACTGCAAAAGAACTAAAGAGCAGCATTATAAAAAGGAGAAATAAAGCTATAGCACTATATTTGACTATACATCGTGCTTTTGCTTTAAAAATGAAAAAACTCATATTTAATTATCGGAACTTAAAAAAAAAGATTAAGGGTTTATAGAGATTTTATGATATGCTCTACATGAAACCAAACAATTTCGGAAATTTTTTCTTGGCTTTGGGAAGCATCTATGCGTACTATTTTCATGGTTGTAAGTTTCTTTGCAATCATCTCTTCATAGTGCTTAAATACTTTTTCGTACTCTGAATGGGTGCTTTCTAAAAAGTCAAGCTTTTCATAAATTTCAGCTTCCCCGCGACTTTGAGCTCGTTTTAAAGACTCTTTTGGGTCTATATCAAAGTAGATAACGAGCTCAGGTAACGGAAAGTTATCATTTAACTTCGCAGGAAGCTCTTCTCCGCAAGTTACACCTTGATACGCAAGGTTAGAAAAAAGGTAGCGGTCGCACACGCAAAGCTTACCATTATTGCAAGTTTCAATTATGCCCTCTTTTCCATAAAGATGTTCTGCCCTGTCGGCTGCAAAGAGGTGTACTACTGTTGTAGGATGTGCTTCAACTTCACCTTTTAGAATGCTTCTTAAAAACTTTCCTGTGTGTAAATTTGTGGGCTCTGCGGTAAAAAAGGCTTCAGTTGAAGATATTTTATCTTCTAGCAATTTTAATTGGGTAGATTTTCCAGACCCATCTATGCCTTCAAATACAATAAAACTTGAGATAGTTTGTTTAAAGAGATACTCATCTGTTGTGCCAAAGTTACTATATTCTTCTATGTGCATACTTATCAATTTATATCATATCTTTTTTAGTTTGTATATGACTTTTTATCTTTTTTTCTATTAGAAGCAAAAAAAACTATATTTTGTCTATGAAATTATTTGATTTTCTGATATTATGTATGGTGGATAGATATGAAAAAATTGGTTTTTACCTACTCATTTAGCATTGTTTTTCTCTTAGTTGTACTGGCTCTTGCTATGCTATTGGTGCGCCCTATAATGCGTACAATAGGTGCAAAACTGGAAACCATACAAAATGATTATGTAGCTTTACTTGAAGATACTGTTGGGCTAACTGTTTCATATGACTCGCTATCACCATCAATTCTATCCGCTATTCGCATGGAAAATATTCAAATAAGCGATGTTGAAAATGATAGTTCTCTAATAGCTATAGGTTCAGTAAAGTTACGATGGAATATACTCAGACTCTTTGGTGATAACCCAGAAAATGCATTGGGTGAGCTTGTCATAGATGGATTTACAGCAGACTATGATTATTTACAAAACAGCGAAATTATTGAAAAGGTAGTGCGGGCTTTTCAAAGTACTGCTAATGGTGATGCTCTTCAAGTTGAAGCGGTAGAAATGCAAATTGAAAGCGAAGAAGATTTACAGAGATTGATTCAAACTATATTATCGCCAGTTTTTGCACTACCTATTGATGTTCAATTTAAGAATACAGAACTTACATATAATGGCAATGCATTTTTTGCTCAAATTAATTTTTCAACAATCGAAATCTATGATCAAGATACAACAGAATATTTAAATTTGATTGTTGACGGGGTTGTAAAGTTAACGTCTAAAGATGCATTTGAAGATTTTGGGGAGCTTTCAACAAGGATTTCATTAAAGGGGCGAGTTTCTGAGACTTTAGAAAATAGCTTTGCACAATTGAGTCTTTCATCATTCCAAGAATCAGATTATGTTATACCTCGTCTTGATTTTCACACTTTTTATTCAAATAATACACTTCATGCTGTTGCGATGCAAAATGTATTACCTTTTTCAATTGAGTTTTTATATAATGCATTAGAGGAACAAGCAAAGCTTACCTTTAATGCTGAAAATTTTCAAATTTTTGATTTGGTGTCATATGAAGGACAAAATGAATTACTAAGAAATTTTCGTGGTACAAGTATTAGTGGTAAATATGATTTTTCTTACAATCGAAAAACTTTGGAAACAGACTATAGTGCAACAGGATCAATGACTCTTCCACCTTTGCTTACCGGAGAGGAAATTGTACTAAGCTACGGTATAAATGGTGATACAGATACCTTAAGGATTAGCTACTTCGATGCTTTATCAAATACAATTTCTGCCGGTTATACCGGAAGTGTCAATTTAAGCACCTTTATTCCAAGTGGCTTGTTAGATATACGGTCTTTTAGTGCACCTAGTGGGAATACACTGTCAAGCGAAATCTATTTTGATTCTCTTGAAAATGAACTTATTATATTTGCTCCTCAAATTATGCTAGGAGAAAAAGCGTTAACAGCTTTACAATTAGAAATAGAGCGTATTGGCAATGAAATTGATTTTAGTTTTGAAGTTTCCGATTACTCTCGCTCAGAAACTTCAGAGCCAGGAGTTTTATCTGCAAATGGTAATTATGATTTTGATACCAATCAGTTTTTTCAATTAGAAGTACTAAGCGACGGTATGTTTTTATCTTCAATCAATGAGCTTCTTTTATGGTATCTTCCAAAAGAAGAAGCACAAACATTTGCTTTGCTTAATTCCCCACTTGAGCCATATATCTTTTCGTTTAACGCATTCTTTTCTACCGATTTTAATTCGTATTCATATAGTGTACCCTATGTTATTGTTGCAAACACAGAACTTGATGATGAGTTTTTATTGTTTTCGGCAAACGGCAATGAATCTCTATTTCAAGTGCCAAATTTAGATATGCTTGTTGCAGGACAGTCAATTCAACTTGAAGCAAGTGGAGACCTCGGAGACGGGAAATCGGAAATATTTTTTAATTCTTCACTTTTCTTTAATTCAATTCCGTACACCTTTTCAGGTGCCTTTATGCCAACTGAATATTTAGCTATTAGCGGAGACTATGATTTAAATGTTGCAGTAAACTTTTATGAAAACGTACGATTTAGCGCAATAGGGCAGGTGCAAGCACTACCAATTTCAATAAGCAACACGCTCCTTTCATTATCATTTGATACTTCTGTAACACATGAGTCTATTGGCGATTGGTTTGTTGATGTTAAAAACTTTAATATCGAAAATATAACTTCAACAAATATCCTGAGACCCAATTTTACTGTTATTGGAAATGTTACCCCAAATGGTGCCTTTTTTAATCAAGTGTCATACTCTGACGATTTATCTACTCTTGGAGGAATACTTGCCAGTTCTTGGAATATTAATAATTCTATCCTTGAGAACCTTACATTGAATCTTTTGCTTGAAGACAGTTTTTCAAACGAAAAGTATGAGCTCAATGTAGAGGCTTTTAACCTATCTGGAGTAGCTTTTGGTGATGAAGCCTTTTTAGAAAATATGTTTTTTTCTGCAGATGTATTAATTCAAGATTCACCGTCGGGAAGATTTGTGAATTTTCAAACAGAAAGCAATACAATCAATGTTGCTCTTACCGCACAAGGAACGCTTGAAAATCCATCAGCGAGTTTGGTAGTAGAGAATGCATCATTTCAGCTAGGACCAGATAATACTGAGTTTTCAGGTAGCATTGTATTAGAAGACTTTTCTGTTACAGCAAATGATGTAGATATTGCATATGGCAATATAAGTTTTAAAAACATAGATGGAAGTGTTTCGCTTAGAGATTTTAATGGTTCACTAGATGGATTCGTTGAAGGTAGGCTATCATCGTCTTCATATTTTGCTGAAAAAACATTTTCAAGCCCTGTTCTTTTTTCAATTGCTTCATCCGATGGAGGGGAAGATATTCCGATAAGCGAAAAAACATTTGCTATTAATGTCGTATTTGAAGAAATTGTTTCAACATTCTTACCACAATTACAAAACTATACTGTTGAGCTTGTACGTACTCCTGGAAGGTTTGATTTACAGGCAGGTCTTAATGGCGAAGTAACAGGATATTTACTTGATACAGGTGAAATAAGCGTCAATGCAACCGAAGATTTTTTTGTACAATTTGATGCTTTTGGAATTATGGAAAACAGTGAACTAACTATGTTTATTGATAATATTTTTGCAGATGCACAAGATTTTAGTACTCTTGTTGATTTACCAGTATTTTCGTTGCATTCTGGAATAGCTGTTGGTAGCGGAACATTAACAGGACCACTAAACGATCTTCAAATTAATGCAGAATTATTTGGTACAAACATGGAGATTAGTGTGCCAGATTATGTTAATGAACGTTTGATATGTGCTGATTTTCCTGTAACCGTCTCTCAAAATGTTTTTTCGGCACAAAATGCTTATTTTATTGCTCAAGAAACGCAGACGGCTGTTAATTTAGATGTTACCTTATCGATGGAACAATTAGAGTTTACGTATCTTTCACTGGATCTTGCAACTTTAAATGATGAATATGTACTCGGTGGATACCGCATGCCATATGGTACGTTTGATGGGCTTGCACAAACTGACCTTGAGCTCTATATTACTAATGACCTAGTAGAAGTTAGTGGCAATATTGATACAAAAGAGGTTGAAGCAATTATTTCAATTGTTCCTTCTAATGAAATTATTGAAATTGGAGAATATGATATATTTGTCGATTTAGTTATTACTGTAGAAGGACAATCCCCATTGTACCTGCCTTCAAAAAATAATCCAATTATTAGAGGATTAGTCACACAAGTTGAGCCGCTAGTAATTCAAATGGACACTCGCT
Organism: uncultured Treponemataceae bacterium; assembly: GCA_964371375.1. Lineage (GTDB taxonomy): Bacteria > Spirochaetota > Spirochaetia > Treponematales > Treponemataceae > CAYJFX01. The sequence goes on from CAYJMR010000029.1 coordinate 5,282, forward strand.
ATGCAACCTCGTTAATTGCAGGAGAGTTTAGCATGCGCGGCGGTGAAATTTTATATTTAAGCAGAACCTTCTTAGCAAGGGAGGCAAGCGCTGTATTTTACGACAGCATTGAATCATTTGACCCAAGACTAACGGCTAGTGCAGAAATTAGGGAGCGAGATGAAAACGGAGATCTTGTTAGGATTTTACTCTCCGTAGAAAACCAACAACTCAGTCAGCTTGATCCGATTTTCGAATCTATTCCTTCAATGAGTGAGCAAGATATTATGACCCTGCTTGGTCAAATTATCCTTGGTTCTTCTGAAGAGATAGATCCCTTATTCCTGCTTGGGGGATTAGCAAATTACGGAACACAAGTGACCGTACTTCGGGGCTTGGAAAACGAAGTTAGAGATTTACTAAACTTTGATACTTTTTCATTTAGAAGCATGTTTTTACAAAATGCAATAGTAAGTACATTTGATAATACCACTAATGAAGACCTGAACGTTGGAAATCTTTTAGATAATACTACGGTATACATTGGTAAGTATTTAAATGAAACACTATATGCAGATGCACTATTAAGCTTAGTATATGACGAAGATAGGCTAGATTTAGGGCTTAGGGGGCTTGTATTTCAACCCGAATTTGGGTTAGAATTACCTTCACCGTTTGCAACAATTCGATGGAGTATTGCACCGGATTTAACAACAGATTGGGACTTATTGGTGCCGTTTACTTCAATAAGTTTTTCATGGAAATATAATTTTTAATTTAGCTAAGGTTTTGGAGGCTTTATGAATAATAAAAAAGGTTTGATTTTTTTACTGCTAATACTTTTTACGGTAGGAATCTTTGCTCAAACATCTGATGATTGGTATTACGATAAGGAAATTGTAGACATTACCTTTACAGGCCTAGAGGCCATTGACCCGCTAGACTTAGATAGCCTTGTTTCATCATTTTTAGGTGAGATGTTTACCGATGATGTGTATTTAGAAATATTAAATAGAATTTATGCGCTTGAATATTTTGATGATATAACACCTACGGCACTTCCTGCAAATGCCCAACAAGATTCTGTTATTTTAGAGTTTACTGTAGTTGAAAGGCCTGCTATTTCACGTATTACTTTTATTGGAAATGATGAAATTCGCAAGGGGGAACTTCTTGACAAAATCTCAATTAGCGAAAATGATATATATATTGAAAGTGATGTTGTTGTCGATGAAAGACAAATACGTGACTTTTATTTTCAAAAAGGATATACAAATGTAACTGTTTCTTCTGAATCAATACAAAAAGAAGAGGGTATAGAAGTAGTTTTTAACATAAATGAAGGGCGTTCTACTGTAATTTCACTCATTGAGTTTCAAGGAAACACCATTGCATCATCACAAACATTAAAAAGAAATCTTCAACTTAAGGAAGTGGGACTTTTTCAAGATGGTGCTTTTCAAGAAGCTACCTTAGAACAAGATAAACAAGCAATTTTGTTTTTTTATCAATCACGCGGTTATATAGATGCCGTTATAGAAGATGTAGTGCAAGTAGCACAATACAATGAAGAAAAAAACAGAGACGAGCTTACACTCACATACATTATTTCAGAAGGATCACAGTACTTTTTTAATGGGCTTTCACCACAAGGCAATGTTGTTTTTAGTACAGAGGACTTACTTAATTTACTAGATTTAAGTGAAGGTGATGTCTTTAATCAAATACGTTTTCAAGAAGGTTTAACTGCAATTGCTGATTTATACTACGAAAACGGATATACTTCTAATACCTTTTATCCTGAAGTAACACGTGATACACAAAACAATCTTGTTTCTGCAATCTTATATATTACAGAACAAGAACGAAGCCATATTGAAAGTATCCGTATAGTTGGTAATGAAAAAACACAAGACTATGTTATTTTGCGAGAGATTCCTCTTGAGTCAGGCGATATTTTTTCTAAAAGAAAAATGGAAACTGGCTTGCGAAGCTTATATAACTTACAGTTCTTTTCTGTTATAGTTCCTGAAATTGTACAAGGGTCTGAGGAGAACTTAGTAGATATTGTTCTAAATATTGAAGAACAATCTACCGTTGGAGTTGAGTTTGGTCTTACATTCTCTGGTGTTACAGACCCTGATTCTTGGCCGGTATCTGCATTTGCAAATTTTAGCGATAATAACTTTTTAGGTACGGGAAGAAGTCTTTCTGCAAGCATAAAGGGCTCAAACGACGAGCAATTGTTATCATTTAATTATGGTGATTCATGGTTCTTGGGACAGCCACTCACATTTAATGCAGGTTTTTATGTTGAACATACAGCAACGTCAACTCTTTATAATAACTATTTGCCAACAGGGGTTAATACAACAGATTATTTTATGGATTATAATCAATTATCTTTTGGTTTAAATCTAGGTCTTGGAAAACGATGGGTGTGGGAAGAAGGAACACTCACCACAACAGGTGGTTTTACAAATGCATTTTTACGAAATTATTATGATGCAGAACTATATGAACCAGTTGATACTGTTGTAAGTGATAGATATGGAAAGTTTGGTGTTGAAAACTCAGTTTATGCAAGAGCATCCTTTGATGCACGTGATTTATATTATGATCCATCAAAAGGTTGGTTTGCAAGTCAACAACTCACATGGACAGGGCTTATACCCGAAATTGAATCTGAATACTTTTTGAGCACAGATACAAAAGGAGAAATTTATTTTACTCTATTAGATTTACCTGTCTCTGAAATATGGAATTTAAAATTTGTACTTGCAGGATATTCAGGATTAACCTTCTTGCTTCCTGCAAACAACTCTCCTATAGGTTCTGAAAATATCTTAAGCATTGATGGTATGTTTAATGGTCGTGGGTGGGGACAAACTGGTGAAGATCAATCTTATGGACTTGAAGGAACAGCCTTATGGTCAAGCTACTTAGAGTTAAGAATGCCAATTGCACCTGGTGTTTTTTCACTTGACTTTTTTATGGATGCAATAGTAGTAAAAGATACGCCACAAGACTTTTTTACAAATCTTTCAGGAGATGACTTTTTCTACAGTTTTGGTCCAAGTATGCGTTTTTCAATACCTCAGTTTCCGCTTAGGCTTTTATGGGCTTGGTCATTTAAATATGACAATGGAATGTTTGAATGGAACACAGAAACAAAAAATGCAGGAACATTTGTTCTTTCATTTAACTTAACAAATCAATAAACACACGGAGATTGTTACTATGAAAAAAATTATGTTTATGGTCGTATTACTTATTTCATGTGCATGGATTGCCGTTGCGCAGCAAATAACAATGTTTGGTGTAGTAGATACATCGTTGGTATATACTACATATTTTAGAAATACAACTGCAGTGAGAAACTATGATGCACGGCGCTTAGAGTTTCAAACTGAAGTAGATGAACTTACCAATGAGCTAAAAGAATTACAAAATCAAAAATTGGAGTTGGAAAGAAACGGGGACAGAGCCCAAGCAATGAGAATTGAAGCACAAATTGCAGAAGATGCTGCTTTTTTGCAAGAATATACGTATGCAAAAAACATTGAGCTAGAAAATTTGCGCAAAAATTTAGCTGACTCTGATTCCTTTTACCAAAATCTTTATGAGGTTATTGGGGACATAGCTGAAGAAGAAGGTTTTAGTATGATATTGGACTTACAAGAAGATTCTATTCTTTGGTATAGCCCAAGTGTTGATATTACCAGAGAGGTAATATCACGTTTAGGTTCTTTATAAGCACAATATTGTATGCATATGATTTTTCTCAGAGGGACATGTGATGGCAAGTGAAACGATAGCACAAACTCCTCTTATGAAACAGTACAATGAAATAAAGGCTCAGTATCCGAATGAAATTTTGTTTTTTCGCCTTGGCGATTTTTATGAAATGTTTGATACAGATGCTATTGAAGTTTCACGCCTTATAAACCTTACTTTAACTAAGAGAGGCTTAAGTCCGATGTGTGGTATTCCGTATCATGCATCTCGGGTATATATTGCTCGTCTATTACGTTTAGGAAAAAAAATTGCAATTTGTGAGCAAACAACGCTTCCTACGGCTGGAAAGGGTATAGTAGAAAGAAAGGTTGTTGAAATAATAACTCCTGGAACGGTTATAGAGCATGAATATCTTGAACATAGTACCAATAACTTTTTAGCTTCACTATGCCTAGTAGATTCGGGTAAATATATTTCGTACTCGTATATAGATGTTTCTACCGGTGAGTTTTTTGCAACAAGTTGGGATGCAAAACATACAGAGGAAGAACTTGCAAAAGAACTTGGTCGCTCTCTTCCACGAGAGCTATTAGTATCAAGGACGTTACTTCAAACAAAAAAAATGCAAGAACTCTTGAGCCATTTTCCAACAATTTCTATAAGTCAAGAAGATGATTGGCATTTTTCTCAAGATGCATGTTACAATACTCTTACAAGACAGTTTAATACGGTAAATCTTAATTCTTTTTCGCTGGAAAAAAACTCACCAGAAATTGCTTCTGCAGGGTGTCTCTTAGATTATGTATTTAGAAACTCAGGCTTTGATGGAAAGAATGTATTAGCTCATGTTAAAAACTTAAAAGTATATAAAGACTCTGACTATGTACTCATTGATGACTCTTCTAGAAGAAATTTAGAACTTATTTCAAACTTACGAGATGGAACAGTTCAGTATAGTTTGTTGGAAACGGTTTTACATACAAAGACTGCAATGGGAACAAGGCTCTTGCAAAACTATTTTATGCACCCGTCAACATGTATAAAACAAATAGAGTCTCGCCAAGAACATATAAGAGCATTTTTAAAACACCAAAACACTTTGGAAGAAGTGAGAAATATTTTATCGAAGGTTCTCGACATAGAAAGGCTTGTGGGTAGGATTGCACTTGAAAGAGCTCATGCAAAAGATATACAGGCTTTAAGAGTGAGTTTAGAATACTGGCTTTCTGTTAGAGGTCAAATGGAAGGCTTTCAGGATCAAAGCTTAGTTAGTGGTCTTTGTAGTTCATCTATAACTGAGGCCCAAAGCCTTATTTCAACAATTTCTGCTTGTTTACTTGATGAACCTTCTACAAGTTTAACTGAAGGAAATCTGATTCGACAAGGGTGGTCAACAGAGCTTGATCAATTAAAGGACATTCAAAATAACTTTAATAGAATACTCGATGAGTATGTTGAAGAAGAAAAACAAAAAACAGGAATATTTAACTTAAAGATACGATACAATAGAAATATTGGTTATTATATGGAGGTAACCAAGGGTAAACTGGAGTTTGTGCCCGAGCATTTTATTCTACGTCGCACTATGGTTAATGGAGATCGTTATACTACAACTCGTTTGCAAGAACTTGAACAAGATTTACTAAGTGCAGGGTCAAAAATAGTAGAGCTTGAAAGGGATCTATTCTTAAATTTAAGAGCAAGTGTTACACAGTATATAGACTATTTACTTATTGTTGCTTCAGAAATTGCTTATATAGACACAATAAGTTGTTTTGCTCATGCAGCAATTTTACATAATTGGGTATGCCCGGAATTGGACGAAGGGAAAATGCTCAATATTCAAGGCGGTAGGCATCCTGTTGTCGAAATGCATCTTCCCTCGGGAGAGTTTGTTCCAAATGATACCCACTTTAATGAAAAATATTTAGCACTCATTACTGGTCCCAATATGGCTGGTAAGAGCACCTATTTAAGACAAAATGCGCTCATTGTTTTTTTAGCTCAGATTGGTTCTTTTGTTCCGGCAAGCTCTGCAAAAATTGGCATTGTAGATCGTATTTTTTGCAGAGTAGGTGCTTCAGACAACCTTGCTCGAGGTGAATCAACCTTTTTAGTGGAAATGAGTGAAACAGCTTTAATTTTGCGCTCAGCAACTGAAAAAAGCCTCGTTATTATGGATGAAGTTGGTCGCGGGACATCTACCGAAGATGGGCTATCAATTGCGTGGGCCATCTGTGAGCATCTCTTAAACTCTGTTAAAGCAAGAGCTTTTTTTGCAACACATTATCATGAGCTCACACGTATTGTTCATGAAAAAATAGATTTACTGTGCTTGGATGTAAAAGAGCAAGATGAGCATATCGTTTTTACAAAGAAGATACGAAAAGGGGCGAGCGAAAACTCATACGGATTACATGTTGCTCGACTTGCAGGTGTTCCGTCTGAAATTATAAGCCGTGCTCAAATAATCCTCGATGGATTACAATACAAAACAACATGGACAGAGTTACCTGAAACAAAAACCCATTCCGAAACTAATGACCAAAATATTGTAACTTCAAATACTCTTACACTTTTTGCTGATGAAGAAATGGTTTTAAATGAACTTTTATCGTGCAATGTAGAGGCACTTACCCCGCTTGAATCCTTACAGTTACTTGCTCGTTGGAAAAAAAACTTATTGAAAAACTAGAAAACGAGTCAAAAAAATGCTCATAAATACTATAATAAAGATATGAGTATTTTTAAATTATCATTCTATGTAAAGACGGCTTGTGCTTACCTGCTCTCAGCGCTTGCCTTTCCACTAAGCTGTATTTCGTGCGGAAAACAATCTTATGGTATTGTGCTATGTAAGGAATGTCAAAAAGAACTATTACATAATTATAAACCAAAAGAATTGAGATGTAAAACTTGTGGAGTAGAACTTCTTAGTGAAAAAGAGTTTTGCTTGGATTGCAGAGAAGAAATAGTCGACCAGAAAAATCCTCTTAATAAAACTACTGTTCGAAGGTCTGAATTGCTAAAAGACATTACTACAATTTTTCCAATTCACTATTATACATTGTGGAAAAAGGAACTACTTTTTGCATGGAAAATGGCAAACAATCGCGCATTAACACCTATATTAGCAAAAAACGTTTACTCAGTTCTTTGTACATATTTTTTTGGAATTGCTCTTGTACCGGTTCCCCCCAGGCAAGGAAAAATAAAAACCAAGGGTTGGGATCAAATTGATGAGTTATGTATATTTTTGCAAGCGTTTTATGGTATTAAGACTGTAAAGGCATTGGTTCGCCTGTCAAAAGATGAACAAAAAAAGAGAAGTAGAAGCGAGAGATTAAATACCATAGGTAAAAACTATGCTCTAGCTGAAGGTATTAAAGAACTTCCAAAAGAAATTGTTATAATAGATGATATAATGACAACAGGCTCAACCCTTGAAAGCTGTGCTAGGGCGTTAAAAGAAGGTGGGGTAGAGCGCATACATGCTGTAACGCTCTTTTATGCATGAATATGAAAACAGAGAAACAATGCTTGTTTCATAAGCAAAAATCTCTTTTTAGGTTCATTTATAATTTATAAAAGAGGAGTGCTATTTGTATGTGAGATAAAATAATATTTCTAAAATTAAAATTTTCTCCTATTAAAAAAATTGTTTCATTAAAGTTGAGATAACCTTCTTTATGTTCACACAAAACTTATATCTTTTATTTAAAACTAAAATCTTCTCTTTCGAGCGTAAGATTTGGATTATAATAAGGATCTCCATTTTCTAACTCTTTATCCCATCTCTTCCTAAACCTAGCGGTTTCTCCTTCAAACCTTTTAATTTTTTCTGGTGTATCTTCATATCCACGGCTTAAAGACTCGTGATGATATAGTTCTGCAAAAGGTGTCCAGCAAATTAAATAACCGGCCTTTCGGACTCTCATGCAAAAGTCAATATCATTGAATGCCACAGTAAATTCTTCGTCTAAGCCTTTCAATTCATCAAAGATTGATTTTTTTATCATTAAACAAGCGGCTGTCACTGCTGAAAGATTTTGTGCTAATAAAAGTCTTCCAAAGTATCCATGGTGACCTCGTATGAAATGTTTGTGACTATGACCGGCAACTCCTCCTATCCCAATTATAACGCCAGCATGCTGAATGATATCATTTGGATAGTAGAGCATGGCACCTACAGCACCTATTTCTTCTCGTTGTGAATACATAAGCATTTCTTCTATCCAATTTGGTGTTATGACTTCTATATCATTGTTCAAAAGAACTATATGCTCTCCATTACAATACTGTACGCCAAAGTTATTTATCTTTGAATAGTTAAACTCGTGCTCCCATACTACTACTTTGATGTTTTCTTTTTTTTCGAGTTCTGTATAATACGTGAAAGTTTCTTCTGCTTTACTCTTGTTTTCTATAATTATTATTTCATAATTTTCATATGTAGTTTTTTCATATATTGAGTCAATACATCTTTTTAATATTTCTTTTTGATCATTATTTGGTATAAGAATTGAAATAAGAGGTACTTGTTCTAAAGTATATTTAGTTCGATAAAAAGTAGGATTTGCTTTTGACACACTTTCAACTATACCTTTATACCCCGTTCTCTCTAAATGACTTTGAACCGCTTTGATACCTGCATTGACTGCATATTTTTTCGTACTGATGCTCTGAGCTACAGAATTTGAATGGCTTCTCCAAAAGTATAACACCTGTGGGATGTGTATTATTTTATTTGTTTGTTCTGCAAGACGTAATATCATGTCATGGTCCTGTGATCCATCAAACTCTTTTCTAAATAGCCCTGTTTTCTGTAAAAGTTCTTTCTTGAAAACAGTAAAGTGGGTAATATAATTTACACCCCTTAAGTAGTCTGGCGAAAAATCAGGTTTATAATGAATATGTTTAATTTTACTGAGATTATTTTCGAAAACTAGTTCATCGCAATAGAGAATATCAGCATGGCCTATACAAATTTTTTCCATGTAATAAAATAATGCAGATGGGTGAAGTAGGTCGTCGTGGTCAAAAAGGGCAATATAGTCTCCCGTAGTCATTTCAATACAAGCGTTAGTGTTTTCAGAAATACCTAGGTTTTTTTTTAATTTTCTATATTTGATTCTAATGTCATTGTTTGTATACTCTTCGCAAATATCTTGTACATAGCTATGCCCTAAATCGCTACCATCTGCCATGCAAAGTTCCCATTTTTTGTAGGTTTGGTTTTTTACAGAAGCTATCATTTCATTTAAGAAATTTTCAGGAGTGTTATAGAGAGGAACAACTATACTAAATGTTATATCTTTAGTAAACAGCTTTCTTTCCTGTTGTTTTCTAACTTTAATAGGCATTTCAAGGGCAAAAGACAATTTTGATAGGTGCCGTCGCGGAGCAAACAAAGCTTTAATTCTTGCCATTGTTATGCGTATCCCATTATACTTTAAGCTAATTAAGCCTTTGCATAGAAGATGTGTCACTCTATTTGATTTTAATATTTTTTTTAACATCAATTTTCCTTAAGTATAATAATATTTTTTTCAACATACTGAAAGGTGCGTATATATTCAATTCAATAAATTTATTTTATTATCATTTTTATGAATAATAATTTTTCTTGATTTTTTTTTCTTATTTCTATTTTGTGCATAAATAACAATTGCATTTTTCCCGTCATCTATATATTTTAACGGAACAGATAGTGTAAACCCGCTATTCTGATATAGATTATTGTTAAAGTGAGTTACAATATCATAACGTAATTTCCTACTTGTTAAAAATCTCTTAAAAGTCTTGCCTTTGATTTCTATAAAAATTTCCTGTGACTGCCTATCCATGTTTTTTATAAATATCCATCCGTCCATTATGAGATTCAGTTCTTGTACTTTTACCGAATCTAAACAGTACGTTGTAGTCTTGAATGCAAAAGTATATTTTACAATCCTTTCAATCATTATACATCTGAAGTGTTCATCATTTTTTTGTAGATGTATGCTTCCCTGCTTTTCTAAAGAACATTTTGTATCAAAAAAACCACAAGCATTATCACTCTCTTTTACATATATAAATAGCTGATAGCTTCCATTTAAAAGGCTATCTAGTTTCATTGAAAAATCAAATCCAACAACATCATTTGAAAGATCTAGTGTAATTGAGACATCGCTTCTTACAGTTAAATTATTTATTTTAGCGGCATGACATCCGCATTTAGAAAGTAAAACTATATAAATGTCTTTTGGCTTGCACTTAAAATCTGAGTTCAAGAATGCCCATCCTGAAATTGTAAGCATTTTAAAATCTTCATTATAGCGGATTTCATCAATATTTCCTGTTGCCCCAAACTTATTCATAAAATGAGATAAGTTGGTACTTTTTAAAAATATTTCATTTTCAAAATCAGTTTTTTGTGTTATGCTTTGCGAGATTATTTTTTTTTGATTTTCAAAATGATAAAGAATATATATATCATAGGGTGTGACATTTGCGTTTATTTTATGCATGTTATTTAATACTTCATTCCTATAACTATTAATAAAATCCCTTCTATTCTTGTATTCTAATGCGTCATACGGTACCTTATACAAACTTGTTGTCTTATCTGTATAAATAATTTTTGCTGTGTTTGCATATCTAATCCAAAAGTCCCAATCTTCCAAAGCATCTAAATTTTCATTAATTCCTCCTAGCATCTCATATTTTTCTTTAAGAAAAACAACTGATTGTATTGGGACAGGATTATCTATATAAAAATCAAGTGGACATAAAGATTTTCGTGATACTATATCCATGTGAATATATTCAAATATTTCCGGATATTCTTTATTATATTTTGTGTGTGCAGATATTGCTGATGCACAATACATGTCCGCATCAGGATTATCTTGAATTAATGATGCCATTACTTCTAAATGTTCCGCAAAAAAATAATCATCATCATCTAGAAAACAACAAAAATCTGTTTTAGCTTTATGAATTCCGAAATTTGCAACTTTAGATCTACCATAAGGCGCCTCTACGGGATAGTATTCTAAGTTTAGTTTATGCTTAAATTCTTCAATAATTGCATGTGCAGTTCGGTTGATGCCATCTTCTACTACTATTACATTAAAATTTTTATATGTTTGTTTTGTTAAACTTTCTAATGTTAAGCGTAAAACATTTGGTCTTTGATATGTTCTTATTATTATTGAGATATCTATTTTTTTTGTTGGTAATTTGTTTTTGTAAAATGCGCCACTTCTTTGAAACTCATATTCTAGAGCATAAAATTGCGGTTTAAAGTTAAAATGTAAAGTTTTATTATAAAAATCACGTAAATCTCTAGATTGTTGCTTAATTTTGGTTATTTCCTTTTCAAAAAAATTATAATATCCATATTTCTTAATTTTTTTAATTTTTTCATCAGTATAAACGCTATCCCAGTTTGCTATATCGCTATCTGTTCCATATTTATACCTAAGTATTAAATTTCCAATTAAACTGCCAACTAACTGTAAGGGTTTTTCTTCATATTCTTCTTTATAAGAATAATGAGTTATTATTGAGTTAGGTACATACTTAATTTTATATCCTCGCATTCGAATATTCCACGATAAATCTATATCTTCTACATACATGAAAAAACGCTCATCAAAACCACCTGTGATATTGAATACATCTCTTTTCAGTATCAAGCAAGCTCCAGAAGCGCAAGAAACTTCCAGAGTTATAGGATTATAAAACTTTGGGTGTTCATATGGAAATTGTCGGAGTTCAAATGCTCCAAAGTCTTCATCACTAGAGATAATTTCTTTTTCTAATTCAAAAAATGTTGATTCAGTAAATTCAACATCAATGTTTATAAAAAAAATATATTCGCTTTTACCTAAGCGTGCCCCTATATTGCTTCCTCTTCCAAAACCATTGTTTTTTTTAGAGCATACAATATCAATGGAACTGTAAAGTTGTTCATATTTGACTTTTATTTCATAAAGTTTTGCAACTGTATCATCTGAAGATGCATTATCTACAAAGAAAAGATTTATCTTTTTAAGGTTATAATTTACAGAGTTTAATGAACTAATAAACCCTTCAAGCCAATTTTGCGAATTATATGTTACTATGCATAGATCAAAATTCATTTTTACACTCCAAGCTGTATTATAGCTAAAAACTAATAATAAT
>CAYJMR010000029.1:17180-17444 GCA_964371375.1 uncultured Treponemataceae bacterium
TGTCGTTTTATTACTAGCCCAAGTAAGCGAAATTCTCTTGTTTTCTCCGTCTCACTGACTATAAGAATATTTAAGCGTAATAATATAACCTTACAGCATTTAACTATTAGTATTTTTATTCTTTTAATTATTTGTGGCGAAAACCTTGTTTTTTTATAGTACTTTTTTGAAATCTTAACAAAAGTTTGAAACCCTATCATTTTTCGTAATTCAATTTTAAATTCTTTTGAATTAAAAACTGGTATAGGTATAAAGTTTTCAATA
>CAYJMR010000030.1:0-17440 GCA_964371375.1 uncultured Treponemataceae bacterium
GTCCAATCACTAACATCTGATGTAACAAAAGGAACATCAAAAAAAGTCATTATTGTAGTTCTAATAGTTGGATACAAAAACATAACTATATAACTCAATATTGCTGGAGTTAAAAAAAGAAATGCCATCACACGGTGTTTTTTTTGTAGCACAAACACCTCCTTGTCCATTTTCTGCTTCGTATATATAATGATAACACGGTAAAATTCACCTGTCAAGAGAGGTTTTCCTCTTTTTAACTCAAATTGCTTGAATTAAGAATCCCTCCTCTAGTATACGCGTCTCTTTTTTTAATAACTTTTCACCGTTTAACAAGTCACTATCATAAAACTTTTCCATTCTAAAAAAAATACACTACGCACACACAATAGTTGACAAACTTGTCATCCAGTGATATATTATAACTATACCCCCGTGGGGTATTAAAACAATAAAAGGAGATACTGTGCAACAAAAACAACAATTTAGTATTACGGGAATGACATGTTCTGCTTGTTCCTCTCACGTCGATTCAACAATTTCAAAATTGTCTGGTGTCAACAATGTTACTGTTCAACTTTTATCAAATAGCATGCAAGTTGAATTTGATGATGAAGTTATAAGCAGCCAAGATATTTGCGATGCAGCAACAAAAGCAGGGTATCAAACAACAGAAAAGAGCATTACATCGTCAAAAAGAGATACTAATCGTAGCATAGAAACTCAAAATGAAAATTCTCGTATGACATTTCGCCTCCAAGTTTCATTTGCGTTTTTAATTCCCCTTATGTATATTTCGATGGGTCCTATGATGGGCATACCCATTTTTACAATTTTTACAGGAGAAAAAAATGCAATCATCAATGCCTTTACTCAGTTTTTATTGTGCTTACCCATTTTGTTGGTTAACAGAAATTACTTTACCGTAGGCCTTAAAAAACTCATAAAGGGAAAACCAAACATGGACTCTCTGATTGCAGTGGGTTCAGGAGCTTCATTTTTATATGGTATTATAGCAATATACATGATAACCTATGGGCAAAATCATGACTTAATGTATTTGATTCACCAGTATATGCACGATATATATTTTGAATCTGCGGCAACAATTCTTACGCTAATTACCCTGGGCAAATATTTTGAAACTCGCTCAAAGGGAAAAACAACCGAAGCAATAAAAAAACTTATGGACTTAGCCCCCAAAACAGCAATTCGCTTAGTTGGTGATGTTGAAGAAGAAGTTCCTGTAGAAGACATTGCAATAGGCGATATTCTAGTTATAAAACCTGGAACAAAAGCACCCGTCGACGGCATTGTTATTAGAGGTTATTCTTCAATGGATGAATCAGCCTTAACAGGGGAAAGTATTCCCGTAGAAAAACAAACTGGGGATAAAATTTTATCTGCAAGCACCAACGGAACAGGGCTTTTACACATACAAGCAACAAAAGTTGGCGAAGACAGTACCATTTCTCAAATTATCCGTCTTGTAGAAGAAGCAGGAAACAGCAAGGCTCCAATTTCTAAACTTGCCGATAAGGTAAGTGGTATATTTGTGCCTGTAGTAATGGTAATTTCACTTTTATCGTTTGTCTATTGGGTTTTCATTGCAGGCGAAAGTCTTTCGTTTTCTGTCTCTATTGCCATAGCAGTGCTTGTTATTTCATGCCCTTGTGCCTTAGGCCTAGCTACACCTGTAGCAATAATGGTTGGAACAGGTGTTGGGGCCTCTAATGGTATTTTAATAAAATCGGGAGAAGCGCTCGAAATTGCCCATCATATAGATACTATCGTGTTAGATAAAACAGGCACCATTACCGAAGGAAAGCCTCAAGTTACCGATATCATACCGGCAGATGGATTTACGAAAGACTATTTACTGGATAAAGCCTATGCAATTGAGAGATTTTCGGAGCATCCTTTAGCGTCTGCTATTAATGAACATGCTAAAAATCTGAATATTACACCTACTGAAGTATCTAATACTCAGGCAGTCCCTGGGAAAGGCATTATCGCCTCCATTGATAATAAGAACATCTTAGCCGGAAATCTGAAACTCTTAGAGGACTATGGAGTAAAAAGTAATTGGGTCAACTCTAAAGCAAGTTCTTTAGCAGAAGAAGGTAAAACACCACTCTTCTTTTGCGAAGACAAAAAAATAATTGGTGTTATTGCCGTTGCCGACACAATAAAACCAACAAGCAAAGAAGCCATTTCATTAATGCGTGCAATGAATTTAGACGTAATAATGCTTACAGGCGACAACAAAAAAACTGCTGGGGCTATTGCAAAACTGGTTGAAACAACGGATGTTATATCCGATGTGCTTCCACAAGACAAAGACGCCGTTGTAAAAAGTCTTCAAGAAAAAGGCAAAAAGGTTGCCATGGTTGGTGACGGTATTAATGATGCCCCTGCTTTAGCAAGAGCAGATGTAGGCATTGCAATTGGAGCCGGTATGGATATTGCCATGGATAGCGCAGATATGGTTTTAATGAAAAGTGATTTACTGGATGCTGTAACAGCCATTGGTCTTTCAAAAGCAGTTATTCGCAATATTAAAGGAAATCTCTTTTGGGCCTTTTTCTATAACACTATCGGTATTCCTGTTGCAGCGGGACTTTTTTACACTCTTTTAGGCTTTAAGTTAAACCCAATGATTGCAGCAGGTGCAATGAGCCTTAGCTCACTATGCGTTGTAACAAATGCCCTAAGACTTAAATTATTTAAACCCTACAAAGTGGTTATATCAAAAAAACAAAACACCAAGGAGAATTTAATGAAAAAGAACATTGTAATCGAAGGAATGATGTGTGGTCATTGCACAGGACGAGTAAACGAAATACTAAATGCAATGGATGGCGTAACAGCAACAGTTTCGCTTGAGACAAAGTCGGCGGAAGTTACACTTACAAAAGAGATTACAGATGATGTATTTGTTGATGCAATTACAAATGCTGGTTATAAAGTAATTTCAATCGACTAAAAGGAACTGTATGAAAGCAGACAGCAAACACATAACTCGTCTATTAAAAACAGCTCGTGGGCAAATTGATGGCATTTTGGGCATGATTGAAGAAGATAGATATTGCATTGATATTTCTACACAGCTTATGGCAACACAAGCAATTCTTGCGCGTGCAAATAAAGATATTTTAATGTCACATATTGATGGCTGCATCAAAAATGCTATAAAAGAAGGCGATATTGAAGAAAAAACACAAGAGCTTACAAAGGTAATAGGGAAGTTATTAAAATAGAAGCAAAGGCTTCATCTGCTATTTTAACTTTGGATTAACTTCAAAAGAAAAGCAATGATGCCCCGTTGTTTCAAAAACGGTATGGGCTGGAGTTTTTACCAAACTTGCTTGTTTAAACCCAAAAAAGGTACAGGTATAGGGGAATGATGATGCAAGGCTTACTACAAAATACTTACATTTTCTACAGTTAGGCAATATGTTTTGCGCTTCCATATAACTTTCCTATTCTTTTGCAAAGACACTCAGCTTTTTAACTTCTTCTTTCCACAATTCTACTAACTCAGGTGGATTCATAGGTTTGGCCATAGCACCAAACGATAACAGCTTTGAAACAACTTCTGTAAAATCACTTGCAGGAAACTCTAAGTCTACAACCGGATTTTGCTCATCGCCTAAAAGTGTAAGTTTTTGTGAAGGATGCCAACTTTGGGTTTGAACAATTCGAGCCGCTCTTCCTGAAAATTGAACCCGAGCATTTTGTGTTTGCCCACTTTTAAAAATACCAAAAGAACTTGTAAGGAAGTCTTCTAGGTCAGCTTTATATTGCTTTATACCACCGGGCCTTTTTGCATGATTTGTAAAGGAATCATGTGTTATGTGAATGTTTTTAATGCGCGAAATATGAAAGGTTCGAAACGATTCGCGCATTCTATCCCAACACAAGAGATACCATGTTGCCCCGTAATTAATCAGCCTCTCGCATTCAATAATTCTCTTTGAGTTTACACCCTTTACATTTTCATACTCAATTTCTAAACATTTTTTTTCTCGAATGGAATCCACAACAGCAATAAAAAATTCTCCATTCATTTTCTCAACGTGTGGCATTTCATAGCGAATTTTCTCACACACCTCACGGTAATCAGAGGGGACATCGCCAGAGATCTTTTTTAATAAATCATCAGAATAAATAGGAATATAGTGCTCATTTTCGAGCATGGACTTCATTATAACATAGGATAATACAAGATTTTGGTCTGCAAAAGCTAAGTCTTCAAAACTTTCTTCATAGCGATACGCCTTTATACTGCTATCCCACAAAATGGGTGCTGCAAAGCGATCACGAAGATATTCTATATCACGCTTTACTTGGCGAGTAGACACTTCAAAATAGTCTGAAACTTTTTGAACAGTTACGCGCCCGTCCAACCTGAGTTTTCTGTCAATATAAAATATACGCTCACTTTGACTCATGCTTAAAACTTCTTTCTCGAACCAGGTTTGACAGGATCACCCTTTCCTTCTTTACAAAGTGGGCACTCATCACTTTCCCAAGCAACAGCACTTTCTCTTAATGCTGCAAGAATAGGCCAAGAAAAAGGATTTTCTGCATTTTCAGGCCGTCGGTCTACAACACAAATACTTGCTACAATTTCGCCGCCCAATGCTTCAATACATTTTGCAGCCTCTAACGTAGATTTTCCAGTTGTAATAACATCTTCTGCAATAACAATTTTATCGCCCTTATTAATTTCAAAACCTCGGCGAAGAGTCATGTTTTGTTCATCGTCTCTCTCTGTAAAAAATGCCGGTACTTTTAATTGACGGCCAAGTTCGTATGCAACAACTACGCCACCCATTGCAGGGCCAATAACGCAATTAAAGTCTAGTTCACCCTTTGCTTTTTTTTCTAAAAGCTCTTTAACAGGAATTGAAAGCACTTCTTCTGCTTTGTTTGGATATTGCAAAAGTTTTGCACATTGAAAATATTGGCTTGAATGTTTTCCCGATGAAAGCAAAAAATGCCCCGAAAGCATCGCTTCACATTCGGCTAAAATTGATTTAACTTGTGACATAAGGACTCCTAAGATAATTAATAATTAACAATAATTAATAGGATTATAGCATAAGTGAATTTTTTTTGCTAGATGGGAAAGGGAGTGTCCCCAGTCTGTCGGTCTGATTTTTCCCGCGTAGCTGCACACCAATCCGTCATCCCAAGTAGCAAACCTGTCATACAAAATGATACCTCCATCATCCTGAGTAGTACCCCCGTCATCCCGAGCGTAGTCGAGGGATCTCTTTCTGTGCCAACAATATAAAAAAAGCAAGTAGTCATGTAGACACCTTGCTTTTTGGATTTATTTACAACTTCTTAAAATTATTGAACAACAATATTCTTTCCACTACCCCAAAGTGATATATGATTGTCACCTAAGACATTAACGAGCAGTCCCTCTGGTATGAAATTTTCATTTGTAGCTGTTGCAACTACTGTACCAGTAACAGTATCGTGTGGCGTTATATAAATAGAATTTGCGTTACCTGTAAGGGCACCTGTTATATATATGTTTCCTTTATTTCCGTTATTGTAATAATATTCTATATTGTTAGAAGTTCCACCTGATAAAGCACCATTTGAAATAGTTCCATTCATCTTGTTTTCACTAATCGTAGGAGCTCCTTGTAAATTTAAAGTAGCTGTATTATTTACAAAAACACCACCGCCATTGTCTCCATCGTCATCATTTGCAGTGTTTTGCGTTATACTACCATTTTTCATGGTAAAGACACCGTCGCCACCAGAAACGTACACGCCACCACCACTTTGAGTCGCAGTATTTAGAGTAATAGATCCACTATTCATAGTAAAGGATCCACTAGAAACATTAACACCTCCCCCATGCAAAGATGATTTATTACTTTTAATTTCTCCTCCATTCATAATCAATTTACCATCAGAACCAACAGAAATTCCGGCACCACTTATACTACTCCTTGTAAGATTAGCATTTTGAACTATTGCCCCGTCTTCTAGTATTAATGTTCCAACATTAACTGCTATTAAGGGTTCATTAGCGCTCACATTATTACCATCAATAACAATGTCGTCCAGTGTAACTTCGGCTCCTGAAGATATTTTTATTATTGAAGTCTGCATACCACTAGCCCTTTTGAGTGCTATAAGAGTTCCAGCATCTGAAACCAAATCAGAATTACTGCTTGTTATTTCGATAGTATTTACCACCCAAATAGTTCCACCATTTGGAAGCGCTGCCTTTGCATTTGCAAAAGTTGTAAACGGATAATCCACACTACCGTTTGCACCAGAACTACTTGCGTCAACATTTAGATAAACTTCTTCATCACTTCCACCCGACACAGCTGTCCATTTTGCATAGACAGTAATATCCCCAGTTACTGAAGTTGAAGACGTAAAAGCTGTACCTTTTCCATTATCCTCTGTGAACCAACCGCCAAAAATAAAGCCATCTCGACTTGGTGTTGGAAGAGTCTCTATGGTTTCATTTTCCTCAACACTTAAGCTTGCAGGGTCTACTACCCCCCCGCTTGCATTAAACGTTACCGTATAGATTTCCCCGTCTGGAGGTGTAATATCTCCACCATCGCCACTATCTTCTCCTGCAACTACAAGGTTTCCTGTTGCAGTGTCTATAACAGCATTTACTCCTGTAGGTACAATAAAATTGTCTCGCGTAAAGCTTCCGCCTGCTTTTTCAACAAGCACTGTACCTACAGGTAGTTCTGAAAAATTCCCCAGCCCTATTCGACTATTTTCACTTAACCTCTTTGTTACTCGTACCGGAGAGGAATCAAAAAAATTTGGCGTATAGGAAAGTCTATCAATATGTACATCCCCTCCTAGATTTAATATAGCGGCACTTCCAATGCTAATAAATGGTATATATTCAAGCTCTTCAATAATTGTAGAAGCAAAGGTCATATTAAATACAGTAAAGGAATTTATAATATTTTCTATTACTACGCTCACAGGATTCTCTTGTATTAGCGTTAATCCAGGAAGGTTCCATACTTCATTTTCTTTGGGGTGCAAACGGCTGCTTACATAAACTTCAGCATTTGGCAAAAGTTTCCCGTCAATACTCATATAATCATATGCAAATTGCAATTCTGGTAACCCAGGAGCCTCTTCATTACCTATATCTAGCACGTCAGAGCCCAGTGACACACTAAGCCCGCCTTCGCTTAAAAACATTACATTTGGCCGAGCAAGCAAGAAATTTTCACCACGTTTTAGTTTTGTATCTAAGGTTCGGGCCCTAAAAATGAGCCTATTATTTGGCTTTATTTCAATTTTTGCATATACAGTTTGGTTAACTGCTATTTCTTCAAATAAAATATTTGAACCTTCTGCCTCGTCAACAGTGAGCGTTTCGCTTGCAATAACCTTATCAGAAGAAGACTTGTGCAAAGTAACAACAACATCATATCCCTCATCATCAATATCTGGGATAAGTGAATTTGAATCTATTAGAGAAGGTTCATGCATTTTTGGTGTAGAGGAAGCAAGGATATCCTTTAATTGCAAATCAAAAGATATACTTGCACTATTATTCACAACCCACAATGAGTCACATGAAACAACCACAAATAAAAGCATTGCCGTAAAGGCTAAAAAAGTTAATCGTTTTACCATACATATTCCTTGTTTATAAAAAAAGACTTTTTAACGTTTCTATTATAATGCAATTCTTAAAGAATTTCAAGGAAAGGGACAGCTCACAAGATTAAGAATACTTTTACGATAATCTTTGAAGCTTCTGCTAAACATGCGTTAATTCTAACAGCCTATTATACCCCTTGATTTTCCGTTCAATCTTTGATAAATTTACTCTACATTTTTTACTTGAATTTAGCAAAAAATAGTATTATAATATATATATGGACGGGAAAAATGAATCCACAAATTGGTAACGAAGCAAATAGTTCTGCTCTGATTGATGAAAAAATTAAAGAGCCGGCTCAGTACAGAGTTATTTTAATGAACGATGATTATACAACTAAGGAATTTGTTACTGAAATTTTGATGGATGTTTTTCGGAAGCCTCAAGAAACAGCCGTTCTATTAATGGAAAAAGTACATGTAGCAGGCTCTGCCGAAGTAGGCGTGTACCCATATGACATTGCTGTTACACGCGTTTCGTTAACACTTCAGTCAGCACGAAAAGAAGGATTTCCTTTACAGTGCAAAATGGAAGAATGCTAGTGTAATACATTGGAGGATATTGTGAAAATATCGGAACAACTAAAAAAAGTGCTTGAACAAGCATTTAATTTTGCTAGAAAATCAAACCACGAGTTTTTAACACCAGAACATATTTTATTTGCATCATTGAACAACGATTATGTACTTAACCTTTTGTTATTGTGCGATACAGATGTAATATATGTAAGACAATCACTTGAATCATATTTGCGAGATAAAATTCCTCAAACAGAAAACAAAGCGCCAATCGAAACAATGGGCTACCAGTCTGTTATGGGGAGGGCTATAATGCATTGTGCCTCTGCAGAAAAAAATGTTCTTGATCTCATTGATGTGATTGTAAGTATGCTTGATGAACACAAAAATCACTGTAGCTTTTTCTTAAAAAAAGCAGGCTTAACACGATTACAGCTTTTAGAAGCAATTGGATATGCAAAAAATGCAGGTAGTGAAGATGGCTTCATAGAAGAGACAACGCAAGAAAGTGCTGCAGACACCAGTTTTACAGCCGGTGATACAATGAAACCAAAAAAAATCATTATTACTCACACTCCCAACCAAACAGAAAAAACCTCCTCTAAGCGCTCTTTATTGCAACAATACACAAGAGACCTCATAGCAGAAGCAAAGGAAGAAAAACTTGAAAAACTTATTGGACGAGAAGAAGAGCTACTTCGCACAATGCAAGTACTTTGTAGACGTTCAAAAAACAATCCTATTCATGTAGGAGAACCTGGCGTCGGAAAAACTGCCATTACAGAAGGGTTGGCACAAAAAATAGCCTCGGGGGATGTTCCAGAGCTTTTAAAAG
Source organism: uncultured Treponemataceae bacterium (assembly GCA_964371375.1). Classification (GTDB taxonomy): domain Bacteria; phylum Spirochaetota; class Spirochaetia; order Treponematales; family Treponemataceae; genus CAYJFX01. The sequence continues at coordinate 9,020 of CAYJMR010000030.1, forward strand.
ATTATAGCCTCTACAGCCTAGATATGGGAACCTTGATAGCCGGTGCAAAGTTTAGAGGGGACTTTGAAGAGCGAATAAAAAAACTTACCGATGAATTACTAAAAAAAGAGAAATGTATTTTATTTATTGATGAAATACATTCAATAATTGGAGCAGGGTCCACTTCTGCAGGTAATTTAGATGCCTCAAGTTTATTAAAACCAATGCTGACAGCAGGAAAGATCCGATGCATTGGCTCCACAACATATGACGAGTATTCAAAAATATTTGAAAAAGACAGAGCTCTTGCCAGACGTTTCCAAAAAATAGATATTGCTGAGCCCTCGGTGGAGGAGACCCTTTCTATGCTTAAAGGTCTTGCCCCGCACTATGAAAAACACCATGGCGTTATTTACTCTGATGATGCCATACAGGCAGCTGTTGACCTTTCCTCTCTGTACATTACAGATAGATTTTTACCGGATAAGGCAATTGACGTAATAGATGAAGCGGGTTCATGGATGAGATTACACGGTAAAACGAAAATGGAAACAACCGAGTCAGAAAAACCATCAAAGAAAAAACCGGCAGAAAACGAAGTAGATGTATCACTTATAGAAAAAACTGTTGCAAGAATAGCTAAAATCCCTGAAAAAACAGTTAATACTGATGAAAAAGAAAAACTTAGAACCCTCTCTTATGACTTATCAACGCTTGTTTTTGGGCAAGACAAAGCACTCGATGCCGTTGTAACCGCTGTAAAACGCTCACGTGCTGGTTTTTCAAATGCCGAAAAACCCTCTGGTTGCTTTTTATTCGTAGGCCCTACCGGTGTTGGAAAAACTGAGCTTGCAAGAAGCCTCTCTGAGTGCCTTGGAACAAAACTCTTACGATTTGACATGAGCGAATACCAAGAAAAGCATACGGTAAGCCGCCTTATTGGCTCTCCTCCAGGCTACGTTGGGTTTGAAGAGGGTGGCCTTTTAACAGGCGCCGTCAGAAAAGATCCTCACGCTATTATTTTGCTTGACGAAATAGAAAAGGCACACAGTGATATTTATAATATCTTATTACAAGTTATGGACTACGGCTCTCTTACCGACAACCAAGGCAGAAAAGCTGACTTTAGAAATGCCATGATAATCATGACAAGCAATGCAGGAGCAAGAAATATTAATGCCTCCCTTATAGGCTTTGGCGAAAGAAAAGAATCTGAGCAAGCCGTATTTGATGCAGTTGAAAAAACTTTTAGCCCCGAATTTAGAAACAGACTTGATGCAATTATTGCCTTTGGCCATTTAGACAAAAAAGTTATGTCAGATATTGCAAACAAGGAAATTGGCAAGCTTAACGCACGCCTTGAAAGTCAAAATGTATTTATCGATGTTTCGAATGAAGCCCTTTTATTCTTAACCGAAAAAGGGTACTCTGAAGAATTTGGTGCTAGAAACATGAGTCGGGCTATAGATGAATACATTGCAAGCCCTCTCGTTGATGAAGTACTTTTTGGAAAACTTTCGAAAGGCGGAAAGGTAAAAGTGAGCTTAAAAGGCGATGAGATAGTACTTGCCTGTACTCAAGCAAAAAAAGTAAAAGCTCTGTTTGCATAATGCAAAGCGGACAACCAAGTTTTTACAAAGACACTTTCCCCGAGCTCTCTATAGATGACTGGTTTCAGTTTCCTCCATTTGAAGATGATGATGACGGTGTAATAGCCTTTGGGGGAAACCTTTCTCCTGGCATGCTTTTATCAGCATATTTACAAGGTATTTTCCCATGGTATAGTGAAGGTCAAAGGCCAATTTGGTGGTCACCCAACCCTCGCTTTGTACTTCTACCAAGCGAACTACATGTCCCTTCACGATTAGAAAGAACTTTAAAAGCAAAATCCTTTCATTACACTATGAACAAATCTTTTTCTTCTGTAATACAAAATTGCGCTTTGGCAAAAAGAGAGGGGCAAGATGGAACATGGATTCTTGACGAAGTAATTGAAGGGTATAAAGAGCTACACAGACTAGGCTTTGCCCACTCTTTTGAAGCATGGCACACAAATAAAAACGGAACAACAACGCTCGCCGGCGGCTTTTATGGCGTACTACTTGGCCAAGTGTTTTGTGGAGAATCGATGTTTTCGCATCTTCCTGATGCGTCAAAATGTGCCTTTGTAGACTTTGTTCAAAAGTTTACACTTTGCGGAGGAGGCCTTATTGATTCCCAAGTATACACAGACCACATTGCCCGCTTTGGAGCAAAGAACATTAGTCGCGATGCTTTTTTAAGATTAGAAAAAGAATTGTTGCATAAAAACTTATCAGGTAGTTTAAAAGACTATTATATTTAACCTTCGACTGTCTTTAGGTGCTCGTCAGTTGACTCTCTTTCACTAACTTTTCCTCGGTTATAAAATCGCACTATACCTTTTCCTGCATTTTTTGCCTCATACATTGCAATATCGGCATTGTGCAATAGCTCATCAGAAGTAACTCCATCTACAGGGTATTTTACAGCTCCAATACTACAACCAACAGAGATAGTTTTTCCTTCAAAAGTACATGGATCTGTAAAATCTTTCATTATAGAGTCGATAGAGTCAAACATATCTTTATCGTTTTTTGGAGTTGCAAGAAGAATTACAAATTCGTCGCCCCCATTGCGATAGGTTTTACACTCTACTTTTGACTTTTTCCCTAAGCGCATACTTATTTCTACCAAAAGAGCATCTCCCGCTGCATGCCCTAAAGTATCGTTTATCCCCTTAAAACCATCCAAATCGCAAAAGAGCATACACCATGCCGGTCCAAACAAAGAATCATCAGTAATATATTCTTCTATATCCAAAAGAAGTTTTCGCCTGTTTGAAAGCCCTGTTAGTGCATCACAGTTTGCCAAGCTCTCTACTAAGAGTTCGTTCTTTTTATTATCGCTAATATCTACACTTGCAACTAAATGAGCCAATCGTCCATCAACCCAAGGGAATGCAGAGCTAAAAACTCTAAACCAAGAGCCGTCAAAAGGTCTTTGATAATCCCAAGAATAGGTATTGGTAGGTTTCCCCTTTTCGTCTATCAACTTTAACTGTGGGCAAAAGTCACATGGTTCTGTTTTATCTTTAAAAATACTACCCCAGCACTTTTTTCCCATCATATTTTCAACGCCACCATAAGGAGCGGCCATACTTTTATTTACATACAAAATTTCGTGTGTATAAAAATCATTTACATAGATATCAATGCAAGTATGGTCAAGAACTCGTCCCAAAATTTCTTCAGCATTTTTTACGCCCGTTTCATATATTTCCAGTTTTACAACATTAATAAGAAGCGTTAAAACAGATAAACATTTTTCAACATCAATTTCACCAGCTCTGTTTTCACTACGCCTATCAGCTAAACCAACCAATCCTGAAAAAACTCCATGTAGATTTTTTATTGGAGCTAAAACATAGGTTTTTGCCTTTAATATACGAGATAGCTCTAACTCTAATTGAGATGCCTCGTTGTTTTTTTCAGAATATACAATAATTGGTGTATCAACATACTGGGCAAATAAACTGCTTCCCATTTCTGCAGGGAAATCAATTTCATCCTCTAACGAATCCATTTCATTAATATGATACTCTGTCGTTTTTTTCAACAATGTTGAAGTATCTATTTGATAAATAAACCCAGTGCTATAGCCAAAAAAATCACAAACTTCTTTTAGGAAGTCTACCTTTGACAAGGCTTTTTTATCGGGAGAATTTATTTTTTTCATCATTGAAGAGTAAAACTCTATATATTTTGTATCCATAAATATCTTCAACATATTATAACATCATTTTTTTATTATTTCAATATTTTTTGATAATACTTCTTTCTTTTTTGCTTTTCATAATGACAAAAAGACTATAATGCATTATACTTTTAAATTATGAATACAACAACGCATGCTATAATTTCGGTTGTCGGAGCCGACCAAGTAGGTATAATTGCAAGAGTCAGTGCGACACTTTCCGAACACAAGGTAAATATCATTGACATAAGCCAAACCATTTTATCGGGAAACTTTGTAATGATGATGATGGTAGATTTTGAAAACTCCCTAATTGACATTGAAGATCTCCGAAAAAAAATGGATTTACTTGGGGACGAAATGAATGTTGGTATACACGTAATGCACGAAAGAGTGTTTAATGCCATGCATAGAATATAAGAGGGTAGTTTTGAAAAATATTAAATCTCTACTATTGTGCACCGCTATATGCACCATGTTCTTTGCTTGCACTAGCTCAGAAAAATTTGATGCACAGGAAAACCACCCTGTAGGTCAATCTTTTGCAATTCCTGTTTCCGCAAGCGGAGATATTATTTATTCCGAAAATTCTACAACAATAAAACCTGTCGAATTTACAGAAATTTGGGCTTATGTACTAGATGGAAGAGAAAACACTCTTTCAAACGCTATGCCCCTAACCGATGTAGGCTATTTTGGAGCATCAATTAGTAATCAAGGAAAACTTACAGATGTGCCAAATGCAAAAAATATTGATTTTTTTACTGGACGTATTCATTTAGTTGCGGTATGCAACAGCTATAGCATGTCGCACATGATGTTAAATCCAGAATATCCATTTAGAGAAGCTCTTATCAATGACTTAATAGAGGCCGTAGAAGAATATGACTATGATGGCTTGCAAATAGATTATGAACTTGTTCTTGCAAGTGATAAAGAAAACTATTTATCATTTTTAGACGAACTTGCAAGTCGAATAAAAGAGCTTCCCCCTACAGCTAAAACAGAAAAAAGAATTTTTTCTGTAGCGGTTGCTGCCCGCACAAGATATTTAACCGAAGATGCGTATGATTATAATCGAATAACCGAAATTGCTGATAGTATCTTTGTAATGGCATATGATGAACATTGGAGTAATGGCGCGCCAGGGCCGGTTGCCTCCTTTGATTGGGGAAAAAGGGTTGCTGAGTATGCTATAGAAGTCATAGGAACAGATAAGCTTGTTATGGGCCAACCATTTTATGGTAGAACATGGGGCGATTTTAATGCAAATAGGGCTTACTTTCACTCAGGAATGGAAAGGCAAATAGAAGAAAATGATGTAGAAAAAATTGAACGAATTGACAATATTTTACATTACACCTATACTATCCCCCTAACTGTAACAGCCTATTTTGATGATGCAACATCCATAGAAGCTCGATCCCAAATGTATAAAGATATGGGTATTAATAGCACAGGGTTTTGGTGCCTAGGGCAAGAAGATCCTGACGTATGGCAAAGACTTTTAATCTCGCAAGGAAACTAACATGATGTTTACACCGGTAGAAATACAAGAAACTCTCGATATGTTTATGCAGTACAAGCTTGATGTAAGAGCAATTACAATGGGTATATCCCTTCGTGACTGTGCATCTTCATCAGGAAAAGAAAGCAGAACAAGAATGTACGATAAAATAATGAAGTACGCACAAAATTTAGTAAAAGTTGGAACTGATATAGAGCATGAATACGGAGTTCCCATTATCAATAAAAGAATATCTGTAACACCGATAGCGATGGTTGCAGAACCTTCAGGCGAAGAAAATTATGTAGAATGGGCAATCACTCTCGACAAAATAGCAAAAGAATTGAATGTAGATTTTATCGGCGGATTTTCAGCTCTTGTGCAAAAGGGTTGTACAATCGGTGATACAAAACTAATAAATTCAATACCCGAAGCACTTGCCGTCACAGATAGAGTATGTTCTTCAATTAATTTAGGAACAACAAAAAACGGTATAAACATGACGGCCGTAAAAGGCATTGGTGAAATAATTAAACAAACAGCAGAAAGAACAAAAGATAAAGATGGACTTGGCTGTGCAAAACTTGTAGTTTTTTGCAATGCCCCAGAAGACAATCCTTTTATGGCAGGCGCCTTTCATGGGCCAGGAGAGGGAGAGGCTGTATTATCAGTAGGTGTATCAGGGCCCGGTGTTGTTGCCGCAGCCTGCAAAGAGTATGAAGGGCGTCCATTAGATGAACTTGCCGATGGCATAAAAAAGACTGCTTTTAAAATTACACGAATGGGTCAACTTGTGGGAACAGAAGCTGCAAAGAGACTTGGTGTAGACTTTGGTATTTTAGACCTATCTCTTGCCCCCACCCCCTTCGTAGGTGATTCTGTTGCCAGAATTTTAGAAGCAATGGGCCTAGAAGTTACAGGAGCTCCAGGAACCACCGCAGCCCTCGCAATGCTTACTGACATGGTAAAAAAAGGTGGCGTAATGGCCAGCGGAAACGTTGGTGGGCTTTCTGGTGCCTTTATTCCTGTTTCTGAGGATGAAGGCATGATTGCTGCTGTACAAGCGGGAGCTTTGAATCTAGAAAAACTTGAAGCCATGACTTGCGTATGCTCTGTTGGACTTGATATGATTGCAATTCCGGGTAATACAAGTGCTACAACAATTAGCGGAATCATTGCCGACGAAATGGCAATAGGTATGGTAAATAATAAAACAACTGCAGTACGTATTATTCCTGTTCCTGGAAAAAATGTCGGTGAATGGGTTGAGTTTGGTGGCCTTCTTGGAGGGGCTCCTATCATGGCCGTAAATAACTTTTCTTGTGCTGATTTTATAAATAGAGGTGGAAGGATTCCTGCTCCTATTCATAGTTTTAGAAATTAAACAATGCAAAAGGGTTTTTACAAAACGCTATTTGTTATAGCGTTACCAATTATTGTCCAAAACCTCTTACAATCACTTGTAAATCTTATTGACACCGTAATGATAGGGCGTCTTGGTGAAACAGAACTTGCAGCAGTGGGACTTGGAAATCAAATATTCTTTCTTCTAACTCTTTTTTTATTTGGAATTGGTTCAGGTGGCTCAATTTTTATAGCCCAATATTGGGGAAAAAAAGATTTAAAGGGTATTCACAAAACAGTAGGTATCACCTTAACACTAGCTCTTGTATCTTCTCTTCTTTTTGCTATCATTGCAATAAGTTTTCCTTCTTGGCTTATTTCTCTTTACTCAAAAGATAGTGCTGTTATTGCAGCAGGCTCTGAATATTTACGTATAGTGGCTCTTTGCTATGTGCCCATGGGATTGAGCTTCGCTTTTTCTCTTGCACTTAGAAGCACAGAGCAAGTAAAAATTCCTCTATACGCAACCATCACATCTCTTCTCACAAATGTAACCTTCAACTATTTTTTTATTTTTGTACTTGAACTTGGTGTGCAGGGGGCTGCAGCTGCGACAGTATTAGCCCGTCTTACTGAATTTGCCATGGTTTTTTCAATTGCTTACAAAAGAAAGCTTCCCATCGTCGCAAAAATTTCAAAATACACTTCTTTTACACGAGATGATGTTGCGCGTTACTTAAAAATTGCCTTCCCTGTTATAATCAATGAAGTCCTATGGAGCACCGGTATTACCATGCAAAATGTTATAATGGCACGCACAAGTACCGAAGCAATTGCAGCATTTAATATAACGGGAACTGTTTCACAATTAACCTGGGTATTTTTTATTGGTGTTGGAAATGCAGCTGCAATAATCATTGGAAAAAAAATTGGAGAAAACAATATACTCGGCGCAAAAAAAGATGCAAATCATTTTAGCTGGTTTATGCCTTTGGTTGCCTGTGCCGTTGCTTTTTTGCTGATACCAATATCAAGAATCCTTCCCGTTTTTTTTGATGTGAGCCCACGAATACTGGAGCAAGCTTCCCTGATGCTGTTAGTATTAATGTTTACCTATCCTGTGAAGTCTTTTAACATGTGTATGATCGTTGGTATTTGTCGTTCCGGAGGTGATACGGTATACTCTGCGATTGTAGATTCTACATACCTGTGGTTGTTAGGACTCCCATTAGGCGCCCTTGCAGCTTTTGTATTTAAATTTGATCCGTTTTTTATTTATGCTGCTTTTATGAGTGAAGAAGCTCTAAAGGCAATTACAAATTTTTTTAGACTTAAATCCGGTAAATGGCTTAACAACGTTACTGAATAAAAAAAAGCTCCCCAAAGGGAGCTTAACATAGCTAGTAACTATTAATTAGTTACCTGTTACGTTTGTTGTAACTCTAACATAAAGAGGAACAATAGGGAACCATACGTTTACATCTGCTGATGTAATTTCTGTAATTCCACCGTTTGCTGCTGCTGTAACAACACTTGCATCACCCATAGGGAAACCAAAGATGAATGCTGCTTCTGAAGAACCAGTTTTTTCACCTAATGCTTCACCTGATACACCAACTGGTAAAGTTGTTGTACATCCAGCCAATAGAGCGATAACCATCACTACCAACAATAAAACGCTTGCTTTTTTCATTGAAAAGCCTCCTATACAAATATTACTCCTTTTGTATAGTTTTGTCAAGTGAAACTGAAGAGCCAAACACCTTGTAATCTCCCCTTTCACCGGTCAACTCATAGCCAATTGAGGAAATTTTTTC
>CAYJMR010000031.1:0-17325 GCA_964371375.1 uncultured Treponemataceae bacterium
TACTGTATCGTTTTAATTAATCAAATTGGAGAGAAAAATGGCAAAAGATTTTCGCTACAACACATTAAGAAAGGCTCGTCTGTCAGAAAACGACTTAAAAGATATTGAAACGGCAATTGCAAACGCCGAAAAAAGCACAAACGGTGAAATTGCCATTGCTATTACAGAAGCAAGTCATAATTATTCCTTTTGGGAACTATTATTTTCCGTCTTTAAGGCTGCAATTGTAGCGGCAATACTTGTTGCCATTTCTCCTCTTTTACAAAACTGGTTCGAAAGCCTTTTTTGGGGCGATGTTCCATCATGGTTTTTAATGGGGTTTATTAGTTTTGCATCTTTTTTAGTACTTGCGATCGCATTTTTATGTGCAAACATACCCTTTGTTGATAGGATTATTATTCCCAAAAGCTACCAAAACGTAGCAGTTTATCGCAGAGCAATGAGACATTTTATCGAAAGTGGAATATACGACACAAAAGAAAACTCAGGCATACTTATCTATGTTTCCCTTTTAGAGCGTCAGGTGAGAATTATTGCAGACAGAGGCATTTGCCAAAAAGTTGATCAACTTACATGGGATACTTTTGCGCAAAAGTTGGCAACAGGATTTTCTCCTAAAAGTGAAATATCAACAAAAGATGCAATACTAAAAACAGTAGAAGAATGTGCAGAGCTTTTAAAAACGAACTTTCCACCATTAAGCGAAAATCCAAACGAACTTTCGGACTCTGTGCAAATTTTACAAGGAGGCGAATAATGAAAAAGGTTTTAGTAATTTTTACATTTATTCTATTAATTTTGCCGGTATTTGCACTCGAAGTTCCACCATTAAATAATCCTGTAACAGACCAAGCAAATATTATTTCAAGCCAAGAAGAACAAGCCTTAAATCAATATTTAAATCAACTTAACTCGCAATACGGAATACAAATGGCCGTTCTTACCATTCCTTCTCTTGAAGGCGAATCGCTGGAAATGTACTCTATTCAAGTAGTAGATGAATGGAAGCTCGGTAGTGCAGACAAAGATAATGGGGCACTTTTACTCGTTGCATACAACGAAAGAGAAATTAGAATTGAAGTTGGCTATGGCTTAGAAGCCGTTTTAACAGACGCATTAAGCGGACAAATAATCAGACAAATTATTGCCCCCTACTTTCAACAAGGCGATTTTGGAACAGGTATTATTGCAGGCATCCAGGTAATGAGTCAAACAGCCGTTGGTGATGCTGTAGGTTACATTGATGAGTCAACAAAAACACAGGTTTCTAACAATACTAAAGAAGAGCCAAGCGCCCTTGCCTCTATATTTACACTCGCCATTTTCTTTGCCTTTATGTTTATTTCCATGAGCGGCAAAGGCGGACGCAACGGAGGCGGCCGAAGGGGAAGCGGCGTAAACGATGCAATACTCACCATGGGCATTTTATCTCTTTTAGGCGGTTCGCGCGGTCACCGTGGCGGTGGCTTCGGTGGCGGAAGCTTTGGAGGCGGCGGGTTCGGTGGATTTTCTGGCGGAGGCGGTGGCTTTGGTGGTGGAGGGGCCTCAGGCGGTTGGTAAAAAACATTATTTAGAAAGGAGTTTTCAAATGCATGACATCACTTTACTATCTGAAGATACTTTCTTTGAACAAATGACCGAAAGAGTTATTCCGTTTATCAATTCACACAAAACAGTCCATGCCGTTGAATCTATTCAAGGTGGAAACATTCATGTTGAAACCCTTGTTCCAGACGGCGAGTTTCATTCTGTTTTAGTAATTTTTCATGGCTTTTGTGAGTTTTGCGCAAAGTACGATGAGTTTTCATACTATGCATTACAACAGGGATATGCAATCTGTCGATTTGATCACAGAGGCCACGGCTTTTCTCCAAGAGAAAAATCAGTCGAGGATAATCCATCAAAAGTACATATTGAAAATTTTAGTACCTATGTAACTGACGCAAAAAGCGTTGTTGACAACATTGCAAAACCCTTAGCAAACAGAAAACCCTTGTTTTTATTTGGGCATTCAATGGGAGGGGCAATTGGAGCTGTATACCTGACGAAACACACGGAAGATTTTACTGCTGCAATCTTGAACTCCCCTATGATGCAAGTGTATTTACTAGGGTTTCCCTTGTGGCTTGGATATCCTATTACCCATATTGTTCGCCTCGTAAAGGGAAACACCACATTAAATCCTGCGCATAGAGAATTCCCTTTTGATGATTTAATTTTTGATACCGTCAAACATAGTGCCACAAGTAAAAATCGTCACTCTTTTTTTTACAAAATTCGCTACACAGACAAACGAATTCAAACATGGGGAGGCACAATGAGGTGGTTGTGCGAATGTTTAAAAGCAATAAAATATATACAAAGAAAGCGTAACGCAAAAAAAATCGCAACGCCCATTCTTCTTTTACAAGCAGAGTATGATGCAACCGTTATGCCAAAGGGACAAAATAATTTTGCAAAAAAAGTTCAAACTTGCACCCTTGAAATAATAAAAGATGCTAACCACGAGCCATTTATAGGCAAAAACACCATTTCACTTCCATGGTATAAGAAAATTTTTGAATTTTATAAAATATAAAAAAAAGAAGTATGAAAACTCATACTTCCTCACAATACTATTGCTACTATTACGTAATCGACTTTATAAAACGAACAACATTGTCCATAGTAAGTTCTAAATCACTCTTTGCGCGTAGCTTTGCTTCACTAAAAGGAACACAAACGCGGTTGATACTAAAAATGGCTGTAACACCTAAATCATATGCTTCTTGAATATTATCTCCAATATCACCCACGATTGAAATAAGTTTCACGCCTGCTTTTTTAGTTCTGTTCCCAACGCCTATTACAACTTTACCACGTAAGCTTTGTGTGTCAATTTTCCCTTCACCAGAGAATACATAATCAGCACCTTCAAGTTGTTTATCAAAATGCACAGTATCTAAAACAGTTTCAATACCCATTTTAAGTTCTGATCCAAGCAAACAAAGCATCCCAAAGCCCATACCACCAGCGGCGCCAGTACCTGGAACAGTTGCATTATCAAGCCCTAAATCTTTTTTTACAATTTCTGCCAGGTGTTTTAAACCTGCATCAAGTTCTTTTACAATTTCAGGTGTTGCGCCCTTTTGAGGACCAAAAACATATGCAGCCCCTGTTTCGCCGTACAGTGGATTATCAATGTCACACATTGTAGTAATTTTACAGTTTTTTACTGCAGGATTTAATCCAGAAACATCAATTTTTTCGATGTTAATCATTGTTCCACCAGTTGGTGTAAACTCTTTTCCTTCTTTATCAAAAAACTTTACACCAAGAGCGCTAGCAGCACCACAACCACCATCGTTTGTTGAACTTCCGCCCAATCCCATAATAATATGATTGCAACCATTTTCAAGTGCATGGGCCATTAGCTCCCCTACCCCATAAGTAGTAGTTTTTAGCGGATTTAATCTATCTGAAACAAGCGGAAGCCCCGCACAAGCTGCCATTTCTATAACAGCTGTTTTTTCGTTTGGAGCTTCACTTGTTTTTGGTAATACTCCGTAAAATCCTTCCATATTTTCAAAGAAAGGATTATTTACGGCACAAGTAATCTTATCCCCACCTAGAGCTTCTAAAAAAGCATCTACACTACCTTCGCCTCCATCAGCTACGGGTATAGAAACCACTTCAGCACTTGGGAAGTGGTTATTTATTGCTTTTTTCATAATTTCACAAATTTCTTGTGAACTCATAGTTCCCTTAAACGAATCGGGGATAAGAAGTATCTTTTTCATAAATTTTTACATTTCCTATACAAATAATGATGTTATTGTAACACTCGCATACAAAAGTGTCAACTTTTTCAATTAAAAAAAATGTCTTCATTTCAGTATTATACGCTATTCCGCTCTTAAAGATGTATTCTTAACCACAACATCATGGCTTGAGCCTTCACTGATTGAAGCCTGTGAAACAAGGGTGATTTTTGACTTTTCTTGAAGCTCAGCAATAGAAAGAGAGCCACAATTGCACATTGTGTGCCGTATCTTGTTCATAGACATCGTTACGTTATCGTGCAGTGTTCCTGCATAAGGAACATAAGAATCAACACCTTCTTCAAAGGAAAGCTTTGTGCTTCCGCCCATGTCATAGCGCTGCCAGTTCCGTGCTCTATTTGAACCTTCTCCCCAATATTCTTTTACATAATTTCCGTTAATAATAAGCTTGTTTGTGGGACTTTCATCAAAACGTGCAAAATAGCGACCGAGCATCACAAAGTCTGCTCCCATCGCAAGCGCTAAGGTCATGTGATAATCATGAACAATACCGCCGTCTGAACAAATAGGAATGTACACACCCGTTTTCTTAAAATATTCATCGCGAGCGGCAGCTACTTCGATTGTTGCCGTAGCTTGACCTCGGCCTATACCCTTTTGTTCTCGAGTAATGCAAATTGACCCCCCACCGATTCCAACCTTGATAAAATCAGCACCAGCTTCAGCCAAGAACATAAAGCCCTCTTTATCAACAACGTTTCCTGCCCCAATTTTCACTTCGTTTCCAAAATTCTTTTTTACATCGGCAATAGTTTTTGACTGCCACTCTGAAAAACCTTCTGATGAGTCAATACATAGAATGTCTACCCCTGCCTTTAATAATGCAGGAACTCTTTCCATGTAATCGCGTGTATTTATCCCAGCACCAACAATATAACGTCGCTGTGCATCCAAGTTTTCAAGAGGATTTTCTTCATGAGCGTCATAATCTTTTCTAAATACAACAGACTTTAAACAGCCCTTTTTATCAATAATGGGAAGAGAATTAACCTTGTGCTTCCAAATTAACTCGTTTGCTTCGCTTAAACGAATGCCTTCTTCACCTGTTACAAGATCTTTAAAAGGTGTCATATAATCTTTTATTTTTGCGTCTCCACTTGTGTGACTTAAGCGAAAATCGCGACTTGTTAAAATACCAGCAAGCTTTCCTTCTGCGCTACCATCTTCGGTAATAGCAATGGTAGAGTGACCTGTTTTTTCGGTAAGCGCTACGGCATCCGAAAGGGTATTTTCCGGCGAAAGGTTAGAGTCAGAAATTACAAAGCCAGCTTTATGATGCTTTACCCGAGCAACCATCGCTGCTTGGTCTTCAATCGATTGAGACCCATATATGAATGAAACTCCACCCTCTTTTGCGAGCGCTACTGCCAAAGTATCATTTGATACCGATTGCATAATTGCTGAGACTAGAGGGATGTTCATTGAAAGAGAAGGGTCTTCGCCTTTTTTATATTTAACTAATGGTGTTCTCATCGAAACGTTTGATGGAACACATTCACTGGAAGAGTAGCCGGGAACAAGTAAGTACTCGGCAAATGTTCTTGAAGGTTGTTCGTAATAATAAGCCATATACCATTATAAAGAACAGTATATGACTTGTCAATATGATTTTAAAATCTATACAGAGCACTTACTCCAAAAGTTGCATCCGTAAATAAACCCTCAAGTGACTCTATATTAATATCAAGTAAAAAATCTTCGGCCAAAACAAAACCAACTCCAACTCCCGCTAAAAAAGTAGTTGTTAAATGAAAGTCGTATTCTTCAGTACTTTCCTTGGTTGCCGCAATTTCAGTGGTTATATCGGTAGAATCCCAATTTAAGCCATAAGAAAGACCACCTCTAAACTCAAACCAATCGGTAGGCTTAATAGAAATCCCAATATTAAGGCCCGCATACGTATCATATGAGTTTACGACCCTCTTGTCATTTGGATTTGAAGTAGTTGATGTTCCTGTTTCATCTACTCTTATAACAGAACTTACAGTATCTGCTCTTCTTGCGTAATCAAAGCCAACATAGGGTTCTGCCAACACAAGAATTTTTTCCTTAAACCATGCGAGAGATGCTCCCCCATCAATGCCAATAGTGTAGTTTTCTCTATCTTTAAAGGTTGCAGTTATGCTATTTGTTTCATCTCCTACAACTGTTGAGTAATGTTCAATAGCATCTCCTATGTTATGCACATCTACCCCTATATTTACCCCTGTCCTAAGTGTTACAAGAGGTCCAAAGGACACAGGAAATTCAATTTGTGGAAAAGCAAAAAATGTTACCGCATTCCTTTTCTCGGTTACTGTGGTTGCTCCATCCGAATCAACATACGAATCTGTTACATTTGTTGTTCTATCATAAATACCACCAATTGTGGAATAAAAGTTAAAAACATCCTCAACCCGATACGAAACACCTACTTCATATTCTTCTTTTGTATCTTTTGTTCCTGAAACTCGTTGCGCCTCTTCTATTGTATCTGTTTCATTTCCTGTTTTAGAAACGCGAGAATGGATTCCAAAATCATTCCAAGCAAAGGCAATTCTTGCATTGTAGGTTGAATCATCCGTCCTTGTATTACTTGTATCGGTTGCAATATTATTTTGTGATTGCTCATCTCTAAATGCATTTATTTTGTAGTCTATGATTGCACCAAATGCCATGGTTTCACCTATTGGAAAAGCACCAACGCCTTGTAAGATAGGGCTGTACGTAACGCCGCCATTTCCTATATAGCCTGTTGCAAAAAAAGGACGCACAATATCAACAATACCTTTTGCATGAATGCTATCTGCCTCTGTCCCCATAGTAAACATTGTAGATTGTCTTGCAGCAGAGCTTGCAAATCCCGTTCTAGGATCTTGCGAAAAGTTTGACATTGTTGGGTCAGCAAACAAAGTACTTGTAAACAATAAACCAATTAATACTAGTGATTTTTTTTCCATATTAGCCTCCGTCTATACTATACAAATGCACGAGCTCTTATTTAGTTACACTTTACATCACAAAAATAAAAATGTCAATGTGTTTGATTTTGTATTTTTATAAAAATTTTCATACCTTGAAAAGAATCTCATTTTTTTGTAAACTATACCCATGATAGTAATGAAATTTGGCGGTTCATCCGTAGCTAACGCAGAAAGAATTAAAAATGTTGTTTCAATAATTAAGCTCCATGCAGAAAAAAAACCGATTGTGGTACTCTCTGCAATGGGAGACACAACAGATCACTTATTGGAAGCTGCAGACAATGCAGTTCAAGGCTCAGTTGATATTTCTCAAATTGAAAAACTCCACTACGATACAGCAAAAGACCTCGGTATGGACGAGGCTTCTTTGCAAGAAGTAAAAAGCTTACTTGAAGAGCTCAAAGTACTTTTAACTGGTATTTCAATGCTCAAAGAACTCACCAAACGCACACGCGATTATCTCGTTTCTTTTGGAGAAAGGCTTTCTGTAAGAATCGCGGCCGCCTATATGTCAAAAGATGGCACTCCAGCTAAATTTTACGATGCATGGAATGCTGGTTTTAAATCAAATTCAGACTTTATGTCGGCAGAACTATTAGAAAGTGTATGGGATGATATTCCAAAAGCCTTTGAAAACTATAAAAATAATACGCAAAAAGAAATCCCTATTGTAACAGGATTTATTGCAAAAGATAAAAATGGCTATATTACAACGCTCGGACGTGGAGGAAGCGACCTTTCCGCAACAATGATCGGCGCAGCACTCAAAGTTGAAGAGATTCAAACATGGAAAGATGTTGACGGTATTTTAAGCGCAGATCCACGGATTGTAAAAGATGCTAAAACGGTAACAAATGTAACATACCAAGAGGCAGCGGAGCTTGCATACTTTGGAGCTCAAATTCTACACCCCCGATCAATGGCACCTTGTAGAAAAACAGGTACACCTGTTCGTGTAAAAAACTCATACAACCTCGATTTTGAAGGATCTGTTATAACCGAAACTCGCACAGAAAATCACCCGCCAGTTATCGCACTCACAAGCGTAAACAAGGTGACAGTTATTGAAATTACTTCTACTAGGATGCTTGGTGCAGCAGGGTTTTTAGCACATATTTTCAACCTCTTTTTAAAGTGGAATATTAGTATCGATGTAATTGCAACAAGTGAAGTTTCCGTTTCCCTTACGGTGGATTCAAAAAATGACATCAAAGGCCTTATAGAAGATTTATCGAGCGTTGCAGATATAAATGTAAAAAATGATAAAGCAATTATTACCGTAATTTGTGATGCAGAAAACTCAAGTGGCATTATTGCGAAGGGTTTTTCTTCTCTCGAAAATGAAGGCATTAACCCGGACATCATAAGCCAAGGAGCCTCAAAGGTAAATATCAGTTTGGTTTGCGATAATGCAGACACATCAAAAGTAATGAATACGCTGCATAAAGCCTATTTTAATTAAGGAAAACACATGAACATAGCATTAGTTGGCTACGGTAAAATGGGTCACATAATTGAAAATATTGCAAAACAAAAAGGCCATACCATTGTTGCAACAATTGACACGTTCGCACATGACGCAAGTCACAAAGTTTCAAATCTAGAAGAACTTGCAAAAGCTGTAACAGACAGCAAACCCGATGCAATTATTGAGTTTACCCACCCAGAAGCCGTATTAGAAAACATAAAAACACTTTTACCCCTAGGAATTCCTGTTGTTGTTGGAACAACCGGCTGGGCAAAACACGTACCAGAAGTTGCAGACCTTGCTAAAAAGCACAGCAATGCACTTTTTTATGCCGCAAATTATTCAATCGGTGTAAACATGTTTTATAAGGTTGTAGAATCAGCAGCAAAACTTATGTCAAATTATGATGAATATGACGTAGCCCTTTGGGAAGCCCACCACACACAAAAGGCAGACTCTCCTTCAGGCACAGCACTTGACCTAGCAAAAGCAATAATGCGTGGAAATGCTAAAAAAACTGAAACCGTTATTGATGCATTCCATGAAAAACCACAAGCTCACCAACTTCATGTTTCAAGTACCCGAGTAGGATCTGTGCCGGGCACTCACACAGTATTTTTCGACTCAATGGCAGACACAATAGAACTCACCCACACGGCAAGAAACCGCGAAGGGTTTGCCCTCGGTGCAGTACTTGCCTCCTCATGGCTTTTTGAAGGTGTTCAAAACGGAAAACTTTCAAAAGGAAATCTTTATACCATGGATGATATGCTCGGCTAATGGCTGATTTTACATTTCCCAAAGATTACAACTGCCTCGTAGTATTAGGGCCGACGGCAGTTGGGAAAACAGCTCTAGCAGTAAAGCTTGCAGAGTATTTTAAAGGTGAAATATTATCGGCAGACTCTCGCCAAGTGTACAATGGTTTAAATATCGGCTCAGGAAAAGACTTAAACGAATACACAGTTCCGTATCACTTAATTGATATTACAGATCTTTCAAAAGAGTACTCAGTCTATGACTACCAAAGTGATTTTCATAAAGCCTTTTTAGATATCACCAAGCGCAGCGTTTTTCCAATTGTTGCAGGAGGTACGGGCATGTACCTCGATGCCATTATTCGAGGTTACAACTTAGTAAAAGTTCCTACAAACGAAGCATTGCGTGAAAGTCTCTTGGGTAAATCTATGGAAGAGCTTGTCAGCATTCTTATTGCATTAAAAGAAAAAACAGGAAAAACGGTTCACAACGATACCGATTTAACCGAGCACCACAGGCTCATCCGAGCAATAGAAATAGAAACATTTGAACAATCAGGGCAAGTGGTAGAAAATCAAACAATTGAAAAAAAAGCAAATATAAAACCACTAATAATCGGAACAACATTCCCACGAGATATGCTTAGATCTAATATAAAAAAACGGCTTGTTTCAAGGCTCGAAGAAGGAATGATTGAAGAAGTTGAAGATTTACACAAAACTTACTCATGGGAGCGCCTAGAGAGACTCGGCCTTGAATACCGATTTATTTCTGAGTATTTACAAGGGAAAATTGCAACAAAAGAAGAAATGACAGAAAAACTGTATATTGCAATAGGCCAATTTGCAAAAAGGCAAGAAACATGGTATCGCGGCATGGTAAAAAAAGGTGTTACAATTCATTGGCTTCCCCATGACGGCTCAAAAAAAGATTGTGAAAAGCAAACTCGTTTTAACTACACATTGGACATAATCAATAACACATGAAAGATGTCATAGCCATATACAACGCTAAAAACTCTTTTTTTGTTAACAAAACAGGCCTTTTACCAAGCATAAAGCATCTTATACAAAAACTAGACATTGCAATTGTTATTCCTGCCTGCAATGAATACCCTACACTTTTCGAAATGCTCGAATCAATGTATTCATCGTATCAAAAGGCGCAAGAAAAACCAAATCCTTACACGATTGGTTTTATAGTTGTAGTAAACAATAAAAAAACTGCTTCTGACAAGGTAAAAGAAAACAACCTGCAATTGCTGCAATGTCTTTCAAATTTCTCCCTTGCAAACTGTCCAATAATCACAATAGATTTAACGAAACCAGGATTTGAACTGCCCGAAGCACAAGGTGTTGGCTATGCACGAAAATACGGCATGGATTTTGCCCTTCTATGCGACTCTACCGTTATCGCATGTATGGATGCAGATACACTTGTAAGTGAAAACTACTGCGAAGAGCTTTTTACTTTTTACGAGCAATGCAAACTAGCAAAAGAAACAAAAAAACCTATACCCGTTGGGGCTGTATGCCATTTTGACCACCAAAAAAATGAAGATGCCAAAATAGAAGAAATTTCTCGCCAATATGAAAACTATATGCGATTTCATAGTAAAAAATTAAAAGACTGTGCTACCCCGTTTTGGCTTTGGGCTTTGGGACCTACAATAGTAAGCTCTAGCTATGGATACGCAGGAAGTGCTGGCATGAACAAGAGAGTTGCTGGTGAAGATTTTTACTTTTTACAATCCCTTGTAAAGCTTCATATTCAGCAACAAAATAACGGGTTTTCAAAAGATGATATTGAACAAGCCTTAGACTTTCCCCTTCTTAACTGCACCGTACACCCACAGTCCAGATATTCTGATAGAGTTCTTTTTGGAACAGGGAAAAAGCTAGAAGATGTAAAAAATGGAAAAGATAGCATTCTCTTTTATTCTGATGATGTATATAATTCGATTAAATATTTTTTAGATCTTGTCACAAAATCGAAAGGAAAACCTGAGTTATTCTATGACAAAGTAAAAGAAGAACTTCCTAAAATTTGGCAATTTTTAGAAACAGAAAGTTTTTTTTCAATGTGGGAAAAATTATACCGCCAAAACAAAAAAAGTGACAAACGCGTATACAGTGCTTTTCATTCTTGGTTTGACGGCCTAAAGATATTGCGCCTCATTCATGTGCTAGGTGCTAAACAGTAAGTTATGCAACACCAAAAAGAGAGTCAATATTTTCAACTTTTGTTAAATATCCTGTACGAATACAACTTTCAAAAAGAGCTTTTTCGATAAAGTCGGTTACAACTTTTTGATACCCATCGAATTCACGAGTAATTCGTACTACAAAACCATCTTCGGTTTCTTTTTCAACAGTTAAATAATCACAAGGATTATGGCTTTTAATAGAATAACAACTCATAGTTTTCTCCTTAGAACTCCACGTTAGTGGCGCAACAGGGATGTTGCGAATAGCAGTTTTAAAAGCAAGACTTTTGAAACTGCAGATGAAAAAACAGCATGGATGTTGTTTTTTCATTATATCTCTCAATTTTAAGTTATTACGCAAAAGCGTCATATTTTATTATCGGGATATAAAAAAAACATATTAGAAAAACTTTTTTGTGCTATAATATAATTATGACATATTCTGATGCGCACATTCACATTACACAAATACCAAACTGGGAACCTGTAGCAGACAATGGTATATTGTCTCCTGTATGTGCGTGTGCCCATAGCCCTACTGAATGGCAAGAACTTAAAGACTTTTCAAAAGATAAACGTGAACACATAGTTGTTTCTTTTGGTATCCATCCTCAAAACCCCAAACAATCATTTATAGAAGAACTAGAAAAAATGGTAAAAAGCCGAGATTGTGACTGTATCGGAGAAGCAGGGTTTGACCTTTTTACCGCTGAATACAAGCAAACCCTACAAGAACAAACAGAAGTATGGAATGCACAGCTTGAACTTTGTCAAAAGCATAGCCTTCCACTTATTATTCACACGCGACATTCCCTAGATAAAATATTTAAAGACGCAAAAAAGCTTTCGAAAATTCCCTCTGTTATTTTTCATTCATTTCCTGGTTCTCCCCTGGAAGCAGAGTCTCTTTTAAAGCGAAACATAAATGCCTTTTTTTCACTAGGAAAACCCATCCTAAATGGTAATAAAAGGGCAATAAAATGTGCAATGGAACTATCAATAGAGCATCTTTTAGCTGAAACAGATGCGCCCTTTCAAACTTTAAAAGGAGAGAATGTTACACTTGCAAGAGATATCATAAAAGTGTATACAGAAATCGCATCGTTGAGAAATTTAGACTTAAAGGTAATTTGCAGCTCTTTAGAAAAAAATTTTTACCAAGCTTTTAAAGCTTAGTTTTCTAAAATAATTTCCATCAATACAGGGTTGTGATCTGAAAATTCAAAACCTTCATCTAACGTTTTTACACTTTTAATGGTGATATTTGGCGAAACAATAAATCCATCAATAACATAATACACCCAAGAGTCTTTTTGTTGTTTATCATAGGGTGCATGTAAAGAGCGGCCTGTCGGCGTCGTATCATCAAATGAGTATTGCCAGTCTTGCGAAGGGAGACTTTCTTGTGTAAGATTTCCAGGGCTCCAATAGTTTTCATCTTGAGGGTACTGCTCTCTACTTACAGAGGGAAACCACTGGTTAAAATCTCCACCAGCTACTACATAATTTCCCTTTTCATACTCTCTTTTTAAAGTATCCATGAGTATCTTTGTTTGGGCCTTTTGTCCTTCTCCGTCATCATATGCTTCTAAGTGAAGATTAATTAGTACAAGTTCTTTTCCGTGTTCATCGAGAGAAACCCTTGAAAGAAGCAAGCACCTCTTCAT
Organism: uncultured Treponemataceae bacterium; assembly: GCA_964371375.1. GTDB lineage: Bacteria > Spirochaetota > Spirochaetia > Treponematales > Treponemataceae > CAYJFX01. The sequence goes on from CAYJMR010000031.1 coordinate 12,885, forward strand.
GTTTACAGTTCTTACGGGCCATATAAAGGGCACAGGAAGAGAAATACGTTGTGAGTTTTCGAGCTTATGCATTGAGTAGGTGCCTATTCCAGCTTCTACCTTACCAATAGCAGGAAGGGGAAATGGAACATACGAAGCTTTGAAATTGTACGCATAAGCAGAACCCATTTGGGTTGTTGTGCTTAAATAGTTACGTTGATTTATAAAATATGACCTCTTAGCGTCTTCATCTATTTCTTGAAAAAGCCAAAAATCTACAGGGTTTTGCTGTATTAGGTCAGAGATTCCTTTGAGGTTTTTTTCAACAACTTCAATACTATCTGGCCTAATTTTTTCACCACCGTCAAGAAAAAAATCTTCCTGCTCACTTAATGAAGCATAGCCAAGATTCCATGTAATGATGCTTATAGGCTCTCTTTCACTAATTTTTTTGCTTACTATGTCTTGACCGAGCTCAGCCTCCGAAAAAGCAATGTAGTCGACATTCTCAATTGGGCGAGGGCGGTATTCAATAATAGTAAAAATACCCAATAAAATAAAAACAACTAATACAATATCGAAAAAAATAAAAAGCAAACGTCGAATCAATTTTTTCATAAGTAAATTATAACATATTCTTATAAAATAAGTAAATAGTATTTGACAATTTACCATGAATATGATATCTTTTAAATGAATTAATCTAAATTTTGGAGGACAAGATGAATAATCTAGTGATGATTATTGTTCTCCCTATTGTTGGAATAATTCTTGGATGGACTATTCGCTGGCTTTATGCCAGATTTCAATTATCTGCCTCTGAACAATTGGCAGAACGTGTAAAAAAAGATGCTATAAAAGAAGCTGAGGCACAAAAAAAAGAAATTTTACTAGAAGCGAAAGAACAACTCATTCGAGAGCGCAATCAACAAGAGCGGGAGAATCGAGAGTGGCGTGCAGAGTTGCAACGCATGGAACGCAAAAATACTCAAAAAGAAGAAACCTTGGAAAACAGAGCCCAAGGTTATGACAAGCTCGAACAAAAATTTGTTGAAAGAGAACAAGGCCTCGAAAAAAAAGAAGCCCTTCTTTCAAAAGAAGAAGAACGCTACAGAACAGAACTTGAAAGAATTTCAGGTTTAACAGCAGCAGAGGCAAAAAATCTTATTATCGCAAATTTAGAAAATGAAGCTAAGAGAGACGCTCAGGCTCTATTAAACAAAATAGAACAAGAAGCCCAAGTTGCATCAGACAAAAAAGCCCGTGAGCTTCTTGTTGCAATTATTCAAAGAATTGCAACTGAAGTAACAGGCGATATTACCGTTACCACAGTATCACTTCCAAGTGACGAAATGAAGGGCCGTATTATCGGTCGTGAAGGTCGAAACATCAGAGCCCTTGAAACACTTACCGGTGTTGATGTAATTATTGACGATACACCTGAAGCAGTAGTAATATCTTGTTTTGACCCTGTAAGAAAAGAAATTGCAAAAACCTCGCTGGAAAGACTCATCACTGATGGTCGAATTCACCCTGCTCGAATCGAAGAAATTGTGCAAAAAGTTACACACGAAACTCAGCAGAAAATTTACGAGGAAGGCGAAAAAGTACTTTTTGATTTAGGAATCCATAACATGAATCAAGATGGAGTGAGAGCGCTTGGTCGTTTATACTTTAGAACAAGTTATGGACAAAATGTTCTTTACCATTCAAAAGAAGTTGCAAATATTGCAAGTCTTATTGCAGGTGAAATTGGACTCGATAAAGAAATTGCAAAGAGAGCAGCTTTGCTACACGATATAGGAAAGGGAGCCGAAACCGATTCTGACCAAAATCATGCCGAAATTGGTATGGAGATGGCTAGAAAAATGGGAGAAGACCCTCGTATTATCAATGCTATCGGAGCCCATCATAACGATATTGAACAAGACACAATTGAAGCAATTGTTGTTCAAATTGCAGATGCTATTTCTGCTGCACGCCCTGGTGCAAGACGAGAAACAATGGATAACTATGTAAAACGTCTTGAAAACCTAGAAAACATAGCAGAAAGCTTTGAAGGTGTTGAAAAAGCCTTTGCGATCCAAGCAGGTCGAGAACTAAGAGTTCTTGTAAATGCAGAAAAAATACCTGATGGAGATGTTAAAGAAATGGCTCGCACCATTGCAAAACAAATTGAAAATGACCTTCAATATCCGGGTCGCATAAAGGTAACAATGATTCGAGAAACACGAATTGTTGAATACGCTCGCTAGAAACAGATACAAAAAAAGTTCCTTTTACAAGGAACTTTTTTTTTGCTTTAATGGTCAGGATAGGTCTCTACTAAGTGTGCACAAAGAATATCGTTTACCGTTTCTCTTGTTTGTAATGTTTCTTTAGCACAGGCTAAGCCATATTGAATACATCTTTTAATAGGTTTTTTTCCTAAATATCCCATTAAAAAACCAGATGCAAAGGCATCCCCTGCTCCTATTGTGTCGGCAATCATAGGAGGCGCATAGGGTTTTTCATTCCATGTCTCACCATCAATATGAACCATTACCCCTTGCTCACCAAATGTTATAATAAAGTTTGAAAAACCAAGTTTTTTAAACTTTTCGGCAGTTTCAACATCAGGAACGGCCTCTTCACCCAGTAGCGCCGCCGCCTCAAACTCATTACAACCATAGAGGTCAACAAACTGAGCATATGGCAACACTTTTCTTGCGATATCGGGCGCCGTCGCATTTTGAAAAACAAACAAATCTTTTTCTTGTTTTAAAGTATAAAGATCTTTAAATGCTTCTTCATTTATGTTTGAATCTATAGTAAGGGTGTTTATTCCATTTGTTTCAATAAATTTTTTAACTTCATCATCGAGGATAATTTCATTTAAAATATCGGTGCAGTACACACAAGATGCAGGCTTTCCACTACTAGCCATAATCGAAAAAAGCGCAGTCTTTTTTGAATCACTCCTTCGTAATAATGCTGTCCCAACTCCTTTAGAACTCAACTCATTGTATAAAAAGTCACCAAAAATGTCTTTTCCCACAACCGAACACATTGCCGTTTCGAGACCTAAATTTTTTAAATTAAGCGCCATACCGCGCCCTACACCTCCGGGAACAAGTTCAATAGTACCGTCCCTGTACGCCTCTGTTCCATCGTCCTCGTAACTAAAAGCTTTAATATCAACCGACACATTCCCTATGCTTAAAATTTTGTTATCCATGATTTAATTTTATAGCGATTACGGCATGGTGTCAAGGTTGTAAAATCATTCACAATGTGATACTATGCACTATCACTATTTTTCGGGGAGTTCTATGTCTACACCACTACAAACCTATTTACAAACTGTGCCACAAAATACGCAAAGCGCAGAAATGATTGCCTATGTCGCAAACCTTCAATTAACCGCTGATGTAAATCCTGCAATTGCAGCATCTACCATTAATGAGCTTGAAGCACAACGCACACACTTAAAATTAATTGCAAGTGAAAACTATTGTTCAATTAACACGCAAGTTACTATGGGAAACCTTTTAACCGACAAATATGCAGAAGGCTATCCTGAACACCGCTACTATGGTGGATGTGACAATGTTGATGCAATTGAAAGTGCAGCAGCTAACGAGGCAAAACTTCTTTTTGGTGCAGACCATGCTTATGTACAACCACACTCAGGGGCTGACGCAAACCTTGTAGCCTACTGGGCAATATTAAACAACCGAATTGAAATGCCTGCCTTGGAAGAACTTGGCGAAACAAACATTTCAAACCTTGATGATAACACATGGAAAGAACTCAGAGCAAAACTCGGAAACCAAAAAATGCTCGCCCTCGACTACTATTCTGGTGGGCACTTAACACACGGCTACCGTCAAAACATTTCTTCAAGAATGTTTGAAGCTCACTCATACACCGTAGACAGAGAAACAGGCCTTTTAGACTATGATGCAATCGAAAAACTTGCAATGGAAATTAAACCGGCCCTATTACTTGCAGGATATTCTGCCTACCCAAGATCAATTAACTGTAAGCGATTTAGAGAAATTGCAGACAAATGTGGTGCCGTTTTTATGGTAGATATGGCACACTTTGCAGGCCTTGTTGCAGGAAAAGTATTTACTGGTGATGAAGACCCTGTAGAATGGGCAGACATTGTAACAACAACAACTCATAAAACACTTCGAGGCCCTCGTGGAGCTTTAGTTCTGTGCAAAGAAGCCTTTGCAGAAAGTGTAAACAAAGGATGCCCTTTAGTACTGGGTGGCCCTCTCCCCCACGTTATGGCCGCAAAAGCAGTTGCCTTTAAAGAAGCCAGAAGTAAAGATTACGAAAACTATGCCCACAAAGTACAAGAAAATGCAAAAAGCCTTGCGGAAGAATGTATTAAACTTGGCATGAAACTTCAAACAGGAGGAACCGACAACCACCTCATGCTTATCGATGTAACAACGTATGGTTTAACAGG
>CAYJMR010000032.1:0-17305 GCA_964371375.1 uncultured Treponemataceae bacterium
TACCATATGCGTTTCAAATATCTTTTGCGCTAAGGTTTTCCCCATAGTATCTCCAATTTAAATAATATTTAATTTCTTTAATAATATTAAATATCGGAGGATTTGTCAAGGCTTACTTCGTGTCTAGTTTTGATTCCAAAAGTTGTCGCAATTTTAATGACTCTTCATCACTTAGACCATTTTGTAAGGCCTCATTAAGTGAATCAAAAGAAAGTTCAAAAAGATTTAAATTATATAATGACAGTGCTTTTCTAAAATGAACATGTGCTTGGTATTGGTTTATTTCCAGAGATTTATCAAAATATTCTAAAGCATTCTTTTCTTCATTTAAGACACTACAAACAATTCCACAATAATAATAAGATCTAAAACCGTTAGGATCAAATTTTACACTTTGTTCAAAATCAAACTTTGCATTTTCATAATTACTTTGTGAAAAATATGCCATGCCTCTGTGCTTATGAATTACAGACATTATGATATTATTAGGTGTTGGGTTTGATTCTAATATCTTAGAATAAATAATAATTGCTTTATCTAAATTCCCAATATTATGAGCCTGTAGTGCTTCAAGTACCATATCATCAATAGTTCCCTTAACAAATGGGGACCCCGATGAAAAGGTATTTTTTGGTGAAAAATTTTCAGTCATTACACTTCCAGCATCAATTTTGCTCATAGAAAGAACATCAGCCTGCTCATAAAAATCAAACCTACGCTGGTCTAACTCTGCGTTTAACTTATTTTGGTAATCTCGTATTTCTTGAAAAATTATTTCTGCTAAATTTAATGTTGCATTCATTGAATACAGTTTTCTTCGAAGTGGTAAATCAAAGGGAGAAAACTCAGCCTTATAAATTAGCTCATGCTCTACTTCTGCCCACGCATCTTGAAGTACCGTTCTAATTTGAATTTCACATGTTAAATCTTTTGGTAGTGTGTCTATGATTTCAGGCTCAAGGGTATTAACTAAAATTTGTTTAGGGATTTTTATTTGTAGGTGTGTTGATTCATAACCGAACTCACTAAATGTTCTATCAGCACCTTTTTTTTCAATTTCAACAACCTCGTATAATTGTATCAATTGATTTTCAATTAACGTAATGTCTTCAAGAAACGGGCAAATAATTCTTATACCGATAAGATCTGAAAGAAGTAATAAATTCTTATTATCATGAACAAGCAAATTTGTTTTTCGTAGTTTTCTGTAGTAGCTATTAAAATCTTTAATTCGAGACTTATAAGAAGGCATCGAAATTAGTTTTAAGTGTGCCTTTATATCTGCTTCAAGAGCAAAAAGAATAGACTTTAAATGAGGTCTGTACTTCTCATGTATTGCACGAAGAACTTCTTTTGACTTTGATGATTCACTTGACTTCTTTGCCATACATATAGTATAGCATGTTTTTTATTGCAGCGCAACAAAAAAAAACCTTCACGAAATTGTGAAGGTTTTTTGCTATAAGTTAAAACTTATTTATTCAGCTTGGTCGTTACCTGTTACTGCTGTTGAAAAAGCTTCTTCTCTTGCAAGATTACTTTCTTCAATAAAGCGGTTAACTTGAACATTGCCGAAGCGACTTACTTCAAGAGCTTGTCTTCTATCTTCAGTTTCTGTGATAATTCCCCATAGGTCTTCATCAAGAATGTCACGTTCAGTTTGTGCTACTGCTCTATCATAAATAATATCAACTTGTTTGAAGTAACCAATAAAGTTTCCGCCTTCATGTGAACCGTCTCTAGTTACTAAAAGACCTTCAAACTTAACAAAAGGAAGACCTCTTGGATATACAGGGTAAACGCGAATTTCGCGGTTTCTAATATCGGTTACATAGTCAGGGTTATTCCAAATAAGGTTTTTCCAACCATCAAAGTTTAATGTGCCCATGTAGTATCTTCGTTCTACGCCGTCATTGTCACTAAGAAGAACGTATACAGCATGTGGATATTGATTACCCAAAGTAGTTAAAGAAATAGATTTAATAGTACCAACGTTTTCAAGAACACCGTAACCTACAGCATCTTCTGCTTGTTTTCTAAATCGGAATTTTCCTGGCACTTCAGAACCAGCAATAACTTGTCCGTTTTCATCAACATCAGCCATTGGTTCAAAAGCAGGAATATCAAACGCAGGTTGAATACGAGCATTTGCATTTACCGGTGCTGTTGGAAAAAGAACACGCACACCCATTACGTTTAATCCTTCATAAGGACCAGATACGTTTGGAGCTGGCTTAACAATCGAATTTCTCATGTTTGTTGTTGTTTTTGCTGAATCATTAAGATGAACTTCCCAGTCAGGTAATGCGAGAGATGACCTCATTAATGCTTTTTGTGTTTCATCAAAGTTAATTGATGAAATGTCAGAAAAATCCATAGCTGTTCTAGCATGAACGGTTGGATTTCCATCGTCTCCGGCAACGATATCCGGCTCAAGGCTTGCAAAGTCTATAATCGTTGCTTTCTCACCGAAGGTGAAGCTCCCTGCAACTAGAAGTAAGACTAGTACAAAAAATAAATACTTCTTCATTTCAAACTCCTTTTTATTGGTAGTAATAAATTCGTTGATATCCATATGTTATAGGTTACACTTAATGGAGCATTTTGTCAATGCTTTTTTCTTAAAAACATTGATATTTGTTCACTTAGCTTACCAAATTTCCCATTATGAATACTCTTATACTATCGACATACTTATGGTTTTTGAGCACATTTTTTTTTAATAATTCGCACGCTTTTAGCGTTTCTGATGAAGAATTTCCCTGAAAAAGTGCTTTTTCATTTAAATGAATATATAAAATGTTATCTTCAGTTAAAAAACATGATAATGTCTTAGTGCCATGTGCAAAAAGAGGCTTGTATCTATTTGAAATTGGACCTAATAAAAGTTCATCAACATAGTACTGTAATTCACCTTGCAAAGTATCATTTGGTATGTATCTATGCTCACTATATAGTCTATTAGAATCCATAGATTCAAAAATAAAAATCGCCCTCTTTCCTGGGGAGTTAATTAGAAACACCGTTAGAGAAATCAAAATAACAATAAGCCCTGTAAGAGCTATTTTAAGTTGCACATTCATATTATCTTTAAAATACTGTAAATTCATATAGTTCCTTTTATCGTGTTGATCCAGTAAATCCTCTGGACTCTTCAAAGTGAGTTACAAAAGCCGTGGTTCCATTATATATGCCAATGGTAAGTTTGTTCAAGTAGTTTTTATCGTAAAGAAGTGTTGCTTCTTCTTTATTTGAAATAAACCCAAGTTCAACTAAAACGCTTGGCATTTTTGCATTTCTAACCACAAACCACTCTTCTTCTTTTAGTCCTCGTGACGGGCTCAAATGTCCTACCTGTGCTTCAATGCCATCATGTATATAATCTGCAATTAAAATGCTTTCTGTCGTAAATTCTTCTTCAAGCATTGAATTAATTATTGAAGCCACCTCACCTTCTACGCTTGCAGCTTCTTCTGCACCAATAAGTGTTCTGCGATAGCCCGGGCTTAAATACCATACTTCAAAACCTGTTGCCTCTTTATTTAAAGCCGAATTTACATGAATAGATATGTTTAGTATGGCTTCGTTATCTTCGAGTTGAACAGCATTAGCAATATCTGTTCTTTCTTCAAGCTTTAAAAAAGTATCGTCATCACGAGTAAGTAAGATTTTTTTATTTGGATATGCTTTTGAAAGTTCTGCATGTAAGACTTTTGCCACATACAAGCAAATATCCTTTTCGTATTGAGTAACTGATTTTCCATTTATGGTATGTGTTCCAACAGCGCCAGGATCTCTTCCCCCGTGTCCTGCGTCTATGATTATAGCACCAATTCTAAAATCAACTTCAGGGGGAAGAGCATTAAACAAATCTTCTGTAGTTGATAAAAAACCTTCATGTGCGTAGACATTTCCATTATAGCTGATAGGCATAGGAACAATTTCTGTTTTAGAATAATCAAAAATAATTAGTGGACTGTTAACTGAAAAATTAAGAAAGTGACCATCTTTTTCGAACATTCCGCCCGAACTCATGCTGTCCCAATACAATACCGAATTTGTTTTAGTAGCAATATCTTGTAAAGACATATACCCTTTTGGTACTTGTGCAAACAAGATTGTAGATAAAAATAGTACTGTTATAAGTATCCCCGATTTTTTTTTCATCCCCACTATCCTATCACATTTTTACAAAAAATAAAAGAGGGCACCTTGAATTCCACCTCGAATTAAGCATGTCCAAAAATTAGGAAGATTAGATCGCGTGTGCACTCTTTGATTCTTAATTTGATTTGTTTTTAAGTAATCATTTACAATGTTTACGGTTTCTTGTAAAGTTCTATTATTCCAATCTTGCACATGCACATATCCACTTAAAATTTCCGGTATAAAAACTTCCGTCTGAACTAATATGTCTGGAAGACTTTTAATTTTAGCGTATACTGAGTCCGGAAGCATAAATGCAGAAGGCGGAAAATCAGTTTCTAGGGGCTGTTGTAAAAAAGCCACAGTATTCTCATTGTTTTTTTCTAAGTGTAGAATAGTTTCTTTAATAAAGCTCTCAGCAATATCTTCAGCTTCTTTACGGGTACTTCCAGTACAAATGACGTTCCCTGCCTTTTCGACATTATTCACAGGAAATTGCGCTGTTTCGCCTTTAAGTAACCTAGTAAAAATATTTTTTACTTTATCATTTTTTGCGAGCTGTACTGATTCAATAACACCTGGAATTGAAATCCATGCACGCTCAACACTGTGTGCGTTACACTGATAATCATAAACAACTAAACCATTAACATTATCAAAAAGTTTAATTCTACTTTTGTTTAAATCGACAGGAGTAGTATTTAAAGCAATTCGCAGCCCTTCTTTTGTAAGGTATAATGTTGATGCATAAGGATAAGTCCAGCCTGACATGTACCCACCTGAGAGTCTAGCTGCAATTTCTCCAACCATAGGTCCTGTCTTAGTTAGCTTTATATCGGCCTTTGCAGCCCCGTGAGTTAACCCAAGAGAATGTATTCCCTTTACAAAGGTTTTCACCAGCTTTTCATAATTATCTTTTTCTATATTGGTTGGAATTGAATGTCCCATTTCGATAAAATATGGCGGGTAAAAAATATGACGATCTGCAAATCCTGTTATAGTCACTTCACCATTACATACCAATGCATCAATTGAAAATTCAGGGCCTTCCATGTATTCTTCAACAATAGCTCTACCCGTTTTTGAATACATAATGGCATCTTTAATTGATTCATTTAATTCTTGTTCGTCCCGTGCTAAGCGACAGCCACGTGCGCCCATATTATCACAAGGTTTAACAACTAGTGGATAGGAAACACTTGCAACAAAGGTATTTATACTTTCCAGTGATGTAGTTTTTGAAACCTCAAAAAATTTAGGAGAAGGAACTCCTGCCTGTTCAAAACATGAACGCATTACAATTTTGTCACTTGCATTTTTCGCTGCTTCTACCGAGTGAGCTGGTAGGTTGCATGCTTTCGCAATAGATGCAACTGCAAAGGAAAAATCTGTTCCTGCAGTAAAGACAGCTGCAAAGGGATCTTTAGAATGTAATTCAAAAGCCCTTTTTACCAATAGATCTGTATATTTTAAGTCTAAATTTTCAAAGTGTTCACACTTAGCTTTGCAATAGGCATTATTGTTTCCGTCAAAAACAGTTACGTTATACCCTAATTGATGAGCTGCATCTATTGCAGGTTCTTGCATGAGCCCTGCTCCAAGTATTAATATAGACTTCATTTTATTTCCTTTTCTTTTGTACAATACACTTCAAAAGTATCACCTAAACAAAATATTTTTGCAAGTAATTCTATAACATAAATAGGTAATTTTTGCATAATTTTTGGATAGCGGTGCCAATGCATTCCAGTTGAGTAAATTTTTTGTACGGAAAAGCCATATCGTTTTAGTATTTTCTTTGCTGTTTTCTTATCCCAAATACTAAAATGATCATAAGGGCTTTGCTTAAAAAAATCTCTTTGATTTTTTCTTCTGCTAATGCCTAATGCATTTGGTGTAGAAAAAGCAAAGACTCCGCCTATATCCAAAAGCACATTAACCTTTTTTAATACTTCATCAAGATTTTGAAAATGCTCAATTACATACCACATGGTAATGGCTCTAAAAGTTCCGCTTTTTGGTGCAAGTTCCCCAAACGATTCTTCAACAGAAAAATCTGGAAAACTTGCAACAGCACAGGTTAGACAAAGAGTATTATTTACATAATCAATTGCATCTTTTGAAATATCAGTTCCATACGGCTTGAACGAGTACTCTTTAACAGCTTCTAGAAAGGGGCCATAAGCACAACCAATATCGAGAATAGTATCTTCAACATTATTGTGTGAGTTTTTCAAAATTTTTACGATTTTTTCCATACGTAAAGAACCAGCTGACTTTATCATCTCAAAATCTTCTAGATAGGTTTTACCATACTGATTTTTATATTCGTCAAAAAAATAATCTTTTACGTATTCTTTCTTTTCTTCTACACAAAATGACACATACAGCAATTTGCATCTTTTACATTTTCGAAGTGTTTTTATGTTATCTCTAGCAATAATAGGATTAATACTGTCTTGCTTACCGCAAATTGGACAATTGTATTGCCGTGCGTTCCAACAACGCAAAAGAAAATCTTCGAGTGTATCATTCTTTCTGGTTTTTACTGCATTTTGTAACTTATAGGGAATGAGTCTATCACTATCTTGAATAAGGGTTACAAGCTTCTTTTTTGTACACTCTGATTTTTCTAAACACACTAGACCGTATTTTCTTGATAATTTTTTATGCAAAGGGCTTGTAGCAACTGTTATTAGTGCGCAGCCCGCATTAGCTGCTTCAAAGGCAGTAAATCCATAATGGGTTACTACCAAATCATAATCTTTTATTATGTTTTTTAGATTTTCGATTTTTTGGTGTGCTGTACAGTCTATAGTCACATCTTTATTCTTAAAACAAGATTGTAAACAATTAAATACAAGTTTAGAAAAATTTTCTGGATCTTCTCCACCTATGCTTATTAATACTTTTTTTATTGGCAAAAGTTTTCTTTGTTGTGTCTGTGGTAGGTTTAAGTACTGAGGCGAATAGGCATTTACACTCTTTTTAGTATTGAGAGGCGGTAAAATATTTAATAAGTATTCAAACATTTTCGTTTGTTTACTTCCTTCATCAATAGCTATAATGGGTGCACATGAATATAGCTTTTTCGCTAATGCAGAATTAAGCACAAATGAGTCACAAATAATGCATGCATATTCACCTTGCTCTGGGGGTTCTGTGAGTATATTGTGTTCTTGAATACAATGTAAGTTTAATGCTTCTTTTAATACTTTATTTGCCTCTACTGATGGTTTCCCTTCAAGTAAAATATCAGCAAAAATATTATGTTCTTTTTTAAGATTTTTTATTAGAGAGACCACTCTTCGCACATGCCCTGTTCCTCTACCATTTTGAATTGCTGGGACAAATAATACAGGGTTTCGTACGCTCAAAGACTGTAATGCCGAAAAAATATCCTTAGCTGAATATGGAGGCCTACTGCCTCTTTGTTGTAAAAAATCATTAATTCTAAGAGCATGTCTATAGTCTTTTATTGTGTCTATTGTTGTTCTATATTCAAAGTTTTCATATTCATGAGTCCACTCAAACGGTGCTTTCTTAAATATACAATTGAACGTATCACTATGATTATATAAAGCTGGCCCCACGTGCTCAAGGTCATAGCTATCATTAGTTATTTGTTGAGCTTCTAGCAGTGCTTTAGCAGAAAAAACTTCGATGCCACTACCATGCGGAAGACCTGAAAAAGCAAAGTAATCACAAGAAAGTTTATTAAACTCTAATAAACTTTCTTGTGCTGCTTCATAAAATAAAAAAGGATTATCTGCAGTTGCACGTAATACAATCTCAGCACCTGTTTTTTTAATTAGTGAACAATAACGCTCAAGCACATTATGCGCACTTCCAAAAAAACACTGCCAGCCCTCTTCTTTTGCTATTTTTGAAAGTATAGAATAGGAATCTTCATCGCAAGCAACCCAGTATTGATCTACTACAACATTTTTTAATGCCCTTAATGCCCAACGAAACAACTCATAATTGCCAATCTTTAATAATGCTTTACTGGCCAATCTCGTAGATGCAAGGCGACATTGCAATGCAATAATTGTCATTCAATACCAACCGATGTATTAGTATCAAAAATATTGTGCCAGTTTTCCACTAGCTGTGCAAGATCCGTTTTGTAGCGATATTTATTTGTTTGTACCCATTTTCTTGCATCTTTAAATACATTAATACTTTCAAATGGATTTCCTGGATACTTTCTGTTAAAAGAAAAATATTTTGAAATTGGAATATATGCATAGTCTGACTTTAAGACCGGTGCACAGTTCTTTAAATAGAACCTTAGTTGTGTAAAGTCTGCCGTGGTATCTTCCAAAGGACTTTCATCTTCATATTTAAATTTCAACTGAGAGGAGATTCGTATTTCCTCACCCCAAAGCCAGGCACGCAATGAAAAATCTAAGTTTTGCCAATACGGCGTAGCAATAGTATAATCAAAACCGCCAAGTTGCATAAACTTTTGCCGATTGTATAAGCCCATAAAGTCAAAAGAATATACTGTTTTAGATCTATCTCGCAATGGGTTTATCGGAGATACAGCAAAAAAACCTTTTTCTATAGTAGGCTGCATTTGTATAGGCAATATTTGTAAAGATGAAGTCTGTAATGTTGGGCAAGTGCAAAGAATATTTTCACTAGCTAAACGTTCAAAAATTAAATTTGAAATAAGACCTGTCGTAATATTAATGTCATTCCATAAAACTAATACAAAGTCTTGTGCGCTTTCTGTAATACCAATATTTATCATTTCCCCAACAGTGAGGCTTTCAAGGGGAACTACAAACTTCACTTGAGGATGTCTGTGGGCAAAGTCTTCTAAGTTATAACTTTGACTTGAGTTTTCAATTGATATTACTTCAGAGAAACCTATTTTTAATAATGTGTTTATATTTTGCTGCCTATAATGATTACTACCCCTATTAAGCAAAACAAGTGAGCAAGATATTCTTGCCTCGGTGTTCAAAGTCGCTGTATTTTTCCCACCTAACACAGTTCTTTTTATTTGTCTTTCATTAAAAATTAAAGGTATAGTATTCATCACTAACTCCACACTGACCTAAGTATTTTCCTTCAAGTTGGTTAACAAGATTTTTTTCGCCTCTTGCCCAGACCGTGTGTAAGTCTTCCTCAAAGGCATTTCCTAGTATTGAATTGTCCTTGTCATCAGCAAATGCCGCCGCCTTACACCGAACGACAGTCCCGTCAAAAAGGATATTCATATCCCGTTTGATATGCCAACATGCGTAGCGTTTTGCAGGCGAAAGATCTGCAGGCCTAACATCATCCAATAAACCTGAAAGGTAGTCAAATTTTTGCACTATTAAATCGCCTGTGCCATCTTGTGTCCATGTTCTAAAAAATCCTTCTAGCTGATCTTCATTACAATCCATACGCACAAATTGAGGGTATACCGCGTGAGGAAAAGATTGTTTAAGCTTTGAAGTGATTATTAGAGCTTTTTCAAATTCTTTAGAAGAAGCATCTTTTAGATGAACTTTATTATACTTATCCGAATCGGTTGCATCGAGTCTTATAATCCAGTTTAAAGTTCGTTGGCCATTAGCTCGAACCGGATTGTCACCAACAATTTTTTGTATATTTTCAATTGTTTCATCTGATATATTTAAACCATCTGTTTCAATAAGCACGCTTAAGTTTTTACATTTTAACACAGCTTTTATACATAAAAGCACATCTTTATGATACATTGGGTCTCCCAAAAAAGAAAGACTCACAACAGCATCATCAGAGAATTGCTCTATTTTTGTAATGAGCTTTTCGAAATCTTCTATTTTCATTTCATCATCGCCTAAGCTTGGCTCATACACTGTTTGCAGTTTTGCTGATGAGTATAGTTGAACGTTGTAAAATGCAGGAAGAGTCCTTTGTACAAACGATGATTTTTCTGCTATAAAAGAAAGTGCATTAGCATCATGTATATCGCTTTCAGCTATATCAAAAAGTCTTTCACATGCAAGAGTGTTTCGTTTGTTTGAACAACATAATTGTAACCGTAAATAGCGCCAATCATGGTCTGAAATAAAAGTTTCTATTTCAAATGAGTTTATATCTGTTTTAATAACTTCAAAAAAAGAATTTCTTTCAACAGTGGCATTTTCAAAACCATTAGTTTTTGCAAGATTTAATAAAATGTTTACTGTACCCGTATGAATAATTTCAGGAGCTAAACCATAAGGAAAACCTTCAGCAAACGTGTATTCTGCTTTATATGTTTCATGATATTCTATCAGTTTATCGCTTATACCTTTGTTTAAAAAGGGACAATCAGCCCAGGCAAAAATAGCATAATCTGCCTTGTTTTTTTCTAAAATTTCTAACATCTTTTCAAGTAAGAGAATAAGATTTGTTTTCTCTTTCAAGACAACATCACTTGCATTGATACTTGTAACAGGACCATTAAACTGTGATGCCCACTCGCTTGCACGTTCATTTGCAGAGAAATTGTTAAAGAGTTTTTCATGCCCAAAGCCGTCTTTAGACGGACTATAAAGAATTACCATTTGTTTCATATTACCATAATATCGGTGAAATTAACAACTATCTTGACGCTATAGTTTACTTGTTATAATATTAGAGTATGAAACATACAAACTTAGAATATATTTGTGCTCACTTAGGTGAAGACGAAAAATTACTGGGAGCAGTTACCCCTCCCGTCTTTATGAACTCACTTTTTGTGTTTGATTCAATTGAAGACCATCTAAACTTTGATGGAAATAAAACAAACTCTTATATGTATACAAGAAATGCTAATCCTACGGTAGAACTTGTAGAAAAGAAACTTGCAGCAATTGAAGGCGCTGAAGCATGTGCATGCTTTGCTTCAGGTATGGCAGCCATTAGTACGGCAATATTACATTTTATGAAAGCAGGTGACCACATTATAACAATTAAAAATGTTTATGGCCCTACTCGCACCTTTATAACTGAAAATTTGGTAGCTTTAGGCATGAGCCATGATTTTATTAATGACAATGATACCGATGGGATAATCGCAGCAATTACACCAAAAACAAAAGTAATCTATCTTGAAAGCCCTTCATCACTTGTGCTAGAAATGCAAGATCTTATGAGAATAGTAAAAGTTGCAAAAGAAAAAGGAATTGCTACAATTATTGATAACACTTGGGCTGCGGGAGTATATCAAAAACCATTTGATATCGGAATTGATGTAAGCGTTCACACCCTTTCAAAATACTATGGTGGACATTCAGATGTTGTTGGTGGTTGTGTGTGCGCGTCAAATGCCATAATGTCTATTCTAAAGCCACAGGGACGAGAAATTTTTGGAGGTATTTTAGGAAATTTTGAAGCATGGCAAGTCTTAAGAAGCTTAAGAACCTTTCCTCTTAGACTAGAAAAGTCATCACAGAATGCACAAAGGGTTGCAGAATACCTTGAAACAAAAAACGAAGTAGTACGACTTAACTATCCAGGTGTAGCATCTTATCCGCAGTACGAACTTGCACAAAGACAGCTTAGCGGATGCAGTGGACTTATGAGTTTTGAACTTAACACGAGCCTTGAAAAAACAATTAAGTTTTGTAATTCACTAAAACTGTTTCAAAAAGGTGTTTCATGGGGTGGTTTTGAAAGTCTGGTAATTATGCCTTGCTATAAGCTCACCGATGAAGAAGCTAAAGATAGACATGTTACAAGAAACTTAGTTCGCTTGTATTGTGGCCTTGAACATGTTAATGACATGATAGAAGACTTAGAAAATGCTTTTGAGCTTCTTTCTGAATAATACTGCCTACTTTGTTAGTTCGTAGAGTAGAACAGAGGCAGCTTGGGCCACATTAAGACTTTCAATACCCTCACCTATACTCGGTATACGAACCAAAACATCACAAGATTTTTTAACTAAGTCTGACATACCCTTTTCTTCGTTACCAAGAACTACAGCTGAAGGCAGTTTTTCTAGTCCTTTGTCTTTTAGTACAAGCTGCAAACCTTGCAAAGTATGCTCTGTTCGAACATCGGTTCCTACACTTACAAAGAGGCCTTTTATATCGCTAAGCAAACGGTTAACTGATTCAGTTTTATATATAGTTACCAAATCCATACCACCCTTTGCAATACGGTAGGTTGATGTTGTAACACTACTTTGTGCATCGTCGTTTGAAAGTATAATCGTTTTTATACCAAAAAATGCACATGAACGCACAATGGCTCCCAAATTATTTGCATTTGATATTCTATCTAAAAGAAGTATTGTTTTGCCTTCTTTTGCAATTTCTTGTAAAAGTGGAAAGCTAAGTTCTCTTAATTCAAGGCGACTAATCATTGCTACAACACCTTCGTGATGTGTAGAGCCACAAAGTTTTTCAAGCTCTCTTGGTTCTACCAAATTGTATGGCTTTTTATTTTGTGCAAGCTCTTTACAAAGGGGCGAAAAAAAAGCTTTTTTATTCTCTGTATAATAGAGCCTTGTTATGAGATGTGCATTATGTATTGCAAGAGAGCGTACTGCTTCAAAGCCACAGACTGCAAGTTCGTTAAATTGTTTATTTTTCATGTAATGTACTAGCCTTTACGTTATTAAAAATATTGGAATCCAAGATAGCACCGCTTACACCAACGACTGCGCTTGCAAAGGCATTAGCCCGTTTTACAGAATCAATTAGATTATATCCTTGTTTGAGACCTGCAATAACAGAGCCCACGTGACAATCACCCGCTCCTATAGTGTCGACAACATTTGTCTTAATACCTTCTACAACTGTGCTCTTACCATTTTCAAAAACTAGTGCACCTTTTTCACCGAGAGTAATAATAATTGAGTTTTGAGTACGCTTAAAAAGCTCATTCGCAGCATCATCCAAAGTTTTACATCCAGTGTATTCTAAAGCTTCTGTATCATTTAAGTGAATTAATGGTTTAAGCGCAAAAATTCTTTCTAAGCGAGAACTTTCAATATGGTTAATTCTGGGGCCAACAGCAAAGAATATTTTTAGCTGAGGGTTTTCTTCTAAGTACTCAACAATTTCTATACCTGTTTCATCTTCAACTTCAATTCCACACACATATACACTATCCACAGTATTTACATCTATTTTTTTCATCCATTCTTTTTTAAAAATATACTCGGCTCCATGATGCGAAAGAAAAGTGCGTTCTCCGTCCTTTTCTACTAAACAATAGCAACATCCATTTTCAGTGCCTAATAAATGTACAAAGGGTTCAATGCGTCGTTTTGATAATTCTCGCAGTACGTAATCTCCATAAATCCCACTTCCAACAGGAGAGCAAAGGGTATACGGAGTCTTTTCTAAGTGTAACATATTGGAAACATTATAGGCACAGCCACCTAGACTTTGCTTTTGACTTAAAATGTTAACGTCCTCTGATTTTGTAGGGAGGTTTGGAATACCAATAATAATGTCTACTACGGTAGATCCAATTACAAGTGTTTGTTTCATTTCTTTTTTCCTATCTCAGTTATAAGTACTGCCATATCTAAAATACCGAGCGCAAGATATTCGTACTGGACATTATACTTTTTTACAAATTCTTGAAAAGCTTTAAACTCATGCTTTTGCCAGTTTGGATAATTAATATATTCGTCAAAAACTATGACGGTGCCTTTTTTTATTCTTGATGACAGAAGATCTAACACTGTTTTTGTTGATGAATATAAATCGCAATCTATGTGTATAAAGGCAGCATCACCTTTGATATCTTTTAAGAATGGTTTCAGCGACTCATTAAACCAACCTGGTATAAGTTTTGCATTGTTTCTAACTCGTGGAAGTTTACCCATAAGATTAAAATGGCCTTTGGCTTCTTTCCCACCCCAAGTTTCGGGTAAACCTTCAAACGAATCAAAACCATAAAATATTTTTTTGGGATAAAGGTTAGCACAATAATTTATGCTTTCGCCTTTAAACACCCCAAATTCTAATAACAATGCATCTTCCGAAGGATTTTTATCCATACAAATTTTCAATGCATAATCGAGAACTTTAAACCGATCTTCTAATATAAGCGCATTTGATGCCTTATTGTAAAAGTAGTCTACAGATTCATTAGCGGCTCGCTCATAAATCATGCTTTTCATATTATATGAACGGACAGGAAATTGTTTTCTGAGTTCTTTTACCTCTTTTTCAAGGCCTTTTAATGTTTTAAGTATATTTTCTTCATTCATGCTAACTCCTTGTAATGTACAATTTATAATTGATAATTTATAATTAGTACTGGTTAACAAGAATATATCTTAACACCATTATTTATTGTACATTGTAAATTATACATTATTAATTACCTAGTCTTTATATGGTATTTCTATTTGCATTCTATCGCGCGTTAAGAATGTATTAGGAAACACATTTTGAGCTTCTTCCAAAAGTGGCTTCAGCTCCTTGTCAGTATAGCGCGGACTATAATGAATGAGTCCAATTTTATCTACATTTGCATCCTTGGCTATAGTTGCAGCTTGCACAACGGTCATGTGTTTTTTTTCAATAGCTTGGTCTAGCGCGTCGTGAGCAAACATTCCTTCACAAATAAAAAGGTCTGAGCCTCTAACCTCATTTGCAATACTCGGTAAGTATAGGGTGTCTGTAACATAGCTAAACTTCCTACCACTTCTTTTCGCTCCAACCACTTGGCTAGAGCTTACAATGCTTCCATCTTTCGCTTCAACATCTTCACCCCGTTGTAGCTTTGACCATAGAGGACCCATGGGCACACCAAGTTCCTTTGCCTTTTCAGGGTTAAATTCACCAGGACGATCTAACTCTTCTAGAGTGTAGCCCACACACGGTTTTGTATGTTTTAATGGAAAGGCTCGAATATAAAAATCCTCGCCTTCATAACAAACGCATGGTTCTGTTATCTCTTTAACTATAATTGGATAATTAATATACATATCTAAAACTTGACGACTTGATTCGATATATTCTTTAATTTTTGGTGGTCCATAAATGTATAGAGGTTCGTCTCGATCAACTTGTGAAGAAAGCATAAGAATTCCAGGAAGCCCAGTTACATGGTCTGCATGGGTATGACTTACAAAAATTGCATTAATTTTTTTCCATTTTAGATTTAATCGTCGAAGGGAAACCTGTGTACCTTCTCCACCATCAAATAAAAAAAGCTCTCCTTCGCGACGTAAAAGAACAGATGTTAAGTGTCTGTACGGAAGTGGCATCATACCACCACAACCTAACACAAATGCTTCAAGATTCATAAAAAGCATTATAGCGAAAAAACTTGGTAAGCTCAAGAGGAAAAAGGCTTGACAAATAACAAAAAATATATAAAATGTACATATGTTTGTTTTTGTACAAAAGGAGTTTTTATGAAGAAAAATAAAATTATAATGTATGTATTAGTAGTTTTGGTAAGCGCATCAATTTATGCACAGAATTTATCTCTAGAAACACCAGAGTATAACACTTATGCAATTTTTGACTTACAAGAACAAGATAAATATTACATTGGATGGCTAGATAAAAGGGGCATGATAACTACGCTATTTTTCAATTACAACTTTGATTTAGAGAAAGCATTTCTTATGAGAGATCCAACATATAACTTTGACTTTTCTGATGTGTTTTCATATATTGATACCCGCATAGCAAAACAAATTCAGTTGTACCGAAATCAGTATTTTTCTTTGGGAGCAGCAGGAGCTGTAACAGCGGCAATTTTAGAAAAAGAACAAACAATAAACAACGTAAACTTTTATACTTATGATTTTGCAGGAGAGTTTGCAGCATATATTGATGTTTATTTTCAAGAAATCCTCAGTGCCGATTTAAAAATTCGAATCTATCCAATATACCATCATTCAACACATTTTGTGGATGGTTATAAGTCTGAGTTTGCACAAATGGGTGCCAGTTATGAGTTTTTCGGCCTAAGTGCACACTATTATGGCGAAGTAAATAAAAACAAATTTTCACCTTATGCTGGAATAGAAACAACATATCGACATGCTGGAAATGGGGCACCTCAGTTTAAAGCACATACAGGACTTGATTACCGTTATGAAATTTCACAACGATATGATATTGACTATATTGCTTCATTTAATGTTGCGTATATTCATGACCATCCAGATATTGAAATGCTTATAGATAATCCAAATCATCTTGCATTTGCAATTGGAAGTGGAATAGAATTTCATGATTACATATTTGCAATAAAGTATAAGTATGAAAGAGGAAGGGATGCAACAACCTATTTCACTGAACAGTCAACCTTAGGAATTGAAGTTGCGGTATATTTTTAAATAAAAAAAAATGCGTCCCACAGGGTACGCATTTAGAAGGTTGTAAAACAAAGATGTAAAGCATGGGCAAGTGTACACTTGCAAAATAAGATGAAAAGCAAAGATGTAAAACAATACGTACCTAATCCGTAAACCACAGTCGTGTGCACAAAGATTTGCTATAGGCCTTCGGACATAGTGTAGCGTTTATTAAGTAAACAACAAAACACAAAAAAGGTTACATAAAAAGAGAAATTTTTTATAAAATTTTCTCTTTTTACATTATCTTCTACCTCTTCTTCGCACCGTTGGGTCTATGTCGTTTCCGTTTTCATCTTTTATTGAACCACCTGTATGTGTAAGATTTCCATCATAATCTAAGTGCTGGCCAGCCCTGTTTAGATTACTCATTTTTATTACAATTGAGCCACCAGTTATAACGAGGTCATTGTTAGAGTCTATACCATCGGTATCGGCTCCATGTGTTTCTAGATAGATGTTACCACCATTTATAGTTAGAACACTATAATCTTCAGGTGCATTTATTGCATCATCAGTTGTGTAAATATCTATGTTTCCTGCATTTATCGTAACATATGCGCCCTCTATTCCTTCAACACAAGTTTGAATGTCTATTATACCGCCGTCGATGGTAACGGCTGCCTCTGAATGTATTGCATCGTCTCCTGCATTAATAGTGTACGTTCCACTTTTAATATGAATATCTCCATCTGAGTCTATTGCATCTTCTGGTGTTTCAAGTTCTAATGAAACACCTTCTAATGTGAGATTTTCTTTACTTTTAATTGCATCCACATAGGTAGAGTTAATTGAAAGCGAGCCTTCTCCAGCAATAGTTAAGTTTGCTCTTGAATACAAGGCAGCATCAGGTAAATCATCATCTTC
>CAYJMR010000033.1:0-17064 GCA_964371375.1 uncultured Treponemataceae bacterium
ACTCCATGATTTTTTGCAATTTCAACAATTACTGGATCTTCCATATCTACGGTGTCATTTTCAGTGCGGTCTCTTTCAGGTCGGCCTGGTGAACCAAGGGGGCAGAAGCCAATAGGAATCATTCCATTTTCTACAACATACTTTAAAAGTTCAGGCTGTTGAAAGTGTGGGTGAAGCTCAAGCTCATTAACATATGGCTTAATAGTTGCACATGGCAAAAATTGCTCAAACTTTTTAATAGTCATGTTTGAGGTTCCAATTTTCTTAACCAAGCCCATTTCTACAAGTTCTTCCATTTTGCGCCACGTTTTTACAAAGTTTTCATTTATGTATGGTTTAGCATCAGGACTTCTTGAATCAACCGTACAATGCGGTGGATGGTAATTAGGAAAAGGCCAGTGCACTAAATAAAGGTCAACATAGTCGAGCCCCAAATCAGACAGTGTTTTTTTACAAGACGGAATAACATCTTCTTCTGCATGTTTATCATTCCAAAGCTTTGATGTAATCCATAAATCTTCTCGTTTTACAACACCTTCTGCAAATAGCTTTTTTAATGTTGCCCCAATTACATCTTCATTTCCATACACAGAAGCACAATCAATATGTCTCCACCCTGACTTTATTGCATACTCTACTGCTTGGGCAATACTGTCGTTACTCACACTATCTGAGCCAAATGTGCCCAAACCTACCTTTGGTATATCTGTCATTACTTTACCTACCTTTTAATAATTATTACTTGTTAATTATTAATTATTAATTGATAAATGTCTATGCTTTTTTTGCGTATAAACTATTCCATTTTACGCAAATCTGTGCTATGATTACCATATGAACATTGGGTTAGACATTACAATCGATGATGCATATGCCAGAGGTATTGCTCGCGGGATTATTCGTTATGGAAAAATTGACAAAAACTGGAATATTTTGGGTAGCGATTGGATGTTTGCATCCCATGCAGGTGAAAAACTTGACGGAATTATTTCGCGTATTGAAAATCAAGTCCACACCCTCAAACTTCAACAATTTAATGTTCCGGTTGTTGATGTCGCAGGGGCTTGGCAGCACAACGATTTTTTTGAAGTTCACAACGATGATTATGAAACAGGCAAAATGGCTGGACGCTACCTAGTATCATTAGGTCATGAGCATTTTGCGTGGGCTGGCGTATCAAAAGTTCAATGGTCAAAGTACCGCTTTGAAGGATATAGTAACGAGCTCACATCTAAGACTCACACGCTTGGGAAACATGTATTTGAAAAAGACCTTGATTGGTGGGAAAACCTAGACCTTGAAATAAGCTCTCTTTGTGCTTGGTTAGAAAATCTTCAAAAACCTACTGCAATTTTTGCCGCAAACGATACAGTCGGATTAAAGATAACAAAAGCATGCACTGCAGCAAACATTGAAGTGCCAAAAGACTTTGCAATTTTGGGAGTAGACAACGAAGACATTCTTTGCGAACTTGCAAACCCCTCACTTTCAAGTATTCGGGTAGATTGCGAGCTAATGGGATTTAAAGCAGCAGAACTATTAGATAACCTTATACATCCAACGGGCAAAAACTTTCAAAACTTAGCAAATCAAGTTGTTTCACCACTAAATATTATCGAACGCGAATCAACAAAAATAGCCATTGCAAAAGATGCCCTCGTTGAAAAAGCACTTAACTTTATAAAAAACAGAGCTCACACGGGAATAGATGTAACAGATATTTTAAAAGAAGTTCCCATTTCAAGAAGAAGTCTTGAACAAAAATTCTTCAATGAAATAGGAAAAACATTACATGAAGAAATTATTGCAAATAAAATAGAGTACAGTAAAGTACGTCTCAAAGAAACAAACAGCTCACTTGATGCCATTGCACATGAAAGCGGTTTTGGTTCACTGCAACGTTTTCATTCACAATTTAAAAAACTTGAAAAAATTACACCTGGCGAATGGCGAAAAAACAAACTATAACGCTTCTACATTTCACGCTCAACTTCTTGTAACTTCATTCGTAAACTTTGTGCAAATAAAGCTTTATCGCTTTGTTGGGCAAAAGTTGCAGTGGCTATGTCACTAATAATGCCATCAGCAAGTGTAAAAAGCTGCCTTGTTTCGCCAGGACCCTCTTCTTGGATTGTTGCCGTTGCATTAACTGGAACTAAGTTAGTAGCTTCACTAAGCTGTGCTTGCGCAAAGCCCGATACCAATTCTGAAATAATTGATGCAGCTAAATTATTTTTCTTAGCAGATTGCCTAGCAGATTGCAACGGGGATTTTACGTAGGAAAATTCCATAACAACAACTGAAGGGGCAACTAAATAACGTGTTTCCCTAATGCCCCCCGAAGGCATATACCATGGTGCATAATTATTTTTTGTTGTTTGAGATAAGTTTTCGTATGCACTAAAGGGTAAAAAAGCAAATAAAGCAGAGTTATTCGTCATAGCCCTTTCAATGTCATCTCGTGTTAGGCTTAACCATGCAGAACTCAAATATCCATTTTGTTTCCACATAGCAATATATCTAAGTGTTTCATATACCTGTCCAAGTTCAAAAAAAGAATCAAAAGAGCTTGTAGTCAGCTCGTCCCCTCGCCGTATCTCTTGCAAAGACTGCTCTAAATATACTTGAGCTATTTCATAGTTTCCAACTCCATGCATTGTTTCGAGCATGGCTGAAAAAAACTGTACTAAATCATCATCGTTACCGCCTGCACAAAGTATTGGCGCTACAGAAGTATTACCTTGCCTATTGTTTAGCATATTTTGTGACACAGCTTCAAAGTCAGTAAAGTTAGCAGGTATTGAAGATGAAAGATTTCTCAATGCGTTTACATTATATGAAAGTTGAAAATGATCTAGCAAGACGGGTGTTGCCGTAAGCCTGTTTCCAGTTTTTATAGCTGTTCTAATTGAAATAGGCATCAGCAAGAGATTATCCGTTTTTGCAGTTCGTACAAAAGGTGCTATATCATCCATATTTTTACTATCAGTTGTAAAAAGAAGATTTTGTTTTGCTGGAGTAGATAATTGATCTTCAAGCGGTATAGAGGGATCGTATACAACAGGCTTCCAATCTATATTTCTTGCGTTTAACCAATCGATGAGTGTACTTTCTACATTTTCGGAAAGCCCGTAAAAACCAACTTCCATTGTGTTATACTGTGCACCGGCTCTTAAATAAAAAATGAGCCCTATAATAACAACAATAGCCCAAAAAGAAACCTTAATGATAAGAAGTATTTTTTTCATAGCTATAGTATATCATAGTTTTTATAAAAAGTGTCAGATTAGAGCACAAGAAGACTATGCAAAAAGAGCCTCTTTTTTCACTTTATCGCTTGATTCTTTGTCTACTAAAAGCTCAATAAGCGTAAAGGCAAGCTCTGCTGCAGTTCCTGGGCCTTGTGATGTAATAAGATTTCCGTCCTTAACAACCTTTTGAGATGAATACCCCGAAAGATCTGCAGTTTTGGTATATTGTTTTAGTTTTTCCATTCCAGGATAGCAGGTGAATTTTTTCCCGTCAAGCAAACCAAGCGGAGCTAACACAATAACAGGAGCAGCACATATTACCGCCACAAGCTTATCATTTTGTATCATTTTTTCTATAATTTTTTTTGTAAGTGGATGTGCCGCCAAATTATTACTTCCCCCCAAGCCACCGGGTAAAAAGACCGCATCGGGAAGATTTTTCTCTATATATACGTCATTTATTTCGTTACAGGCTATATCTGCTTCAAAAACAATATTTCTAGAGCCCATAACTCTTAAGCTCTCGCCCATGCTTACCATTGTAACAGTAAGCCCAGCCCTTCTCATTAAATCTATGGGCAATGTAGCTTCCATTTCCTCGAAGCCATCTGCAAGTAGCACAATTACGTTTTTCATACTTGCAATTATACTATTTTTGGAGTATTATGTATATATGAAACAAGTACTGATTATAGATGCACCGCCACTTTTTAGAGACTTTCTCAAAGAGAAGCTTTCTTCAGTTGGAATAGAAGTTTCAACTGCAAATGGGCGCCGAGATGCTTTTACAAAAACTATATCATTATTACCGGACCTCATTCTTATTGATTTGCAAGAGTCACTTCAAGAACTTATGGATTTTTTGCAAAAAAAACGTGACAATCCAAATGCTGTTTCAATACCCATTATTTTAACAGGGCCTGCACTAGACCCAACAGAACTTGCACAACTACTACCTTTTAAAGTTATAAAATATTTTAATAGACCCATTAAATTTGATGTTTTCTTTGATTCAATCGGAAGAGTTTTAAAAACGGGCTTATCTATCGACACAACAATGAGCATCATGGAAACTCACTTAAATGATAATATTATCTTTGTAGAAATTGCCCAAGGTTTAAATCGCGATAAAATTGCCATGATTCGCTACAAAATAACCGAAATGATTGACGCAAATAAGCTATCAAACCCAAAAATAGTTTTGATGCTTACTAACCTTACCTTAGGATTTTCAGATTCCACAAACCTTGAGTTACTTTTAAATAATGTTATCAGTGACCAAAGGGTGCGTCACAAGTTTATTAAAATACTTTCTCTAGATCCCTTTACTCGAGATTTTATCAAGGGACATGTAGAATATGCAGGACTTGAAGTAGTAGATAATTTGTCAGGAGTTTTAGCAACGCTTATCAATGAAAGCAGTGACAATGACCTTACAGGAACCATTGCAGATAAAATTTTAAGTGCTACAGACGAGGCAAGCGATGGTTTGGTGGAAATGAGATTCTTTTCAGAAACAGGCGTTCTTGATACTGAAGATACTGAGCATAAAAAGCTCATCATTGCCGTCGTAGATGATGATGCAGTTGTAAGAACACTTTTAGAAAAAGTTTTTGCCTCAATTAATGCTGATGTTGTTACCTTTCCTTCAGGATCAGAATTCCTTGCAGGAACGAATAAAACTATATTTGACCTTGTTATTCTTGATGTATTTATGCCTGGTATTTCAGGATTTGACATTTTAATGAACTTAAAGTCAAAGCAATATCCAAGTCCTGTAATTGTATACTCAAATGCAACTCAAAAAGCATCTGTTGTACAAGCGTTAAGCCTTGGTGCAAAGAGCTACCTTATCAAACCCCTAAAACCTGATGCAATTATTCAAAAAGCTATTGAAGTATTAAACTCAAAGGTATAATATGGCTGTGCCTGCTAAAAATTCTGGCATGATTGGTGGCCAATTTCTTGCAAGTACTATTCATGAGCTTCGAACCCCTATACAAACTATAAGTGGCTCCTTGGAACTTCTAAGTGAAACATCCTTAAATCCCGAACAAGCAGATTTTGTACATCAAATACGCTTTAGTTCCGATGTACTTTTAACACTTGTAAATGATCTCTTAGATTTTTCAAAAATAAGCTCTGGAAAATTTTCTATTGAAAATATTCCAATCAACATCATTGAAATTACAGAGCAAACAGTAGAAATGCTTTCACAAGAAGCTCATAACAGACACTTAGAAATAATTATCGACACGGACTATACTATCCCGAGTCCTATTTTGGGAGACCCCACTCGAATAAAGCAAGTATTATTAAACCTTATAAAAAATGCAATTAAGTTTACACCATCTGGGTACATACACATAAAACTTTCTCAAAGACTTAATAATTCCACCCTTCTTTTTGAGGTAAGGGATACAGGAATAGGAATTTCAAAAAGCGGACAAAGTAAAATCTTCACAGATTTTTATCAGGTAGATGCATCAATCACTAGAAAATATGGTGGTACAGGACTAGGTCTTTCAATCTCAAAGAGCTTAGTCCAAGCAATGGGCGGCAAAATTGGATTAAAGTCTCAAGAAAATAAGGGCTCTGTATTTTGGTTTTCAATACCATTAAAAACAGATACAGAGTTTTCTCCTCGCTCTCTTATAGAAAATAAAATAAATCTTGTGTCCCAGCTTGATATACCTGAAAACACGTCCATTCTCATCGTAGATGATCAAAAATTAGCGCTCCAAAGCTTATATACAAAACTTAAAACACTTAAGTTCTCTAAAATTGACACAGTCTTTTCAGGTGAGCAAGCATTAAAAAAAATGCGGACTGCAAAGGCAAAAAAAAATCCTTATACCATAGTGTTCATAGATATGTTTATGGAAACCATGGATGGATTTGAGCT
Organism: uncultured Treponemataceae bacterium; assembly: GCA_964371375.1. Lineage (GTDB taxonomy): Bacteria > Spirochaetota > Spirochaetia > Treponematales > Treponemataceae > CAYJFX01. Next base: position 6,157 of record CAYJMR010000033.1, read on the forward strand.
TGCAAAGCATATACGAAAAGATACCGATCTTCAAAAAACAAAATGTTTTTTACTGATACCAGAGGGAAAAGCAGATGCTAAGATAAAAGAAAGTGTTTTTAAATACTTTGAAAACTACCTTTTTAAACCCATACGCCTTAACTCTCTTACAGAATTGTTATCAAACTATTTTAATGTGCCCTCAGAGTTTGGCATTATTGATTCGGTAGAAGAGCTCCCCAAAGGTAGCTCGTTGCAAAAAAATACTTCACATCTACTTGCTGAGAACAAAAAAGTTCTTATTGCAGAAGATCATCCTATAAATCAAAAACTAATGAAAACCTTTGTAGCATACTTTGGAGCAAGTGCAATAGCAGCATCAAATGGGCAGGATGTTATTGATAGTATAAAAAATGACCCATCGATAGATATCATTTTTATGGATATCAATATGCCCATTAAATCGGGAATTGAGGCAAGTAATTCTATCCGCAAGCTTGGTTATACAGGCCCAATTATTGCTTGTAGCGCAAACAATGATGCCGACGATATTAAGTATTATAAAGAAAATGGTATGAATGGATTTTTAGCAAAGCCTTTTAAAAGAAAGGATGTAGGCACCATTTTTACAAAATACTTTATAAAACAAATTTCAGAAAAAGAAGCCAAAACAAGTGCAAGCACAGCAATAAAAACACTTTTGGGTAAAACAGAAACAAAAGACTTCTGGGATTGGAATGACTTTATTGACACCGTAGGTGGAGACATTGCACTAGGAAAAGAATTAATAGTACAATACATAGCGCAAACAGAACAATTTTTGCAACTTGCAAAAGAAGCAAGGCGCCACAACGATTATGTCAGCTTAACCTCGATAGGTCATACCCTTAAAGGAAGTTCTGCAACCCTTTCATTGGGTAATTTAACTAAAATCGGTTCTGCCATTGAAAGGGCAGGAAAAAACAAAGACATGAAAACTATTGTTATGGGCTTAAAAACATTTAATGAAGTTTTTGCAAACTTTAAGTTATTTGTACAACCGTAAACCAGAAAGAGGACTTATATGAAAAACAACACAAACTATCATACACATTCAACTTATTGCGATGGGGTACACACTTTAGACAAAATGGCAGAAGCTGCATTAAAAGCAGGCTTGAAAACACTTGGTTTCTCTGCACATACCGCTTTTCCCTTTGCTTCTTTTTGGCACATGGATGTAAGAAACTACAATGAATATTTTCATGATGTAGAAGTTTTAAAAAAGCAGTACGAAGGAAAAATGGAAATCTTAGCTGGCATAGAAGCAGAGTATCTTCCTCCTATTTCCTATTGCACAAAAAAAACATATGAAGCCTACCAATATGATTTTATGATTGGGTCTGTGCATTATCTTATTGTACAAAATGAAGAAAACAAAGGGTGCTTTACCGTAGATGGTCCTTCAAATGAAGTATCTAGTGGGATACATACATACTTTTCAGGTAACAGCAAAAAGGCTGTTCAAGCATATTTTAGCTCAGTGCGTGATATGATAAAAACATGCGACTTTGATATAATTGGACATATAGATTTGATTAGAAAAAGAAATGGTGAATTAAACCTATTTAATGAAAATGATTCATGGTATAGAGATGAAATAAAAGAGACAGCAAAGGTTGCAGGCAAAAGTGGTAAAATTGTAGAAATTAATACTGGAGGAATAACACGGGCAAATATGAAAGAACCCTACCCGTCTGTAGAGTTTTTAAAACTATTAAAAACCCAAAATGTTCCTGTAACAATTAACTCCGATAGCCATGATACAGGATCTATTGTCGCCCATTTTGATTCTGCAATACAAGCTGCAAAAGAAGCAGGGTACACAACAACACACCACCTTTCAAAGGGAAAGTGGTATGAAAATGATATAAACTAATTAGCTTACATATAGCGCTTTGCTCTTTCGTCCTTGCTTTTGCATTCAATGCATAGTACCGCATAAGGAATAGCCTCTAAGCGTTCATCTGGTATACGTTTTCCACAGCGCATACATAAACCGTACTTTCCTTGCTCAATACGTGCCAAAGCATTATCAATAAGGCTCAAGCGGCTCATCTGTTGAGTGCCAACAGCTTCAAGCATTTTTCTATCGATATCATCGGATGCAATATCCACAACATCTTTGGATTCCATAGTTTCCACAATTTCTCTAAAGTCTGCATTGTTCTGCATAAGGGTATCAATGATCTCTTCCTTAGAATCTACTAATAACCCCTGCATTTTTTCGGTAAAATCTTTTTCCATTTCCTTCTCTCCAATAGTTGACAACATCCCTAATTCTGTTTAAAATTATATAGGTGATTCTAAAAAAAAGCAAACGTTTTTTGACTTTTTTTTATCTTTTTTTATCATCTTCTCGAAATAAACACGAGAATAATATATCCATGGAGGAATTGTGGCCAAAGAAGAAGCAATTGAAGTTGAAGGTGTTGTAAAAGAGGCGTTGCCAAACACCATGTTTAGAGTAGAATTACAAAACAAACACGTAATTCTTGCACACCTTTCGGGGAAGATGCGCAAGCACTACATTAGAATTGTACCAGGAGACCACGTAAAAGTCGCCTTGTCACCATACGATTTAAATCGTGGGCGAATTATTTTTAGAGAAAAATAGTACTACATCTAACACGCATAACTATCTAACTGAATTAGCTATTCGGCGTGTATAGTTGTGTTAATTATGTATAATCATTACATATGAAAAAAGGAATATAACAAAATCATGTTACATTCCTTTTTTTTATTGCTTTGAACCACCGATTAATCCACTAAGACTTCTCAAAATTCCTGCTGCCCCATTCACAATTGCCGCAAGACAAAGAATAGGACCAATAGGAAAAAGAATAAGAGAAATTCTTAAAAGAGAAAAACCTGCTAGCAATGTAACACCATAGCGTATAAGGCCAAAAAAATGCTCCGTACGTGTTAATGGCTCTGTTCTTCGTTGCTGGTATGTGTAGGTTCTTCTATAACCACCATTTACATCTGGCCTTGTTGCTTGAGAATACCATTCCCAAAAATCATCTCCAAAGGGGTTTTGTGCATAACCTTGATTATAGGTTGATCGTTGTGATTGTGCATATGCATCTGCCGAGCCATACATATCATACTGACTTCGTTTTGTTTCATCACCCAAAACAGAGTAAGCAGCACTTATTTCTTTAAATTTATCTTCGTATTCTTTATTTCCCGGATTTTTATCAGGGTGATACTGCAGAGCTAGTTTTCTATAAGCTTTTTTTATTTCATCGGCAGAGGCAGTTTTTGCAACACCTAGCGCCGAATATAAATCATTCATATAGTAAAGATACTCAAATTTATAATTTAAGGCAAGAGTTACTATGACGGTTTTAAGAAATTTATATACGAATTATTGCATAACTTCGTGGTGTTTACTCACATTTTCAATGGACTTACAGCGGTTTTATTATGAAGTTGCCATTTGCAATTACTTTATCACTGCCCACGTGGCACCACTACCACCAAGGACGGCCTTAGGGTGCCCTGAAGCTCCGAGCATAGAACTTTGTTCAATGAATAAGCGCACCATGCGCCCCAAGACAGGATCTCCTTGCGAATGGGTCCCCTTTCCATGAATAATAAGAACTTTTTTTAAGCCTTTAGCTTTACACGTTTTAATAAAGCTTTCTAAATGTTGCCATGCAGCTTCTTGTGTAAAATTATGTAAATCTATAGTAGCATCTATAGGTAAGTTTTTAGCAGAAGTATGCGACTGACTTGCCTTTGTTATTTTGTACTCTTTAACAAGAGAGTCTTTATCTACAACACCATATTTGTTTAGCCACGCATTCATGTCTGTATTTTTTTTTACCTGTTTTACCGTTTTTTCAGGAGCATTTGTTTTTTTACCAGAGCCACTTTGTATTTTCTTTTTTGCAGAAATTTTTTCTCCCTTTTCCCACTGATCTAAGATATCTCCAAAATCCATATTCCCTACCCTCTATTTATTATCTATTAAAATGCAATTATCTTTTACAACCCAACCGGTTCTCCCATCCGCTTGTGAAACCAAATACCACTCACCTACAGAACGCTGTATTTTAACCTTTGTTCCTGCATATAAAGTTGTTGTTACCTGTGATTCATACTCGGGTATCGCATACAAATATGTTCCGCAAGTAAGTGCATATTGATGCACTAGAGAGTTTCCATAAAAAATGACTCCTCCCAGTAGCAAAGCCGCCAAAACATAGCAGATATAAGAATACTTTTTACCGTTTTTCTTTTTTTGAAGGACAAAAAAACCAATCCCTACAAAGATCAATACAAAAGAAAAAAGGAGTATAAAACTTGCCCAGAAAAAGGATACTTCTCTGCCATTTTGAAGGTTTTCTGCTTTTTCAATAGCCTCTCTATCCCTCGTTGCCTCCATTGAAAACGCTGAATATTTTTCTTGAATTCGCAAATCGGCAAGCTTCCGTGTTAAGTCTTCATTTTTTTCTACTTCCATTTTAACCGTATTTTGCACAGAGGCTTCTATTTGATTAGCATCTGCAAAAACACTTCTTTCTTGTCCATAAGTAGTGGAGCTGTATGCATTTTGCGGTAAAACGTGTACAGTACTATTTTCAAGCGAAATCGTGGTGCGCTCACCATCATAACGAATGCAAGTAACAGTTATTTTAGGAAGTGTAAGTGTTCCTTCTGAAAAAGGGATACAAGAAAAGGTTGCCAAGGCAATGGCATCGTCGCTAACAACAAAATTTGCGCTTGGAAGTTCAACATTCAAGGCAATTTGCTCTATAAGGGCATTTTCGGATAAGTCAATTGAAACATCCTCTACGCTCTTAACATATCGAGCTAAAACAGTAAATTCCCCGCTATGCAAGCTATAAAAAGATCCTATTTGTTCAATGTAAAGTTCTGGATATAGCAAGTCAGGATTTTGGAAAACTCTCACAGTCGGGAAATTAATACTATTCGAGCGTCCATTAATTATTACCGGAAGAGAACCTAAAGTATATGTTCCTGCCTCTAAAAACTGAAGCGTATACGTAATGGTTGTAGCTTTTTCAGTACTACCGTCAGTTTGGCGAAGAAAACCATCTCTCTTTGTTGAAGAAACAAAAACTGTTGACGAAGGTAAGTTTGTTCGCCCTATTTCTATATCCGAAGGACTAATGCCAACGAGGCTAATGGTAAACTCGCTTTCTCCTTGTATAGAAAAATCACCACTTTGGTTAAATTGCAAGTCACCAATAACTTGAGAAGATGCAGTTATCGTCACTAGAGAAAAAACAAGTGTAAAAAAGGTTTTTAATAGTCTATAATATTGCTTTCTTCTGGTGCAACTTCTTTTGCTTGCCATTGATCTTCCTCACTTTCTCGTATCAGAGAGAATATTGCATCATCCGCACCGGGAGGAGCTACTTGTTCTTGAGCAGGGATTCTCTCTTGTATTCCCTGCCTAGCTTGGGCGGTACTTTCATCAGAACACAACTCCAAATTAATTTTTGCGTTAAGATTCGAACTATCAATTAATAATGCCTTCTTAAAACAAAAGGCTGCTGTACGATAGTCTCCTTGCCTATGAAAAATAACACCTTTATTATACCACCTGGCAAAATCTAAACTTTTGCTAACAACAGGGTCCATTTCATTTATTTTTAATAAACTTGCTTGCAATTCACCTTGCATAAGGTAGTTTGCAGAAAGTCCAAAATATCCATATTGTAAAATTTCGTTATTAGTGTTTTCTTGTGAACGAGTTGTCACCTCTAAAAATGTTGCCACAGACTCTTGATATTCTTGCCTGGTCCAATAATATGAACCTTCAAGAACATCACGGGCATCCGTAAACCAATCATTGCTACAACCCGAAAAAAGAAAATTTGAAAGTATCAATAGCAAAAACATAGATGTTTTTGTACTTCGAGTTATTATAGCTAAAATTCGCTGAGGATCTAATGTATATATAAAAAAACCAAGGCAAAAAAATAAAAGTGCTAAGCTAATAAAAAAACCATGCCTCTTTATTGTTTCATTTTCGTATCCGGTTGTAGTAGCATCATCTGTTAAAAATATTGAAGGATTTATAATCTTAACAATCCTACCTATTGCATCACTTTCATTCGCTAAAACAAAATCGACACTATCTTTTTGTGCAAGATTTTTTAGCTTATCTGCTCTCAGAGCTGTTTTTACACGTGTTTCACCATCGCCTGCTATTACTTCAACCTCTGTTTCTGAACCAAAGCCAACAAAAATAACGTCAATGCCGTAGCTCAATGCAGTATCTACAGCTTCCTCAAGATTATCATCTGTATCATCACCGTCACTCATTACAATTATATATGAGCTTCTTGCAGACTGTGGTGGAAATGAATCGACTGCTTTTAATACCCCTTTTGCCAAACTTGAGCCAGGATGAGATAACATTGCAGGAGAGAGTGAAACAATGAGATTTGAAAGAGAATAGTAATCTTCTGTTAGAGGAACTGCCAGAACTCCGTCTCCTTTTGCAAGAACCGCAGATGCTGCAACTCCGGGCAAAACAGAAACGAGACTCTGAGTAAACTCCTTAGAACTTTCTAAGCGTGTTTTACCCTGCTCAGCATCTTGTGCAGTCATACTGTATGAAATATCGAATACAAAACTCACTGCCCTACCACTTCTTTGAACAGGAACAAGAGCCGTCCCCCATGAGGGCCCCGAAAGCGCAATGCAAAGACATACCCACGAAAAAGACCAAAACACAATCCGGCAAATTATTTTTGTTTTAACATATTTGACAGACCTTTCGTTTTGTCCTGAATAGTTTGAAAGCAATTGTAATACATGTTTAGCTTTTGATGCAGTATAAATAACAGCCGGAACTAGAGCTAGTAAAAGTAAAAAGTAAGCAGAATTTGAAAACTGTATCGTCATAGTACCTCCTGTAGCATTAAGCGTCTCATTATCCATGCAAGAGCAAACAGTAGTGCACTTGCTAACAATGTTTTTGTGTACAATGGCTCCTGTATAGTTTTTATATAATAGGGCTGTGCCACAGACCTATCGACACTTACCACTTGCAATGCCTGAGAAAGTGAAGACAATGTTTCAACCGTAAAATACTTACCGTCGGTCATATTAGCCAATGACCTCAATGAAGAATTATCAAAACTTGAATCTAAAAAACCTGTATATTTTTGCCCAGAAACTGGGTCTATATATTCAATGGGAACAGAACCTCGCGTCCCAAGCCCTGCTATATAAAGAGCGATATTATAATCTTTTGCTAAAGCTGCGGCAGTTTCGGGGTGAATAGACCCTGCATTGTTTTCACCATCTGTTAACAAAACAATTGTTTTCCGTGGAGCATAAGTAGACACAAGGTGGTATACCGCTGTTGCAATTCCAAGGCCAAGTGCCGTTTCATCACCAAGTTCCCCTATTCGCATCAATTCCAGTTGGGTAAAAAGTGTGCTATGGTCCATTGTTGGGGGAACAAGCAATGCCGATTCTGAAGCACAGGATACCAAACCAAATGCAGAACCCTTGTTTTCATTTACCAACATTTCTATAGCCATTTTTGCAGCATCTAAGCGCGTCCCATTTGCAATATCCATTGCTGCCATTGAGGGGCTGATATCAATCACAAATACAACTTCAGAGGACCTCGAAGAGTACACTCTTTCTTGTCGCACAATCGTAGGATTTGAAAGCGATATAATCAACAACACATATGCACAAATAAATAAAATTTTTGATACTTTTCTCAACACAGAATTAGCAGGACTTGTCCATTCGAAACCTTGCCCCTTCCAGTCTCCCATAGTTAGTGGAAACATAGGCTTTGAAAATATCTTGTACTTTTTTAAAAGAAAATAAAGAGGTAGTAACAATAACAAAAAAAACACAAAGGGATTTTCAATCACACTCATGAATACCCTCCTTTTTCATCTTCCGTATCAGAATCCTTTTCAAAATATATTATTGCGTGCCGTGTTTTATTAATCAATGTTTGTGTTTCCTCCTGAGTTAAAGGAGATTTATCTGCTTCACTTCCTGCATAATGCAAAAAATCACAGCGAGCACACACTTCATATAAGTCTTGCAAATACTCACTTGCTCGTACTGATACCGTACCGGCAAAAAGCACATCAAATATACCAAAAAAATTGCTTGTAGTTTCTGCCGTAAAACGATGACCAAACCTTCCTTCTAAATATGTCCGTATTGCTACCGATAACCTTGCAGCAAATTCTTTTGGTTGAATCGTTTCAGCATATTTTGAGAGGTACATCAGCTCCTTTGATGCTTTTTTAAAATTGTCACTTGCCCATATTTTTCCTAAAAACGATTTTATCCATGCTTTAATAAATTTTAAACGAACAAGAACAAGGATCACCCCTAAAAGCAGCACAAAGGCAAGTATAGTTATTACTACCAAAACATATGTTGTCCCTGGTATAATTATTGGTCCTACAGGAGCCCTTATTTCTTTTTCTTGTACTTGTGTGAGTATGGACTGGATTTCTATTTCTGGGATATCTATCAGTAAAGTGTTTACATTTAGCTCGAATAACGTAGCTAAATCAAAGGGATCAAGGTTTAAAAGCCCTGCTTTCCAAGGTATGAAAACAATTGAAAGCTCGTACCCACCTTGAGAGCGAAATATTTGCATTGACTTTATGGTATAATTATTTTCAAGACTCTCATCAATTGTTGTTGATGTTATCAAACTACTAAAGTCCTCTGCATTTTCTGCTAAGATTTCTCCATCCCAATCAAAACTAAAGCGGATTTCTGCCTCATCTCCTACATAGACTTCCTTCGGAGTAACACGTATTGTTTGCCCATAAAGAAAGAGAACATTTAATAAAAAAAAGAGCATAATGCTTTTCATCTTCATACGATATATTTTTATCACGTATATCTCCTTGATGAAAAAAACTGTGCTAATTCTTGAGCAGGATCTGCATTTGTTGATATACTGAGTGTGTCTATTCCCCTTTTTGCACACATGGTTTGCCAACGTTCATGATGGCGATCATTATACGCCTTCCATTCTTTTTCAAAACTAGGACTTGAAGTAGAAAGAACCTTTTTTTGATTTGTTTCAGAATCAAAAAATTCCACGCTCCCCATTTTGGGTACGTTCTTATCTATTTCATCTGTAATTCGTACTGCAATAACATCATGCTTTGCACCAAGAGTTCCTATTTCTTTTTCATAATCTCCACATCGAAAATCTGATAAAACTACTACCAATGAGCGGCTTTTTAATAACCTAGATGCGTATTGCAGAGATTGTGCTAAGGCAGTCCCTTCTTTTTTTCTTTCAGGGCGAGTGTCCAATTTTGTAAATAATAACATAGCGTGATCTTTATTTGCTTTTGGAACGCTTGAAAATTCAATTTCACCGTTAAAGAGTACACCTCCAATGGGGCTTGAATTTTGCATGGCCGCAAAAAGCATAAGAACAGAAGCCTCGCTTGCAATTTCTATACGCGATTTTTGTCCCATGCCGCTCTCCATAGAAAGGGAGCGATCAACTACTAAAAAAACTATGAGCTCTTTATCTTCTTCAAAAAGTTTTATATATGGCTTACCCATACGTGCAGTAACATTCCAATCTATTGCCCTAACATCATCCCCATACAAGTACTCTCGTCCTCCGGCATAATCTACTCCCCTACCCTTATACATAGAGCGAAAATTTCCTGCATATAAACAAGTTGCAATAGCTTGAGACATCAGTCTCAAATTTGAAGCTCGATGTGAAAGAGAATAGGTATTTTTTATTAAGCCAGTTTTTTTTGCCATACGTGTCTCGCTTATGGGATAGGCATTAGAGAAAGAATTTTTTCAATTATATCATCTACAGTAATTCCGTCTGCAGCTGCCTCGTATGATAGTACTAATCTATGACGCAAAACAGAAGGAGCGGCGGCCTTTACATCTTCGGGAAGCACAAAAGACCTACCTGCAAAAAGAGCTTGAACTTTTGCACATTTATACAGTGCAATACTTGCACGAGGAGAAGCACCAAAGGAAATATAGTTTAAGATATCTGAAGCAGTTTTCCCATGAGTTTTTTCCTTGTCAGGCCGAGTAACCGCAACAATTGAAATAATATACCGTATTAAGTCATCGCTACAGGTAATTTTTTCAAGGAGGTAATTACAAGCTTTTAGTGCGTTGTCGTTTAATATCCTATTAACATTAATAGTTTCAGGATTACCTCCCGTTTTTACAACAAGTTGTTCTTCTTCTACAGTCGGATATGTTAAAAGTATTTTTAATAAAAATCTATCTAACTCTGCTTCAGGTAAGTTGTATGTACCTTCTTGTTCAATGGGGTTTTGCGTTGCAAGCACAAAAAAAGGATCTGGTAAGGGATAGGTATTCTCCCCGATAGTGACTTGCTTTTCTGCCATGGCTTCTAACAAAGCAGACTGAACTTTCGCGGGAGCCCTGTTTATTTCATCTGCAAGTAAAAGATTGGTAAACACGGGCCCTTTACGAACAGAAAAACGTGCATTCGCCTGCTCATAAATCATTGTGCCCGATACATCCGCAGGTAATAAATCTGGAGTAAACTGTATTCGTTTAAAATCAAACCCAGAAATATCCGAAAATGTTTTAACAATAAGTGTTTTTGCAAGTCCTGGCACCCCTTCAAGAAGAACATGCCCTCCTACAATAAGGGCTGTTATTATTCCATCTACTACATGATCCTGCCCTACAACTCGTTTTGCAACTTCAGCCTTACAAGCCTCTATTAAAGCTTTTGCCTTTTGAAAATCATCCATACTGTCGTTTCCTTATTAAAAATATCTTTCTTAAAGTTCTTTTTTATTGCCATAATGCATTGACTGATTAGTCTACTTCATTGTATTATAACATATCATGATACACGAATTAGCACAAGGTTTAAAT
>CAYJMR010000034.1:0-16874 GCA_964371375.1 uncultured Treponemataceae bacterium
CAACTTCATCAATAAGTTGTGAAACTTCAACCTGAATTTGCATTCTGTCTTCAGCACTATAAATACCGTTGGCAGCTTGCACAGACAATTCACGAATACGACCCAGAATGTCACTTGTTTCTTGCAAGTACCCTTCTGTAACTTGAATAAACGAAACACCATTTTGAATGTTGCGTTCCGCTTGGTTTAAGCCTCTGATTTGCATTCTCATTTTTTCAGATACTGCTAATCCTGAAGCATCGTCACCTGCTCTGTTAATACGTTCGCCAGAACTGAGTTTTTCAATGCTGCCTTGTAGTGCACTTGCATTCATTCCAAGAACACGATTTGCATACATCGAACTCATGTTGTGATTAATAACCATAATAATACCTCCATGTTTGTTTAGCTTAAAGCATCATGCCTTAAGACCTTTGTACGTCATGGGCGAAGCGGCAGTTTATGCGCCTCCGCTACTTCGTTTTAGACCCACAATAGGAACTGTTGCACCAACACCAAAAACCGGCTCCCACCGGTTCATTGTTTTTCTGGTCGCAACCGTCTCTATTGTTACGTACACAAATAAGAGGTTACTGTCAAAAATCTCTGCTTTATGACCAAAATTTTAGTCACAAAACCTGCACCCTAAAATCAGTGCAGTTACAGGTTTTAGAAAACAATGCCTACCAACCTATAGTAAGTATAACATATTTTCTTAAAACCTGCAAGTCTTAAATTACGTGACTGTTGAAAAACTTACGTTTTTCAACAGCTTTATCATTATTGAAGTAATGATAACACGTTTTGTGATGAAGCATTAGCTTGAGCAAGCATTGCTGTTCCTGCTTGAGCTAAGATTGAATTTTTAGTAAAATCAACCATTTGTGATGCCATATCAGTGTCACGAATTACTGATTCTGCTGCTTGTAGGTTTTCAGCTGCAATGTCAATACCTTCGATTGCCAAAGATAGTCTGTTTTGGTATGCACCAAGGTCAGCTCTTTGTTTGTTGATCTTTTTAAGACCTTCATCAATCATACCAATTGAGCGGTTAGCTTCATCTGGTGTTGCAATTGACATAACTTGTTCTGTTCCGAGTTCACGTACACCAACTGCTGAAGCTGTCATTGTTCCAATGAAAACTTGCATTCTTTGGTCCATGTTAGCACCAATGTGGAGCCACATAGAAGCTGTAACAGTGTTTTCACCTGTTTGGCGAGCAAAGCGACCTGTTAACATGTTCATACCATTGAATTGTGCATGACTTGCTACACGATCTACTTCAGCTACAAGCTGAGATACTTCAACTTGAATTTGCATACGATCTTCATCACTGTAAATACCATTGGAAGCTTGTATAGCTAACTCACGGATACGTTGTAGAACGTCTGTTGTTTCTTGCAAATAACCTTCAGTTGTTTGGATAAAACTGATACCGTTTTGTGCATTTTCAGATGCTTTGTTCAAACCACGAATTTGTGAACGCATTTTTTCTGAAACAGCAAGACCTGACGCATCGTCACCAGCACGGTTAATTCTTTCACCAGATGAAAGTTTTTCCATGTCCTTAGACTGAGCTAAGTTGGTTACACCGAGAGTACGGTTTGCATACATTGCTGACATGTTGTGATTAATAATCATAAGATTCCTCCATGGAATTGTTTTAGAATAACTTCCTGTTATTCTTTGTGTTTTTATAAAAACAGAAAACTGTCTTTAACCTCACAATGATTGTTACTAGTTGCATTTCTTCAACGAAGATAGACAACTATGAAACTCTCGTTTTATATATCGGTACGATATTAAAAAACCTTTACTATTTTTTTCTTTTTTTTTATGATAAAATAACAATCATTCAAGGAGATAGTATTGATTCAATGTCCATTTTGTGAAAATATTAATTTAATAGAAGAAATCATAGCAAATAAGCGCTATTTTCAGTGTTTGCAAGATGGTTGTGGTGGATTTTTTGTGCATTCTGATTCGTTTAATACGCATGCAGAACAAAAAAAACGCTATTTGCTTCACACAAATACTCTTGAAAAAAAAGAAGAAAGTAATGGCTATAGGTTATATTTAGAAAAATTTATTTCTATAGTTTTAGATTACGAAAAGAATAGCGAGCGTGGCACAAACATACATGCGCTTTTTGATTATGGGTCAGGCCCGTATCCTGCTTTAGTAATGATTTTAAAAGAGTACAATATGAAGTTTGTTTTTAAAAATGATGTACAGGTAAAACATTGGGATCCTTTCTTTTACCCCAATGGTGATTTTTTTGAACATGGTGCAGACATTGTTTTTTGCCTTGAAGTAATAGAACATTTTGAAAATGCATCAGAAGGTTTTGAGGGATTAGCAAAGGCTTGTGCTCCGGGTGGACTTATTGCCATACAAACACAGCTTGCGCCAAAGTCTTTTGATGAGTTTAAAAGATGGTGGTATAAGGATGATTTTACTCATGTGAGTTTTTATACTCTCAATTCTATAGAAGAATGTGCAAAAAGGGTAGGCTTAGTTTTAGAAAGCGAAAAAAATGGAGTAGTATTTTTGCGAAAAAAGTAGCAAAAAGTTATTTTTTCTACTGCAGCATATTGACACATTTTTTATTTTTTGATATATTATTTGAACTGGGGGTGTAGCGAAGCTGGTTATCGCGCCGGCCTGTCAAGCCGGAGATCGCGGGTTCAAGCCCCGTCACTCCCGTAGAGTTCATCATTTTGATGAACTCTTTTTTTTTCACCTACGCAGGGTTCGAATCGGTGCCGTGTTAAAATGGTTTGTGAAGTGTTTTGCTTTTTGAACTATTTTTATAAACCCTGTTTACATATTTGGTTTTTGTTTTTCTTAGGAAGAACAAAAACCTTTTTTTTGCTATAAAAAGCTACGAAAAAATTGTGCAAAGGATGGCACTGTAGAAAAGGGGGACTCAACTTTGTAATTAGGAATTATTTCAGAATCTGCGCCATCTGCGGCTGAATAAAAAAAAGAACTACTCGCAAAGGGGTAGTTCTTCAGGAAAAAAAGTTATGTTATCTACTCAATAATAGCTATAATATCATCTGCTTTAAGAATAAGGCAATCTTCACCATCAAGTTTTATTTGAGTTCCTGCATATTTATCATACATAACTCTTTGTTTTACTTTCACTTTAATTTTTTCTGAATCGTCCCCAATTGCCATAACAGTTGCAATTTGTGTTTTTTCTTGAGCCGTATCGGGAATAATAATTCCGCTTGCTGTTTTTGATTCTGTTTTTTCAATTTGTACAAGTACTCTGTCTTGTAAAGGTGTAACCTTCATGTGTAATCCTCCAAAGGAACTTTGTTATAATGTTTGTAATAAATATACGAAAAAAATACGCTATTGTCAATAAAAGGTGTTGTTTTTATCAGAAAATTTCACATTCGCTTGAACTATACTTGCCAAATATAATAAAAATAGTTACAATTACCTTGCTTACATACATAAGAAATATATTTGGAGATTTTACTATGAAATTACACTATACTGCTTTATTGATACTGGTTTTTACCATTTTTCTTTTCTCATCGTGCGAAAGTACACCTTCAGAACCAATTGAAGATCCTAACTTTATAGGTGACTTTGACCCAATTCAACTTGAGAATGTTTTATGTTTACGAGAGTCTTTTGGCAAGCTTACCCCAACAGAAATTCGATTATACTTTGTGCCGAGAACGAATATCGTTGAAATGTACTTACGTGATGGCATGACTGCCTATGTTCTTCTTTTTGAAGGCGATGAAAGAAAACAGCTTTTTGAAGGAATAGATATGTATGCTAAGGCATACGCTTCTTATCAAGAAGGCAATAAGATAGCCCTTGATGTGCGAGAACCCGATCGTAAAAATTACTTTAATGAAGGTGATATGTCTGTTTCGTGGGGTGTTGCAAGTACAGCAAGAAATAATACTACAACATTCCAGACAAACTATAAATACCTAGAAGAAAATAGGCCCTACTTTGAACTTTTAGTTGAAAAAACAAAAGACAAAGATAATGCAAGTGTGTTTTCTCCTGTTTTGCGTCTTTATTTTTCACCAACTCACTTAGAAAATCTTTTGTACACACTGAATCAGGAAAACTTAGAACTTTTGGTAGAGGAGCTTGAAGCAGAAGCTTTTGCTTTTTAAGGGATACTTGAAAAAAAATACATAAAATGCTATAGTCTCAGTCGAAAGGATGGAAACTTGTCTAATGTTGCGTGTTGTATTGTGCGCAACAAAGTTTTTCTAGGAGAGGATATGAAATTTATTTTTTTAGGACCACCCGGGGCAGGAAAAGGGACATTAGCGGCAGTAGTTTCAATGAAGTATGGGATTCCACATATTTCAACTGGTGTTATTTTTAGAGAAGCAATTAAAGCAGGTAGTCCTCTTGGACTAAAAGTTAAGGCAATAATTGATTCAGGTGCTCTTGTGAGTGATGAATTGACAATTGAATTAGTAAAGGAAAGGCTTTCTCAAAATGATGTTTCAAATGGATTTATCTTAGACGGTTTTCCTCGGACAATTGCTCAAGCAGAAGGGTTAAGTGCCATATCTGACATAGATGCTGTTGTAAATTTTACTATTAGTGATCAAGATGTTGTTAAACGACTTTCCGGACGAAGGGTTTGTAAAAATTGTGGTCAAAATTATCACATAGATTTTATAAAACCAAAAGCTGAAGGTGTTTGTGATGTTTGCGGTGGTGAATTGTTTATTCGCGATGACGATAAGCCTGAGGCAATTCAAAAGCGTTTAGAGGTGTATGCAAAACAAACAGAGCCATTAATCGATTTTTATAAAAACAAGAACAATTTAGTAAATGTTGATGCATCACCTGCAACTGATATTATTTTAGAAGAGTTTGTTAAAGTATTTACACTTTGAGTGAATCGCAATAACACATATTAAATAGTGATTTTTGTTACTATGAGTACTTGACCTATTTACAAAAATAAGTCATAATGTGTTACAGTTTTAATTTTAGGAGACCTATTGTGCCCTGTGGAAAAAAAAGAAAGCGCAAAAAGATAGCTACGCACAAGCGTAAAAAAAAGCTTAGAAAAAACCGACACAAGAATAAGTAGTTTTTAGAAATACTGATTTCTACAATTTTGATGCGCTATTGGATTACTAAGATATTCTCTTTTAGATTTCTCCAATAGCGTAAAGCATGAGAAGGGTCGCTGCATGACATTATGTTTGCAGTGGTCTTTTTTTTAGGAGTAGGCTACACTGTTAGAACAAGAGTTCAGTCTTGATGATTTAAAAAAAGTTCCTATACATAAACTTCCAGAGCTTGCAAGTGAAATCCGCAAGCGGATTATTGAGGTTGTTGAAGAAAATGGCGGGCATCTTGCAAGTAATTTGGGAATTGTAGATGCAACGATAGCCTTGCATTATGTTTTTGATAGCCCAAACGATGCCTTTGTTTGGGATGTTAGTCATCAAGCATATACACATAAAATCCTCACAGAACGAAATAAACTATTCTCTACCTTGCGGAAAAAAGATGGGCTTTCTGGATTTACAAAATTTGAAGAAAGTGCACACGATTGGTTTGATGCAGGTCATGCTTCAACGGCTATCTCTTCTGCTTTAGGGCTATTGGCTGGGCGAAAAATACTGGGCCATACAGGAAAGGTTATTGCAGTTTTGGGTGATGGAGCTTTAACAGGAGGCATGTCTTTTGAAGCTCTTTCTCATGCTGGCCAAATTACAAATGATTTAATAGTGGTTTTAAATGATAACCAAATGTCAATAAATGGCAATACAGGATCAATTTCGCGCTACCTTAGCCGATTAACAACTACTTCTCAGTATCAATCATTTAGATTTCACTTTGACCGTACTGTAGAAAGAATTCCTGGTTTAGGAAAACCATTTATGGCTCTTGTTTATAGAATGAAAAGAGCTGTTAAAGGACTTATTTTTACAAATAATATATTTTCGGATTTGGGATTTGAGTATGTTGGGCCATTAAATGGACATAATATAAAAGAGCTCATTGGTGTACTAAAAAAAGTAAAAAATATGAATCGACCCGTTGTTATTCACATGGTAACAAAAAAAGGGAAGGGCTACGCACCAGCAGAAAAAGATCCTGTAACGTATCATGGTGTAAGTGGTGCTATTGAAAAGACAATAGAAAAAGTACGTCCAACTTTTACGGAAGTGTTCGCTAACAAGATTATTGAGCTGGCAAAGGCCGATGATGCAGTTGTAGCAATTACTGCTGCAATGACTGATGGAACAGGTCTTACCGAATTTGCTAAAAAATATCCGTCTAGATTTTTTGACGTCGGAATTGCTGAAGAACACGCTGTTACTTTTGCAGGTGGGCTTGCCCGTGCAGGATTAAAACCTATTGTTGCAATTTACTCAACATTTATACAACGTAGTATAGACCAATTAATCCATGATATAGCACTTCAGAACATTCCTGCTGTGTTTGTACTTGACCGTTCAGGGCCTGTGCCTGCAGATGGAGAAACGCACCAGGGAATTTTTGATATTTCACTTATTAGACCAATTCCAAATATATCTCTTCTTGCTCCTGCTTCAGAAGCAGAACTTTCAGCATGTCTTGATTGGTCGATAAAGCAAAAAACTCCAGTGGTTATTAGATACCCAAAAGCTACCTGTCCAGAAGAGCGGCGCGAATTTAACTCGGCAATTTCTGTTGGGCGAGGTGTAATTATTCCTTTTGATAAGAAAAAGAAAGCAGACATGCTTTTTGTATGTACTGGTGGTATTGTAGACGAAGTTTTACAAGCAGTAGAAGAGCTCAGAAAAAAGGGAAAAACTGCTGATGTATACAATCTTAGATTCCTAAAACCATTAGATAAGTCATATTTTCTTTCAATAGCAAAGCCGTATAAAAGAATTTTATTTGTTGAAGATGGCATTCGAATTGGAGGCATAGGTACATACTTAGAGTCCTTATTTGACAGAAACTTTAATGATAAAGTAACGAAAGTGTTTGGCTTCCCCGATAGGTTTTTAGCTCAAGGAAACAGGACTCAAATATTAGTTGATGCAGAGTTAACCGGTAAATTTTTAGCAAAAAAAGCATTAAAATTATGGGATTAAGTTATGGTTCGACATGTTCCACCACTTAAGCTAAAAAATCAAACTATACGCACAGATCTGCCTGCTTTTGTTATGGCAATTATTAATTGTACCCCCGATTCATTTTATACAAACAGTCGGTTTTTTTCAAAATCAAAAAATGATGTACAAAAAACAGTAGAATATATCCTTCAACAATTTGAAAATGGTGCTGATATAGTTGATATAGGTGGGGAGTCTAGTCGCCCAGGTTCTCATTATATCGAAGAAGAAGAAGAGTTAAAAAGAATTATACCAGTCATTGAAGAAGTTCGTAAGCATTCGAAAGGAGTGATTTCTGTTGATACAAGAAAATCTACAGTTCTCCAAGAGGCATTGAGAGCTGGGGCTGATATTTTAAATGATATTAGTGCACTTGAAGATGATAAAGAGCTTGTAAAAATAGTTGCAAAAGAAAAAATTCCTGTAATTTTGATGCATAAACGCGATATACCCCTTACAATGCAACAAAATACCGTGTATAATAATATCATAGGTGAGGTTTGCGATTATTTAAGTAAACGGGTTCTTTATGCATTAGAAAATGGAGTTGAAGGCTCTAAAATAGTATTGGATGCTGGCATTGGTTTTGCAAAGGAAATAAAAGAGAACATTGACTTAATTACTTCATCGGCCGACATTGCAAAGAAAATTAAAAGTGTCACCGGGACAGAAGTTTACGGAACTCTGGTTGGTTTATCAAGAAAAACCTGTATAGGTGATATAACAGGAAAACCAATAGAAAAAAGACTTGCAGGTACCTTGGCGGCAAATATGATAGCAGTGCAACAAGGAGCTCGAATTGTCAGAGTCCATGACACGGCTGAAACAGTAGATATGTTAAAAGTTTTAAAAGAGATGAAATAATTATAGGAGAAAGATGAGCACATTTGATAGAATGGTTGAAATCTATGATTTTATAAAACCGGTATTAGATATAGGAATCCTCACTTTTATTTTATATAAGGCATATGGAATTGCAGTAAAGACACATGGTTTACAAATAATAAAATTTCTTGTAATGATTTTTACTATCTATGCAATTTCTCTTTTTCTAAATTTAACAACTATATTGCAATTATTAAATTTGTTGGGTCCAGGATTAATCATTAGCTTTGCAATTGTATTTCAACCTGAACTTCGAAAAATTGTTTTACGTTTATTACAAACTGATTGGTTTAAATTTGGTAATCGTTCAAAGCATAGTTATATTGATTCAGTTTTAGTAGCTGCAGACACCTTGTCAAAGCAACGTAGAGGTATGTTGGCCGTCTTTACCAGAAAAACGTCTTTATCTGCTATTATCGATACTGGAACTCGGTTGAGTGCCGACTTATCTTCAAATATTTTAGTAACTATCTTTGGACATGATACGCCTCTTCATGATGGAGCAGTAATTATACAATCGGATAAGGTTATTGCTGCAGGTTGTTTTTTGCCACTAAGTGAACAGTATGGAATAAAAAAATCTTTCGGTACTCGACACCGAGCTGCAATTGGATTAACAGAAGAAACGGATGCCGTTGTGCTAATTGTTTCAGAGGAAACAGGAGCAATAAGCTTAGCGTATGAATCACATCTATATTATGACTTAACAGAAACTCAATTGATTAAAACGCTTGAAACTGTACTTGAAATTTCAAATACTGCAGCTACGACAACAAAGGAGGTATCACTGTGACCTTTGCTACCTTCATGAACAAGGTATTTAACAATTGGCAAGCAAAGTTGCTTTCTTTTGGTTTAGCGGTGTTGTTATACGCCGCTTTTCAAATTATTTCACTTGACTCAAAGGCATTTTCTGTTCCCCTAGAGGTACGTAGTGAAGGAAACTTTGTTTTAGCTGGAAATGCACCCAGCACAGTACGAGTTGATTTGAGGGGAACGGCAGAAGACATAGCAACAGTGCAAGAATCCAATATTGTTGCATTTATAGATATTTCTCATATTTCTGAAACTGGAAGTGAAGTAATTAACGTTAATTTAGAGTTAGCAGAAAATCTTACACTCATGGATAACTTAGAGGTAAGTGTTTACCCGCATAGCTTGGCCTTGGATATTGAAGAGAGAACCGTTGCATGGGTTCCTGTAGAACCAAGGTTTATAGGTGCTCCTCTTGATGGCTATGAGGTATTATCATGGACAAGCTCTATTAGTGATGTAAGGATTATTGGCGCAAAGTCAATTGTAGATTCTACACAAGCTGTTTATGCCGATGGTATTGATTTAAGTGAAAAAATACAATCATTTCAAGCTGATGCTAATATTATAAGTGTTAGCGAAAAAATACGCATAATCGACGCAGATGCAACATCTATTTTTGTGGAAATAATCCCTCAAATAATTACATTAGCATATGAAAATGTTATTCCATTTTCAGGGACACTTTCACAAGATTTTGCTCTTGCCGAGCCTTTACCACTCGCAGCATTTGAAATTTCAGGTGAGAAAATTCCTTTAACGGATTTTGTACCTGCAGACAATATGATAGAATTTGATTTTTCAGAAATTACCGAGGTGGGAGAATATACTTTACCGGTAATCACAAATATTCCTGTAGGATTGAGCTTAAATTCTTTGAACCTAACTGAGGTAATTGTAGAAGTCATAGAAGCTCCAGAGGAAACTGAAGTCATTGATACAGAAGCACCACTTGCAGAAGCCTTAACAGAAAACGATATCATTGAAGGGGAAAGTCAATGATAGTAGGTTGTGGTATTGATATTGTACAAACTGGGCGCTTTTCAAAACTTGCAAAAAATGATAAATTTATAAAGAGATTTTTTCATCCGAACGAAGTAGAATATGTACAACAAAATCCTGCTCACTCTATAGAGAGCTTGGCGGCACGATTTGCAGCAAAAGAGGCTTTAGGTAAAGCGTTAGGAACAGGGCTTGGATGTTTAACATTAAAAAATATTTGTGTTACAAAAACCGATACTGGAAAACCTTTTTTGACTGTCTTTGATGATGTTGAAAAAAAACTTAAGGATCTTGGTGCAAATTGTATTCATGTATCTTTATCGCATGAAAAAAGGTATGCAATAGCACAGGTGATTTTGGAAAAAACAGGGGGAAGCAATGAATAGATATAAAAAAAAGGAAGAGCCCAAGAATTTAGCAATTTCATTTTATTCTAAGAAAAAAACTATGTGTCCCTTTTGCAAAAAAGAGTTTGCAAGAGAAGAAATTCTTTCTGGCGGGGGGAGAATGATTGCTGGGGTACTAACTGATGAGCTTAGACGTACTTTTGAGCCTTCAATAAAATATGGTCCCATATATCCAATGATTTATTCAATTGCTGCGTGTCCTGTTTGCCATGCAGCTCTTTTGTGGAATGATTTCGAAAATATGAAAGATGCTGAAATAATTAATAACATCATTGATGCAGAATCTGAGCGAAAAGAAGTTGTTGAAAAAATAGTACCATTCTATGATTTAAATCGACCTAGAACCTTATATGATGGGGTTGCGGTTTACTATTTGGCTTTGCAATGTTATGAAATGCTACCTCATAATTATTCGCCCTGCATTAAAAAGGCTCTTATTACTTTACGTCTTGCATGGCTCACCGGAGATTTAAACACACTTGCTCCTAATCGCGGATTCGATTACATACAACAAAGGTTTTACCTAAAATCAATGTTTTTTTACCAACAGTCTTTAGAGTTTGAACAAGCACGTGTAGAAGATATTACTGCAATAGGTCATTTTGGGCCTGATATTGATAAAAACTATGGTTATGATGGTGTAATTTATCTTTGCGGTTTCCTTGAGTATAAGTACGGACAAAAAACAAACATGGGTGAACGCTTAAAAAAAATTGATGAATATAAACGAGCCATTGCACGTGGCTTTGGACTTGGAAAATCTTCAAAAAATAAGCCTGGACCACTGTTGGAACACTCCAGAGCGTTATATGACTTAATGACAAAAGAACTTCAAGAAGCTAATATGCTTACTGATGACGATGATGAAGAATGAGAAAAATTGCTTTAACAATTTCATATGATGGCACCAATTATATAGGTTGGCAACGCCAAAGAGAAGATGTTACAATACAGGGCGAATTAGAAAAAGCGCTTTCAAAATTACATAAAATCGACGTTGACGTAACAGGCTCAGGCAGAACCGATTCTGGGGTGCATGCTATTGGCCAAGTTGCTCATTTTATGTCACCAATTGATTCTATTCCCATTGAAAACTATGCTGATGCTATAAATTGCTTTTTGCCGAATGATATTCGTGTAAATAAAGCAGAGGAAAAAGAACAGGACTTTCATGCACGTTATAGTGCTTCGAGTCGCTCATACCGTTATTTTTTTCACTGCAGTTCCTCTGCGCCTTTTGCTCATAGGATGCCATATGTGTGGTGGCTTCGCTATAATCCCAATATTGAAAATCTAAATGAAATGGCAGAGTGCTTGCTTGGCGAAACAGATTGCATGTCTTTTACTGCACTTGGTGATAAAAGTGTTTCAACGTTTAGGGATATTGAAAAAGCACACTTTTTTTACAATGATGAAAATCTTATTTTTGAAATAGAAGCTAATGCCTTTTTATGGAAAATGGTAAGAACCATCGTTGGCACTCTTATAGATTTAGATATGAAAGGTTTATCACAAAAAGACTTTAAAGCAATTATTGATGCAAAAAATAGAAAACAAGCCTCTGCGACAGCTCCAGCAAAAGGCTTGTTTTTATGGCATATTAACTTTGACGGAAGCAGGAAGCATCCGTAATACTATTTTATCATGCTTCGCATTTTAGCTAATGTTTCACTACTTAATATATGTTCCATCGCACATGCTTCTTTTTCAACATTTTCATGTTGTACACCTACAACTTTTTGTAAAAAATCCATAAGTATATCATGTTTTTCCTTAATTTCACGATACTTTTCTTTGCCTTTTTCGGTAATAATAATATCCTGATAAGGTTCATGAATAATCATCCCATGGTCCTCAAGTAAATGAAGCGCTATGTGAACCGATGGCTTTGAAAGACCTAAAACTTTTGCAATATCTTTTACACGTGGAATTGCCCCATTTTGTGCTAGGTTTCCAACTGCTTCTAAGTAATCTTCTAAACTTTGTGTCATTTGCGTACTCATATTTATTTGCAGCTGAAAAATTTCAAGTTTTCAGTTGCTTCTCCGGATAAATGTGCGATGTTTACATTGTAAAGCCGCCGTGAAAAAACAAAAGTAACAAACTTTTGCTTCTTTATTCATTATAACAGGCTTACGGGGTCTACGTCAACTTCAATATACACATTTACAGGGGTTTTGTAACTTTGTAACAAAGCAGCGCTTACTCTTTGTAAGGGGAGTATGGTATCTGCCCTAAGTAGTATTTGATTTCTGTGATTTGCTGCTATCTTTGCTAAAGGACACTCACTGGGTCCTAAGATGTCTATATTTTCATTGTTGGCTTTTATAATTTGTGAAAGAATGTTCGCTGCATCTTCGCATGCTTTTCTTGATAACTGTTCGTTTGCGCTTCTAAATACAAGCCTTAAAAGGCGAGTGTATGGCGGAAAGCTAGTCATTTCTCTAAATGAAAGTTCATTTGCATAAAAGCCCTCAATATCACCATTGCATGCATACTGGATAGCACTTCTTTCAGGATTAAAAGTTTGAACCACTACATGTCCATCAGGGAAAAATCGTCCTGCTCTTCCCGCAACCTGTACGATGAGTGAAAATGTTCTTTCGGCTGCTCTAAAGTCGGGAAGGTGTAATCCTGTATCTGCAAGAACTACACCAACGAGCCTAACATTTGGAAAGTTTAACCCTTTTGCAACTATCTGCGTTCCAAGAAGAATATCTGTTTTACCAGCTTTGAAATCAGAAAGAACTTCCTGTAAATTGTTGTCTTTAGAAAGTGTATCAGTGTCTACTCTAGCAACACTGTTAAGGGGGAATTTGAGACGTACTTCTTCTTCAATGAATTCGGTACCAAAGCCTGCATACTGTATATCTAATGAGTTACATTCAGGGCAAGATGTTGGAGGGCGAATGGACCAGCCACAGTAGTGGCAGCGTAAAGCACTCTCTTTCTTGTGATAAGTGAGAGAAACGGAACAATTTTTGCATTTTAAATCGTGGGCGCACGTATTGCATTTAAAAAAATGTGTAAAACCACGTCTGTTTAAAAAGAGAATAACCTGTTTGCCATTTTGAAGTGTTTGCCTCATTTCATCTTCGAGCTTTTTTGAAATGCACCCTGTTGTTTTAGATTCTGCACTCCCATTTCCGAGGTGAATTATTTCAATATTTGGTGGCTTTCCTCCAGATAGGCGCTTAGTAAGGACATGCTTTGTAATATTTCCTTTTTCAATTTGTTCCCACGCTTCGAGCGAAGGTGTAGCGCTTCCCATTATAAGGGGGATATCCAAATCATTGCAGCGCCTCATCGCTATTTGCCTTGCAGAATATCGAGGTGAGTTATTTGATTTATATGATCCATCATGTTCTTCGTCTATTATTATAAGGCCTAAATCAGGTACAGGAGCAAAAATCGCACTTCTTGCTCCGATAACGATGCGAGACTTTTTATTCAGTATGCGTCTCCATTGTTCAAGTCTTTGGCTTTTTGTGAGACCTGAATGTAAAATGGCAACCGTTTCTCCATATCGTTTCATTACTGTTTCAATTACTTGATGTGTTAAACCAATTTCAGGTACAAGGTATATGATGCCTTTTCCTTTTGCTAAAAGCTCCTGTGCTACCCTTAGAAATACTTCTGTTTTTCCAGAGCCTGTTGCACCATATAAATAGTGAATGTTTGATTTTTTTTCTTTATGATTAGTTGTGGCCTTTAGAATATTTGTAATTGCTGTTTGCTGTTCTTCGGATAGAATATGTTCTATGTATTCTTCTTCATCACCTGCTAAAGATGTTGATAGCTCTTTTTCTCTTTTAGCGGATGGAAGCATAGCACTTAAAGCTTCGCCTCTGGAACATAAGTAATATTTTTCCATCCACAGGGCGAGCTTTACTTGCTCGTTTGTAAAAATAGCTTCTTTATCAACAATGCGCTTTATGGCTTTTAATTTTTCTTCAGGAAAGTCGATGGCATCAGGTTTTTTCACAAAAGTATTCACAACAAATGCAGTCATTTTACGTGGCCCCAAAGGAACTTCTACTCTCATACCGAGTGTAAGGTTGTCTTCATTTGAAGCCGTATAAAAAAAAGATTGAGAAAGCGGAATATTTAAAAAAGTTTCTACATAGATTTTAGTATCCATGTCTTATCCATTTAGTTGATTATTATGAAAAGATGCATAAGTAGGACAAATTTCTTCTAGCTTTTGCTTAAAAAGTTTTAAGTCTTCCCATGTAGGCTTTTTATACGTGGCATCTCTTAAAAGTGCGCTTGGATGATATGTTGCCATAAGTGGAATTGTTGGAACATCGGGACCAGCATTAATTGGGTAGTTGTAAAACTTTCCATGAAGGCGCCCGATTCCTTCTGCTGTTTGTAAGAGGTTTTGTGCTGCGATACGCCCCACAGCTAAAATTAATATTGGCTTGAGCGTTGCAATTTGAACTTGTAAAAAGGAGGCACAGGCTTCTATTTCACTTGGAAGGGGGTCTCTGTTGAGCGGTGGCCTACACTTTACAATATTTGCAATAAAGCAATTTGTGTGTCGTGTTAGTTGAATGGAAGCAAGCATCTTATCTAAAAGCTGTCCTGCAGGCCCAACAAAAGGTTTTCCTTGCTTGTCTTCCTCTTCTCCAGGCCCTTCGCCAATAACCAAAACAACAGGGTTTTTTACTCCAACTCCTGGAACAGTGTTTGTTCTTGTTTTGTGCAGGTCACATCTTGTGCAAGCTGAGATTTTTTGTACTATGGATTCAATCGTTTTACCGCTGTGTTCTTCTGTGGTTTGAGCTGTATTTGATTGCACCGTTTGGGGTGCGCCAGTTTCTTGAGGAGCTTCTTGCATATGTATGTTGATAGCTGGCGTTGGTCTTCCGTATGCCCAGTCGGATGTTTTGTTGAGAAGGTTTTCAAGTGCAGTTTTTTGTTCTAAATCCATATACATACTATACTGTCGAATACAATTTTTTTCAAGTGGACAATTGTAGTGTTGTCTGCTATACTCTCTGTATGAATTACATTGACTTTCATGCAGATACGCTTATTCATTGGTTAAAGCAACAACAAAAAGGATTAGACCTTTCTTCTACTTTATACAATAACCCATATCATGTTGATTTTTCTCGCTTACAAAAAAGCGGTTATACGGCACAATTTTTTGCGTGTTATATAAACCTAGGCGAAAAGCCTTTTTTTTCTAGCAGTCACTTTGATGATGCTCTCTTTGCAATAGAAAAACTAAATGAACAAGTTTCTTTGTCAGATAATATTTCTATAGCACACTCATATTTTGATTATGTTAAAAACAAAAATGCAAAAAAATTTTCATGCTTTATAAGTATAGAAGAGGGTGGAATTCTTGAAAATGAAATTACAAGACTTGATTTGCTCTATGAAAAAGGTGTAAGAGCAATTACCTTAACATGGAATTTTGAAAACTTCATAGGCTATCCTCATGAAAAAACAGGAAGTGAGTTTGGCTTAAAGCCTTTTGGTTTTGAGGTAATAGAAAAAATGGAAGACTTGGGAATTCTTATTGATGTTTCCCACTTGTCAGATGCTGGATTTTGGGATGTTTACAACAATACAAAAAAGCCCTTTATTGCAACACATTCAAATGCACGAAGCGTACACGATAATTCAAGAAATCTTACAGACGACATGATTCGCTGCCTTTCTGATAGGGGTGGGGTAGTAGGCTTAAACTTCTATGGACCTTTTTTACAAGGAAATGAAACTAGCTCTATCGATGCAATGCTAAAGCATATTAAGCATATAGTAAATATCGGAGGGGAAGATGTTTTATCTCTTGGCTCTGATTTCGATGGGATTGAAGGAAACCTAGAATTGTGTGGTGTGCATGATATTCACCTTTTAATAAGTGCGATGGAACGTGAAGGCTTGACTTCTTCTCTCATTGAAAAGATTTGCTACAATAATGCTGAAGCTTTTCTTAAAAGAACCTTATAATTACTAAATCTAAAATTTGACAGCTTTACATTCTCGTGTTACAATTATAGTATATCTTTTATTGGAGGAGAGAAAATGAATATGGAAGTTATTATTGGTTTAATTATGAGTGGTACCATTTTTGTATTGTGTACGGTCCTTTCTATCATGCTTCTTAAAGGCAAGGGAATAAATATGCTTGCAAGTTACAATACTCTTTCTTCCGAAGAAAAAAAAGAGTATGACACTGAAAAAATGTGTAAGTTTATGGGTACAATAATGATTATATTAGCTTTTGCAAGTTTACTCTTAGCTGTGTCATATGTAACAAACAACAATTGGTTTATATCAGTTTTTTTTGGGATTTCACTTGTGCTTATTGTTATTTCCATTGCATATTCAAATAACGGAAAGCGATTTAAAAAAGCAAAGTTTGCCTAGTTAATTGCGTCAATATTTGCCTTTCCTCCAGGTACAAAAGGAAGTACTAACTCTTCAGGGTCTATTTTGCATACAACAAAACGAGGCCCTGAGCCCTTTTTAGGAAAGGCAATGGTGTTCCATCCACTTGTAAAGGTATCTACGGCAACAATGTCAAATCCTTTTGCTATTTCTAGTAAATTAGGTTTTTTTTCAAACACAGAAGCTGAAAGGTTTCCGTTAAACAAGTAGTGTTGTTGTTGTCTAACCATTCCCAAAACACCGTTATCAAGTACAATTA
>CAYJMR010000035.1:0-4150 GCA_964371375.1 uncultured Treponemataceae bacterium
TAAATGCTATAATTGGTGATGAATACGAACTACGAAATTTATCACGGTTGGAAAAGAAACTTGGCATAATTATTAATCCCAGAGATTTAAGAGAAGGCAAAGTAGTCGAGTTTGATGAATAGATTCGTAATTCGTAATTCGTAACTTGTAATTAGCAATTACTCTTGACCTAAAGCCTCATACTTAGTAAAATAGTAGTATATTAAACTGGGTGTATTATCAGATGAGAGATAATATGCAAAAATAGAGGTTATAAGTGTTTCTAAAAGGTCTTGAAGTATTTGGTTTTAAATCGTTTGCCGATCGCACAAAAATTGAATTTGCGGATGGGATAACTGCGCTTTTAGGCCCAAATGGATGTGGTAAAAGTAATGTAGTAGATGCGGTTAAATGGGTTTTAGGTGAACAAGCTGCAAAAACCATGCGTGCAGAAAAAATGGAAGACATTATTTTTAATGGAACCGAAACCAGAAAACCTCTTAATATGGCAGAAGTTACCTTAACTCTTGCAAACGATAACGGACTTCTTCCTCTCGATATGAGTGAAATCAGTATTAAACGTCGGCTTTACCGCTCTGGTGAAGGTGAATACTTTATAAATAATAGACAGTGTAAATTAAAAGAAGTTAGAGAGCTTTTTTGGGATACAGGGGTAGGTAAAGTAGCTTACTCTGTTATGGAGCAAGGGAAAATTGACCAAATTCTTTCAAGCAAACCAGAAGATAGGCGCTACCTTTTTGAAGAAGCTGCAGGAATTACTCGTTTTAAAGCAAAGAGGGCAGAGGCTGAAAGAAAGCTATCTAGAACCGAAGAAAACATGAAGCAAGTAGAAGGTATTTTAGGCGAGGTAAAAAGATCCTACGATACCTTAAAAATTCAAGCCGATAAAACAAGCGATTATAGAAAATTAAAAGATGAAATCTTTGAGCATGAACTTGATATTCAGCTTTTACGCTTAAAAAACTTTATTCAAGATAAACGAAATAGAGATGAAGATTTAAAAAAACTCACTGCAAAACGAGATGGCGTACAAGGTGAAATTGATGCAATAAATGAAGCTCTTACTGCACATATCGACGAAGTGAGTGCAATGGAAACAAAACTCGTTGAAATGCAACAAAAAATTTATGGACTTGCCATTGAAGAGCGATCAAAGAGTGACCAATTGAGACACTTTGAAGAAACTCGAAGTCGAGCAAAAGAGAAACTTAAGCAACTTGAAATAAAGAAAACAGGTCTTGAAGAGCGCATTGAAATCCTTACCGAAGATGCAGATGAACAAGAAGGAGCTCTTCAAGAGCTACATAGGCGTTTAGCAGAAATCGCAAAAAATATTGTATCCTACGAAGAGAATATTACAATTTCAGGGGATCGGATAATTGATAACAATAAAAAGGTACTGTCACAAGAAGATTTAATAAGTGAACTCGACAGTGAACTAGAAAAGCTGCAAGTGCAACTTGAATCCATCACAGAAAATATTGTTACAGAACTCGACGCAAAATTAAAAGATGCAGGCTTTTCGACGCAAGGTGCTAAAAAGGCAAAAGAAAATTTATCGCAGTTAATATTACAATTAAAAGTTCTTTCAACGGGGAGAACAAAATTATTCTC
Source organism: uncultured Treponemataceae bacterium (assembly GCA_964371375.1). Taxonomy (GTDB): domain Bacteria; phylum Spirochaetota; class Spirochaetia; order Treponematales; family Treponemataceae; genus CAYJFX01. The sequence goes on from CAYJMR010000035.1 coordinate 1,615, forward strand.
TGATTTTGCTAATGTAGATAATCCTTCTAAAACCGATGTTTCAAAGTTTACTTCTTCTGCAGTAGCATCCTTTACTGAAATTGAAGGTTTAGTTTTAAAACTTGAAGAAGCGGTAAAAGTTTATGAGCAATCAACACCATCATTTATAAGCGATTTTTTATCTCCAGAAGGTATTATTACTCAAAAAAGAGCAATAGACAAAAAAATCCAAGAAAATCGTTCTATGGTATCGGATAGACGGGAAAAAATAGCAGAAATTAAAAGTGAAAATGCAGATCTAAACTTAAAAATGGAAGAATATAGGGCAACACTTGAAAACCTACGAATAAATCAAGCACAGATGAAAACTCAAATACAGTCAAGTGATGATCAACTGCGTATTCTTCGACGTGAGCTTGCAAATCAAGAAGGTGAGCTTAAGGAATTAGAAAATGAGTTTTATGCAGAAACCAAACGTTTTGAAGACATTGATAATCAAGTTTTAGAAGTCGAAGGCGAAATTGCTGTAATAAGGCGACAAGGTGTAACACTTACAAAAGAACTTGAAGAACTAGAAAAATCAATTACAAACAGAAACTCAGATGTTGCTGGAAAACGAGATACTTTAAAATCACTTATGAATAATATGACAACTCACCAGCAGAAAATAGAAAAGTTCCATTTAGATATTGCAACCACTGATACAGAAATTAGAAACTTAAAAGAGAATTTCAAAGAATCACACTCAAGAGATTTAATGGAATTTGAAGAAAGAATGTTTACCATAACAATACCTGCTGCCCAACTTAGAGAAGAAGCATCAGCCTTACGTCAAAAAATAAAAGACTTAGGTAATGTAAACCTTATGGCGGTTGAAGAGTTTACCGAGGCTAAAGAACGTTACGATTTTTTATCAAGTCAAATAGAAGACTTAAAGAAAGCACGCGACGATCTTCATAGAATTACCGAAGAAATTCGTGCTGAGTCAACTGAACTCTTCTTGTCAACATACAATAAAATTAAAAAGAACTTTCATAATATGTTTAGGCGCCTATTTGGTGGAGGTAGGGCAGAGCTACGTTTAGTAGATCCTCAAAATGTACTTCAGTCTGGTGTTGATATCTTTGCACAACCCCCAGGCAAAAAGCTTGAAAATATTGCTCTTCTTTCTGGTGGCGAAAAAACTATGACAGCGGTTGCTCTACTATTTGCAACGTATATGGTTCGCCCATCTCCTTTCTGTCTCTTAGATGAAATTGATGCAGCCCTTGACGACGAAAATGTAACTCGATTTATTAATACACTTAGAGAGTTTGGCAGTTTGAGTCAGTACATTGTAATTACCCACAATAAAAAGACTGTTGCAGGGGCGAATACTCTACTTGGTGTTACGATGGAAGAATTTGGAGTTAGTAAAATTATTACCATCCGACTTGAAACAGACGGCAAGGGCGGAGGAAGCTTACTCTCAGATATTGCTCCATTTGAAGAAGAAGATGTCGAACCTGAACAAAATGTATACATTCCACCTCATCCTCCAAAAAGAAATAAAAAAAATGTAGAAGAAAAAAAAGATGTACAAAGTGAGGAGCTTTCACCAACTCAAATAGTCAATCAGTCCGAAATACATGAGGATGAAGATACAAATATATTTAATGAGGATAACGATAATGATTGATAAACAGCATATTATTGTTATAGGTGTTGCAGCCCTTATTTTTATTTGTTTGGTTATTCTCTTTACTCAAATCGGAAAACCTTCTGATTCAGATATTGTAGCGCCAACCTATACCCTTGATTTTCCATTGATGTTACCCGACGAACCAGGTTATACGGGAGAATACCTTTATGTAAATACTCCGCGAGATAGATGGACTGAAGAAGAAGTACAAGAGTGGTTTGTTGAGCCAACAGGAGAAAATCTTGAAAGACTTAGTGCAGCTAATGATCAGCTCATCATTAGTATTCTTGAGGCAGCACCATGAAAAAACTGATTACACTTATAATTTTTAGTCTACTATTTTTCTCTTGTGAATCGACAGAAACTGAAGTTACTCCACTAGAAGATAACGTTACTCCGCAAGCACAAATTGATACAACTATAGATACCTTTACTGACGATGACACACCTACCATTGGAAGAGCTTTAGATGAACTACAAGATGACAATGTAGCTCTACTTGATAGACAGGTAGATGAGAGTTCTATTCTGAGTGAAGATATTACTTATGATACCAACGAAACAATAATAGATCAACTAGCAAGTGAAGATTTAATTATTGAACAAGTAGAGCCTATAGTTGATGATATGCCTTTAGCCGAAGAAACCTCTATCTTTCAAGACGAACCCTTAGTGCAAACTGGGGACTTCTTTGGCGAAGAATCACTTGATTCTCAAATTGTAACCGAATTACCACTGGCTGAAGATGCACCTATTATTGCTGAAGAGACTGAAGGTGAAGTGGAAGATACATTGCCCGTAGTGCCAACTATCGAAGATACACCTATAGTCGAAGAAGAGGCTGAGGGTGAAGTAGAAGATGTTTTGCCTGTACTG
>CAYJMR010000035.1:4250-16798 GCA_964371375.1 uncultured Treponemataceae bacterium
GTACCTATACTCGAAGAAGAAACTGGAGTTCAACTAGAACAAACTCTTGAAGCAGAACCTACTGTAGATACTGTGACTGAAGATACTATAATTCCTCTTCAAAACGAGCCAATTATTCAAGATATAGAAACCGAAACATTAACAGCGTTAGATATTGGTATTGATCAAATACAAGTAGATGATATACAGGTGGCACCATTACCTTCTGATACCATGGATACTATTATCATACAAGATTCTAACATACAGAGTTATGAAAATGAAGTGGAAAAGGAAGAGGACTCTCCAATTGTTGAAGAAACACCTCAAACATATGAAGAACTTTTCGAACCTGATGTATCGCAAACAATTACTACTTTTGTGGATGACTACATTGATATAACTCTACCGGGCCAAGGTTGGATATACTTGGGAGAAGTAAAAGAGACAGATCCTCCAATTGTAGAGTTTTCTGCAAGATACATTGATGGCGATGATACCCTTTTTAATTTTTATGCCGCAAATGAAGGTAGCACAATTTTACATTTTTATAAACAAGATGTTCTAGCTAATGAATACCTCGATGAGTATTTAGAGCTTGTTGTTAGTCCCTTTAATACTGAAAAGAGTTTATCATCAAGTACGCCCACACGAGCCGAAGAAATGTTTGGTATTAGTGCAGAGCCTGAAGTAAACCTGGTAGGTTCTGGAGTGCAGATAATTGAAGATAGCGTATTTATTCCCGAAGACCTTTTATCGGAAGCACAAATAGCATACGACGAAAAACGATATGGCGATAGTATTATGTTATTAGATGAATATACTTCGTTAGGAGTTGATGAAGTCGATAGAGCTCTTTATTTATATGGACAGAATTATGAAGCTAACTCTGAGTATAAAAATATTCGACAATCATTGGCATCATATGAAAAAATTATAGAATCCTTTCCGGATAGTGTATATTGGGAAGATGCGTCTAAGCGCATTATCTATTTAGAGCGATTTTATGTAAATATTCGTTAAAAAGTGTCTTCAATTTGAAAGCAATATTGGTTTGGAGTAAATGTTCTATACATTGCAAGCGCATTACGCTTATTGTTTAGTATCAAGCCTTCATTCCAGTATTCAAGAGCAGCAAAAAGTGCATTTCCACCGTCATGTTCGTCACTTTTTGTTGACTTAAATGAAGCATATTGTTCTAATTTTTCAAAATTTTTGCTTTCAATTGATTCAACTCTTTTTCGATTAAAATCATTCCATTTTTCAAGCTCAACAAATCCTTCGCCTTCATCTTCAATTATAAGATGGGCATGCTTGTGGCTAAATGAAAACCAAATATGTATGTTTTTTGCTACATCACAATTATTTCCATGCTTAATAGCATTTTTAATCATTTCACTTATTTGTTGTTCTAAAAGATTTTTTTCTTGTATTTCTGATGGTGCGTACTGTAAAACTAAAAGTGTGTAGTAGCGAACTTTATTATACTCTGACGAAAAACATTTATAATGCAAATGGGTTTTATCAAAGAGAGGATTTTGTTCATCTGAATGTAATGTAAGAATTTTGTTTTCACTCATAAAAAAAGTTTCTCGCAAATATTAAGAAGGCTTTTTGACTATACATCAAAAACTCAGGCATTAGTATGCAACTAATCATTATTTAAAAGTGAAACCGCTTCTTCAAGTGTAGTTGTGATGGGAAAATAATCGGTTAGTTTTGTTAAATCAATAACTTTTTTTACTGACCCGTGGATGTTTGTCATTGCAAGCTGTAAGTTTCTTTTCTTTATTATTGAGCATACATATATTAATGCTCCAACTCCTGATGAGTCGATATATGTTACTAAGTCTAAATTGATAACAAGCTTTCTTACATCTTTTTCAACCATTTTCGTTACCAAATCTTTTAGTTTATAAGAATTATACAAATCCATTTCACCGTCGAGATCTATTATATAGTTTTCCCCAGTTTTTCTTATTTTTAATTCCACACAATTACCCCTAAAAAATTCCGTGTTAGCAATACGAGCATTTGATGTACTTACCAATGTTATTTTTGTTTAATAATAACGAGAGAAGCATCATCATAAAAATTTTCACTTCCTACATATTCCATTATATCATGTTTTATTTGTTCTGTAATAGTTTTAGAAGAAAAATTTGCATTTTTTTCAATATTTTTTTGAAGTCTTTCGAGTGAATATCTGTTTCCCATTTCATTCTTTGCTTCAAGTAAGCCATCTGTGTACAAGACTATTATAGTATCTTTAGTCATATTTTTTTCTGTGTTTGTAAAAACAGATGTTTTTGATATTCCCATTGGATCATTCTTTTCATTTGTAAACTCCCACGTATTGGAACGTTTATCATAAACTAGAACAACATTTTCACCTGCATTAGCACATTGAAGAGAGCTATTTTCAGGATTATAACTAATGAGAGATAGACTTGCAAAATTTTCACTCATTGCATCAAGCATTAGACCCTTATTTATCCATGTTAATATTGTTGCACTTGTTTGAGCTGTATTTACAACAATACCTAGGATTGCACGAATCATTGTAATCACCATTAAGGAGTTCATGCCTTTTCCGATAACATCTCCAAGTACAACACATATTCGATTTTTCCTTGGAACAAAGATATCAAAATAATCGCTACATATACCCTTTGAGCTAATAAAAAATGAGCCAATATCTAATGTACGTAATAAGGGTATTTTTGAGCAATACAGTTTTGTTTGTAAGTTTTGGGCAATACTATCTTGTAGAATACTGCTTTTTCTTTTAGCAATTTCTTCGTTCGCATAAATATTTTCAAGGCTAATATTTGAAAAACTTGACATTTTTTTTGCTGACTCAAATTCAAGCTCAGTAAATTCTATTGAGTCTTGATTTTTTGATAATGCAATTATTCCTATGCAATTGTCTGTTAAAATTATGGGTACATAGATATATGATGATGCCTGAAAAAAAACGTCGTACTCATGCGTGTTTTTTAAACTTTTATCTATCAGTTTTTCAAAAGTGATCATATTAGATTCTAAGTCTGTAATGAGAGTTGTTTTTTTTTCTTTTACTATTGTGCTAAAAATATGGGACGAAAATGTTATGTTATTATTTTTGTAATACGCTTCAATATCTGATACTGTTAAAGGTTTTTCTAAAAAAATTGATGTAGGAGGAGGGTAGTTCCCTTCAAAAGAAACAATAGCAAAATTTTCACTTGAATTATTTGCTAAAAGTAACATTGCTCCATCCGCATTGGTTATCTTTAAGAATATATTGCTTAAGGTATTATAAAAATCATTAAGTCTACTTTTATCAGAAAATACAGACATTGATTTTTCGAATAAAGTAAAACCATATTCATAAAATGGAATAGAGTCAATAATGTCAGTATCAGTTTTCTGCGTAAAATCTTTTTTGTTCTGTAGTTTAAAAAGTGAAAAAACAAGCAGCGTTAAAATGAGTAGAATGTTTAATACTATAAGGCTAAACCCAATGAATGGTGGGAAAACCAATGCTTCACCCATTATTACTATTTACTCCTTGTAACATTTTGTATGAATGCAGCAATTCTATTTAAGAAATTTACTTTGTGCGTATTTTTAAAATTTATAGCTGCCGCATCTAAACTAATTTCATTTCCAAATTTATTTTGTAATTCTTGCCAGTATTTTAATAACCATACATACATATCCCCAATTGTACGATGTCTAAATTTTTTCATAATCGATTGTTGCTGTAAAATTGTTACAACAGGGATGTATACTTCATCATACCAAGATTGAATCGCTTCAACCTTATCAATTGGTGCTATCTCACTTTTAAAATTTTTATGTATTTGTATATGATTGTAAATAACATCATATTGCCCTGAAGAGGAAAAATCTAAGTTCCAACATTCGGTAATATCACCAAAGGCTGTTTCTGCATAAAAAACTCTTTTTTCATACTCGATAACTCTTTTTAAAATTTGGTTTTTTGTCATACCCGGACGAAGCTTTATTTCGCTTTGCAAACTAATTACTTCTGCATCAATATCTGTCATTCCTTGACTGCGGGCTACCGAAACGCGATGATTTCCATCTCTTACGAAATAAAGGCCTCCTATCTCATAGAGTTTAATAGGGGGTAAAATAACATCGGTGATGCGCGCAGCATCTATACTTTTCCAACGGCTTTTTAAATGAAGGTTCTTTGGAAAAAAATGGTTATCAAAATCTTGGTATCGTCCCTCACTACCAACTATATGGTCAACAGGGATTTCCTTCATTCCTATGTATACTTCATTTTTGGGCTTTAACCATTTTTTTACATCGGTAAATGAAAGCAATTGAGTTTCAGTCGGACTCAAAAAATGTTGAATTTCATTAAATAACGCGCGATTACGTGCTTTGTTAAAATCTTCTTCGGTTTGGGTAGTAACTGATAATTCCATCTATCCTCCTAAAAACAAAGTATTAACGCTATATTTTTTCATTATTGCTTTCGTCAATTACATAATGACTAAACGCATTAATGATGGTTGTTTTTTCCCATTGTGTTACTCGTGTTTCTTGACTGTCATAAAGGTGAATATGACCATGAATCATATACGTAGGCGTAAATGTCTTTAAGAACCATAAATAACATTTAAATCCGAGGTGACATAGATCTTTTTTGTCATGAATACCCAAGGGGCTAGCATGTGTTAAAAATATATCGAGGTATCTTCCGTATCGAATTTTGTTTATTATTAACTGCGGAGCAAGCTTTAAGAGTCTAAAAAACATTTGTGAATCAGTATATTGGCTATTCCCATTGTTATAACGCATCGAACCTGAACAACCTGCTATTAAGAGTTTTTTTTCGCGTTTAACTTTAAATCCACAATAAATTGCACCGTGGCAATGGCTTAGTGAGTCTGCGTTATGTACAGCATACGTTGTTTCACTTGGATGATAAACCCCAAATTCTTCTAAGTTGTGATTTCCAAAAACAAAATATGTTGGAACGTTTAGTGTTGTAACAATATAATCTATGTATTCCATTGCAAGATCACCTGCGCAAAGAACTAAATCAATATCTTTAAAGTATTCTTTTGCACCTGCAGAATATACTAGCGGATCTATTTGATCAGAAACACATAATATTTTCATGATTATATTCCTATTTTGTCCAGCATTTGTTGTAGTTTTTCGTTACTGATTAATTCGATAGGTCTGTTTTCTGCGAAATTTATTGCTTGGCGTGCAAAGTCTGAGCTAGTAAAAAGAAATAGCTTAACACAATTTTGTTTTTTTGCTTTATCTAATAAATTTCTCAAAATACTTTCTTCAATTGGTTTTGTTTCTCTATAAAAAACAAGAAGTGTAACTTTTTTTCGCCCTTCCATCCAACCAGAATCTTTTTTTTCTGTTGCAATGAGTTCGCAGCCAAATTTAGTTGAAGTTGCGCTTTGTGCTGATAATCCAAGTACTTTTAGTGCAATTGATTTACAAATATCTAAAAAGGCTGTGTCAGAGCATGTTAAATACTCTTTCATTGAATCATTATCATCAAATTTTTTATACTCAGCTAATTTTGCTGGAACGTCTCTAAAATTTTTATTTTTCTTGTTTATTAATATCCATTGCTCTATTGCTTTATCAATATTTCTCTCTTTTTCAAAACATGACGCTAAAAAGTATCGTGCATAGAGAGTATCATTACCATCATCATTTTTTGTAATATTAATGGCTCTGTCAAATTCTATTTTTGCTTTTTCAATATTATTAACCGTTAAAAAACAAGTTCCTCGTTCAATTAATGCTTTTTGTCTATAATCTGAATCTCTTGTTGCTTTTTCAAAAGCTTCAACTGCAGCAGGGTACTCATTCATCTCTTTTAGTATTTTTCCCAAGTAATAGTAATTTACAAAAACATCAGGGTTTATTTGGATAGCTAAGTCGATTGCCTTTCGTGCTTCGGGATATTGTTTTGCTCTAAACAGTATCATGCCCCTTGCTGCATGCGCTTTACCGTGTCTTCGGTTTAATTGAATAGTTTTATTGTAGTATCCGATTGCATGCTCATATTTTTTTCTTTGTTCAAACAGTTTTGCTGTTTCAAAAAAAACATCTGCATTTGTTGGGTCTAATTTGGACAAAAGTATGTATTCATTGAGTGCCTCTTCTGTATGATTGAATTTACTGTATAACTGGCCGATGCTTTGTCTAAAATCTTTTTCAGGTATATCCATAATATCAAAAATAGCTTCTTGGTTTACAACTTTTAATTCCATAAGAGCTAGTTCATCTTTTTTATCAGCTAGGTAGGCCTTTCCCAAATAATAATGTGCAACAATATCTCTGCCATCTTTTGCAATCATTGCCTTAGCAATTTTTATAGCTTGAGCAGTTTTACCTTGTTTTAAGAGGTTTTTAATTGTTCCAATTTTTTTGGGTGAGCGTATTGACTTAATCACAACTATGCTAAGAATAATCGCTCCTACTCCAAGAACCGATATCATTATTATTTGCAAATATGCCATTAATCCTCCGTAATTACAATTGAAAAAAAAAAAGTATTATGTTATTATATATACAATATAAAGGTGGTTTTGTTTATGCAAAGTAAAACATCCTGGTCTATTATACCAAGAATTTATAGTTTTTGTATACTACTTTTTAAAAAACTGATGATTTTTTTCTGTATGCTAATACCTTCAGTGTGTTTTACACAGTCATTTAATGAAGGGGAAGCTTTGTTTCGCTCTGATCAAGCAGCACTTGCAATACCTCTTTTTCAGCGCTCACTTTTAGATGGTAGTGCTACACCAAGTGTGTATAATTATTTAGGAATTTCATATATGACAATTGGAGATGCACAGCAAGCTTTAGATACTTTTCTTTTGGGCACAGCTGTTGCCGGAACAGATAAAAGAAGTTTGTACTATAATGCAGGCAATGCAGCGTACGTATTGCAAAGTTATGAAAAAGCAAAAGAGTATTTTGCATATGCGATAATAGCTGATCCTGCATATGCGAACGCGTATTTAAATAGAGCAAATACAAGTGTTCAGCTAATAACATACCAAGAAGCAATTGATGACTATAATAAGTACTTATTACTTGAACCAAATTCATCGCAAGCCGATGGTGTAAGAAGAATGATAGCTGCTTTACAAAGTGAAATGATTTTTCAACAACAAGAAGCAGAAAGAATTGCAGCAGAACAAAAACGTTTAGAAGAAGAGCAGCGACGAATAGAAGAAGAACAGCAAAGAATTGCTCAAGAACAAGCTGCAGCAGAAGCTGCAAGACTTGCAGAAGAACAAAGGCGCTTGGAAGAAGAGCAACAGAGAATAGCAGCAGAACAAGCAGCTGCAGAAGCAGAAGCCCAAAGAATAGCAGCAGAACAAGCTGCAGCCGAAGAAGCGAGACGTCAACAAATTTTAGCAGATGTTTCAGCATCGTTACAATCGGGTGAAGTTACGAATCTATCTGCAGGAAGTGAGGGAGGTTTAAATTATGAGTTCGAAGAAGCTGAACTGGAATAAAGAGGCCTGGGATGAAAAATGGGAAAAAGATCCTCCCATAAAGACACGTAAAGTGGAGACGACGTGGGAAAAAACAACACAAAAAACAGAGAGGGGAGGAACACCTGTGGAAAAAAAGAAAACAACAACTTCAGCAACTTCTAAAACAAAGGTAGCTACAAGTAGTTCAAAAAAAGGAACTGAAAAGCCAGTTCAAGTAGCAGCAAAAAAGGTTGCAGAAAAGCCAGTTCAAACAGCGGCAAAAAAGGCTGCAGCAAAACCAGTTCAAACAGCGACAAAAAAGGCTGCAGCAAAACCAGTTCAAGTAGCGGCAAAAAAGGTTGCAGAAAAATCAGTTCAAGCAACAACAAAAAAGGCTGCAGAAAAACCGCTTCAATCAACAATAAAAAAAGCAGCAGAAAAAAAGACTTCTGGTTTATCAAGTAGTACTAAGTCAAAATCGCCAGCACAAGAGGCAAGAGTATCTACTGTACAAAAAGCAACTCGTAGCGCAACAACAACTGCAAGTAAGGTGAGTGCTTCAACAGATGCTACAAGACCAAGGCTTTCAAGTAGCATACAAACAAGCGCAAGTAAACCTGCAACGATACGAGATACTTCAGGGTTGCGCTCTCAAGTAAATACAGGGTCTACAAATACTTCTTTTGGTAGAACACCTTCTTTGCTAGGTCGAGCAGAAGAACAAAAAGCTAGGGGAGTAAAAGAAAAAGCCGTTTTACTAAAAAACACCGCTATAGAAAAAGTTAAGAAGATAAAAACATCGATAGGAAATGTTATTTCGCCAAAATTTCGAATGGTAAAAGATAAGATACAATCCCTTGGTTTCTTTTCGCCCAAAGGTCCTAATGATGGTGGCGATGGCTATGATGGAGATAGAAAAAAGAAAATACTAATTGTTATAGGTATAGTGATATTATTACTGGGACTCGCAATAGGTTTATCTGCACTTGTTCGCAGTTGTTCTTCTTCTAGTGAAGTGTTATCGATAGAAGAACAAGAACGAGAAAATATACTAAACCTCGTTAAGCGGTATATTGAAATCGGTGAGTATGATAGAGCGATGGACTTACTTGATCAATTGCTTATAAAAAATCCTAATGACGAAGAAGCTCTTGCTATGAGCGATGAGATACTTGCTTTAAAGGATGGAGCAAGTCTTGATGACTTTGAAAGATATAATACTCCGTCAGTTTCAATTGATACCAGTGAGCTTGAAGATGCCTTTGAGCGCCTCGCTGCAGAAAATGCTGCCTTAGCTGCAGAAAATGCAGCAGCACTAGATGCTATGCGCCAAAATCAACAAAATCAAGCTTTAGCGGATACACAGGCGCAAGATGAAAGAGACGAAGCTAATAGATTAAGACAAGAGCAGCTAGATAGAGAAGAAGAGATGCGAAAAGCGCGAGAAGAAGAGCTTGCACGTCAAAATAAAGCCTTAGCAGATTTAATAGAAAAAATTAATGATGAAGTTGCAAATGGTAAAGCTCTGTTATTATCAGGAAATTATGATGATGCTATGGACCATTTCAAAGAGGCAGATTCTTTGTTAGATGATGATGTATTAGATGGACAAGACGAATTTGCTGGAAGTAAACTATCCGAAATTGCAGGGCTTTTGCAAAACACTTCTGAGGATGAACCTAATGCTGCTTCACAATCTGAACTTGTAGAAGAAGCAGTCGATTATGCAAATAAAACCTTAGATTATTTACCAAATGATGCGAATGCACATTACATTTTAGGAAAAAAGGCGGCTGCAGATAAGAGATATCCGGATGCAGAGAGTTCTTTTACAAAGGCAACTGTAGCTGATCCAAATAATGCATTGTATTATTATGAGCTTGGAAGAGTGCAATATACAATGAGAAAATATAATGAAGCAAGAAGATCATTTGAAACAGCAGGTAATTTAGACCCAAGCTTTTATCAAGCATGGTTTAATGCACATTTAGCTTACAATAGACTCGGAAACACCGATGCAGCAATTGATTCCTTGGAAAAAGCCGTAAGTGCAAATGATGAGTATGTTAATGGATGGTTGCAATTAGCAAGAATGCAAAGTAATAAGAATGACTACAATGGGGCTATTGATTCTTACGAAGAAGTGTTGGATTTAGATTCAACAAATATGAATGCTTTGCGTGAAATAGGAGCTATATACTTAAATCAAAATAATAACTCTAGGGCAGAAGAATATTTTAGACGGGGAATTACATATGCGGCGGATGATGCAATTACAAATTATAATTTATCAATTGCTTTATATGCTCAAGAAGAATTTGATGAGGCGGTTGGATATGCACGTAAGGCAGCACAAGCAGATGGAAGTAATGCTACATTTTTGTATAACTATGGTTTGATTTCTGATGAGCTTGGAGACTTTGATAATGCAACCTCATCCTATGCAAGAGCTCTTCAGATTGAGCCAAATCATGTTAAAGCAAATATAAATATGGGTAAATTGTTCTTAGATTTAGGAAATCCTAGTGGCGCCTTACCATATTTAACTGCAGCTGTGAATGCAGACTCAAATAGTTTTGAAGCAAATAATAATCTTGCATCCGTATATCTTGAACAAAAAGACTATGAAAATGCCATAAAGTACTTTTTAGTAGCACTAAGACTTGATACTGCGAATGATACAGTGCGTATGAATCTTGCACAGTCCTATGCGGCATCAGAGCAATATGGTAATGCAAAGACTGTGTACGAAGAAGTTATAGAGCGTGATGCAAATAATTTAGATGCATACCTTGAATTAGCAAAGGTAAATATTGCGATGGAAGATACGGGCGAAGCGCAAAGACTTCTAAACTTGATTAAATCTCGTAATCCAAACTTTAAAGCAGCTGAAGTTACTTCATTATTAAGTTCAATATAAAAGGATTGAGTTGTAGTAGTATTTTATTCTAAGATACTGCGAACATAAAAAAACTGAGTGCTAAAAACTCAGTTTTTTTTATGTTCTGCGAACTTTCTCAAAAAGCTCAGCTTTGCTTACTTTTGTCCAGAGTGGTCTTCCATGAGGGCAGTGTGGATCTTCAAGTAAAAATATTTGTTCTAAAAGATTAGTAGCCGTTTGAGGGTCTAGTATATGACCATCTTTTATTGCACTCCTGCAAGCTGTTTTTTCTGCCAAACTTCTTATAAGTTCATCTGGACTTAATCGTTTTTCAAGTAAATCCTCTTGCAAATCGCTTTCTGTTCCTTGCCATTTTATGGGAACTGAACTTATCTCCCATCTTCCCTCTAAACAGTTTTTAATCGTAAACCCTGCGTTATCGAGTGATGAAGCCAAGCTTTCAAGATATGCATCCTCATCGCTACTCATAGTTTCAATCACAAGCGGAATTAAGAGTGGTTGCTTTTGCCCTGCGGTGTTCATAAAGTTTTCGTAAAGCACCCTTTCATGACCCGCATGTTGGTCGACCATATAAAGCTCATTATTTTTTTCAACAATTAAAAAAACATCCAAAGCTGTTCCAATATATCGAAAATCCTTTTGCGTAATTTCGCTAGCATGTATATCTTTTTGAAAGGTTTCCGTATTGTTGTATGCTGTATTGCTATAATTGTATTTTTTTTCTGTATGGTTTGAAAAAACAGGATACTCTTTTTGAGTTGGAGATGTTGTAGTACTAGTGTAACTATTAGCATAGTTATTATTAAATGAATGACTATTTATTTTTTCTGAACCTTGGCGAAAATCATTGTAAGGATTTTCAGTTGGGTAAGTGAACTCTTGCTGTAGGTTTTCTTTTATTATGTCCTTTGATTTTTCTTCTAAAAGATTTCTAACAGAAAAATCTTTATAAAAATTTCTTACTAAAGAGCTAACTGAACGGTGTACAGTCGAAATATCTTTAAAACGTACTTCTTTTTTTGCAGGGTGTATGTTAAAGTCTACCAAAGAGGGATCAATGTTTATAAATAAGCAGGCAACAGGATGCGTGCCGTTTGGAAAAAACCCTTCAGCACCATAGTCTAATGCTTGTAAAAAGGCAAATTCTGTTACTCTCCTTCCGTTTACAAATACGTACATATGTTTTCTGTCGTTTCTATAAATTGAAGGATCTGTGAGAACCACCTGCACTGTCCATTGCTCATGTTCAGACTTTACCTCATAAAATAATTTTTCATTATCACGCCTATCGATGACGCTTGCAAACCGAGAAGAAAGACTCATTCCCTTTTGTAAATCTAATCGTATTTTACCATCCATAAGTAATCTAAAGGCAATATTTGTAAAGGGCAGCGATTTTTCAATAAATATTTGCTTGCAAAGGCTACCTTCGGATTGAGGTCTTTTTAAAAATTGGCGTCGAGCAGGAAAATTTTCAAATAAAGCTTTGCTTTCTGCAATAGTGCCTTCTGCAAGGCTTGCAGGAATTACATTATGGGTACTATCAATAAAAGAATCTAGTTTATATGCATTTGAGTCTCTTGCTGTAGTAATACTAAGTCGGCTTACTGCTGCTATGGATGCAAGTGCTTCACCTCTAAAGCCAAGTGTGTAAAGGTTTTCTAAGTCGCTTTCATGTTCAATTTTGCTGGTAACGTGTGGGTGGGCACATACTTCTAAATCTTCCTTTGTCATTCCCCAACCGTTATCTACAACACGAATTGAGTCAATACCACCACCATCAACTTCAACTGTAATTCGAGAAGAACCAGCATCAATAGCATTATCCATAAACTCTCTTAAAACAGCACTTGGTCTATCGATGACTTCACCTGCTGCAATTTTTCTTGCAACATTTGGAGAAAGAGCTTTTACACTTTTTGGTTCTTTTTGTCGACTAGTTTCAAAATTAAACAAGGCATGTATCCTTATTGTTCATTACTCGAAAATAAATCAAGTTCCACTTTATCGTCGGGGAGGCTTGGTTGATTCATAAGTATTTGGATTTTTCCCTCAATTTTATCGAGATCTTTTTCCATTCCTTTAGCGAGCTTTATACCTTCCTCAAATATGCGCAGTGCATCTTCGAGCTTAATATCATTACTTTTAATTTGAGTTCCCAAAGCTTCTAGCTTACTTAA
>CAYJMR010000036.1:0-16780 GCA_964371375.1 uncultured Treponemataceae bacterium
TGAAAAAAGTCGCATTCAAAAACTGATGTTTTTTCATTTGACTTTTTATAGGAGAGATTATGCCAAAGTATGTACCTTTCGGACAAATTCCGATTACAAACCGCACCTGGCCGGACAATACTATCACCAAGGCCCCCATTTGGACTTCTGTCGATTTACGAGACGGAAATCAATCGTTAGCTATTCCCATGGGAATAGAACAAAAATTAAAGTTTTTTGACATCCTGGTTAAAACAGGATTTAAAGAAATTGAAATTGGGTTTCCAAGCGCATCAGATACAGAGTTTAATTTTTTACGCCGCCTCATAGAGGAAAATCACATTCCAAACGATGTTACGGTTCAAGTTTTGTGTCAAGCACGAGAACACTTAGTTAAACGAACCTTTGAAGCCCTAAAAGGTGTTAAAAAGGCAATTTTTCATATTTATAATTCAACTTCTCCTTCGCAAAGAAAGTACACTTTCAATATGTCTAAAGAAGAAATAAAACAAATTGCTATAGATGGAGTCCGTTGTGTAAAGGAACATTTGCACATGGTTGAGGGAACAGAAATAACGCTTGAGTACTCGCCTGAAAGTTTTTCTAACACGGAAATAGAATATGCAGTTGAGATTTGTGAGGCAGTTAAAAAAGAGTGGGGTGCAACACCAGAAAAAAAGATTATCTTAAATCTACCTACAACAGTAGAATGTTCTACTCCTAATATTCATGCAGACCAAGTAGAATACTTCTGCCAACACATAAGTGATAGGGATTCTGTAATAGTCAGTTTACATACCCACAACGATAGGGGAACAGGAGTCGCATCTACAGAACTTGCTTTAATGGCTGGTGCAGACCGTGTTGAAGGCACCCTTTTTGGAAACGGCGAGCGAACTGGAAATCTAGATATAATTACTGTTGCTTTAAATATGTATATACAAGGTGTAGACCCTAAACTAGATTTTTCTAATATAAACAGTCTAGTTGAACAATATAAAGAATTAACAAAAATGGATGTACATGCAAGGCACCCATATTGTGGAGAACTCGTATTTACTGCTTTTAGTGGTTCTCATCAAGATGCAATTAGAAAAGGAATGGCTACTAGAACAAATGACCCCGACCAAGTGTGGGACGTACCATACCTACCAATAGACCCTAAAGATATTGGTCGAGAATATGAAGAAATTATTCGCGTAAATAGTCAAAGTGGAAAGGGCGGTGCTTCATGGATTTTAGAACAAAACTATAGCATCTTTGCACCAAAGGCAATGCAACAAGATCTTGGTAGAATCGTTACCACTGAAGCAGATAAACTTCAAAGGGAACTTTCTTCAGAAGAAATATTTAGTGTATTTTCTAAAACATGGCTTGAGAAAAAAGAACCTCTTTGTATTGTTGACTTAGCACAAGCCTATGTTGACGGAAAAGGTGACAGTGATGAAATACTTTGTAGAGCTTCAATTAATTGGAAGGGTGAAGTTTTTGCAGTGAGTGAAAAAGGAAATGGTCCACTAGATGCCTTTGTATTGGCATTACAACAAAGTCCTATTCCAAATTTTACAATCAGTGATTTTCATGAACACAGTATTGGAACGGGTTCTGGAACAGAGGCAATGGCCTACGTGCAAATAACCTTTGAAAATGGGCTAAAGTATTGGGGCTGTGCAAAAAGTACTAATATTGGTAGAGCAGGTATAAACGCCGTTGTAAGCGCCGTAAATCAATTAAGTTAAATAAAAAAGCCCTGTGTACCGCAATGGTGCGCAGGGCTTTAAACAAGAAAATATATAACTATTAAAATGATGTTTTATAACTAATGCTTATATCAATCATTTCTTCAGGGTTTTTATACTTTAAAATATTTAACGGAGTGCTTATTGCCAAATTACTATTTGCAAACTCTAGGTTAAAATGTGGAGTAACCAATACTGATAGGCGTGATAAATCAAATGATAAGTCGCCAAGTAGGTCTTGGTAAGTCGCTGTTAAATGTGCTCCAACATTACCTTTTGTTCCATTAAAATTTTGTGCAGCATTAAAGTATATACCGGTTCCGAGTGTGTGTTCAATATATGGAATTGTTTCAATGACTTCATCGGGTAGCATAAAAAATGAAAAGTTTAGATTAACATTCTCAATTGTAAACCTTGGTTCGATGAGAGCGTATATATCTTGGTATGATACAATGCTGTTTCCTGGGTCTGGCTTTATTTGTATTCTTGTAACGCCAGCTTGAACTAAGAAATTTGCGTGCGGATTATTACCTATTAGCATGCTCAAACCTGTGTGCAGGTCAGCTCTTCGAATTATCAATATAACATCTTCACCATTTGAATCTGTGCTGTCAAAGGGAAGGCTTGTCCCAAAGGCAATATCTGCAATAATTGCATTTCCAATGCCTACAAAACGTAAATCAAAGTTTAATTGTTTAAACCCATACTTTTCATTATAATATGCATAAAATGCAGTTGCGGTACTTGATCCAAATACTGTGTTTGCTTCAATACCAAACCCATTAATGGAAAATATGGAAGCCTTTGGTAAACTTATTTGTTGTTCAAATAGTGTTGAATCAAATGCACGTGCCCCAAAATACTTTTGTGCAAATTGGTCTGTGCCTATTCCATCGTGAGTCCCAGCAAATGCGGTAAAGCGAGAATTGAAGTCCAGTCCTGCTACATTATATGAAAATGATAATTTATCTAAGCTAAAATTTGAAGGAATATCTTGCATAAATATGTTGCCAAAAATATTCTCTGTTAAAAAAGAGAATTCGCTTTCAATAAGTATATCGTTTCCGAGTTGCATTTGCGCACCATAAAAAGCACGAGTTTGCAATTCAACTCCTTTAAAGTCTACTTTAGGTATAACATCCAATGCCATACCGCCTTCAGAATCAAAAAACACTTGAGCAAATGTTGCTGGTATAATGACCACACATAAAGCAAGAATCACTAAGTATTTTTTTTTGTTTGCTGTCATACAGCCTCCTGTATATATTATTCTGCTTTTCTTATCGGCATAAAGTAGTATTTTCCGTACAGGCGAATGAAAACAAATAAAAAAAAAGTTTTTTAGCTATTATGTACTTGACTTATCTTCAAAATAGAATACAATATATATATGAGCGATTATTTTGATGTAAACAATGAAGAGCTTTTAAAGGATTTTTTTAGCGAAGCTGAACTTCAGGTTGAAACACTTGAAAGTAACATTCTCGTACTTGAAAATGATCCTTCAAACTCCGATGCAGTAGATGAGATCTTCCGAGCTGCGCATACCTTAAAGGGTGGTTCTGCAACTGTAGAAATGACAGAATTGGCAGAATTTACCCACGCTGTTGAAGATGTTTTAGATGAGCTTAGATCAAATACAATTCAGATTTCTGAAGAAATAATTGATGTGCTTCTTTCTTCGATTGATATAATTAAAGCAATGCTTGAAGAACGCTCAAATGGTGGGATCTATGAAGAGAATGTAGACCCTATAAAAGATAAACTTCATTCGTATGTGCCTGCAAAAGCAGCAAAGGGTGGGGCAAAAAAAGCTGCCGTAGCAAAACCGGCTACACAACCCGTTGCACCTTCTGTTCAAACAGCTTCTGTTGCAACTCAGTCGTCATCAGCTTTGCCACATCCATCAACACATCTCACAGAATATGAAACACTAGAGTTAAATGAATTGTGCACGGGCGCAAAAACTTTATGGGGTGTTACCGTTGTTTTTGATGAAGATAATCCAATGAATACAGTTGGTGGGGTACAAGTTTTTGCTGCATTAAAAAAATGTGGTGATGTGTTAAAAACAATTCCCGATTTTGATGAGCTATATAAAGACGAATTTCATGAACAAGTTGTATATTATATTTCTACTACTTCTACCGCAGAGGCTATAGAAGACACAGCCTTTATGGATGATGTTGTTTCTGCAGTTGATGCTCAAAAAGTAAATGAAAAACCTTCTGCACCTCAGGTAGTAGAAACTGTTTCGAGTCAACAACCACAAGCACAGGAAGCTGAGTCCTCAGTACCTACAGATCTTCCTCCCCCTGAGTCGCACTTATCCGAAAGTGACTTAATTGATTTACGAGGAATGTGTGATGATGGTGAAAAGTTATGGGGTGTTACAGTAGTTTTTGATGAGTCAAACCCTATGAACTCTGTTGGTGCAATTCAAGCGTATGTCGCATTGAAAGGAAAGGGAACTGTAATAAAATCTGTTCCCGATTTTGATGACTTATATGATGAACAGTTTCATCCTCAAGTTGTATACTATGTTTCATCTTCCAAGGGCGTTGATGAGCTTGAAGATGCAGCTTTTTTAGATGATGCTGTCTTAGCTGTAGATGCACGCGAAATAAAATCTAATGTTGTTGGTAATACTGTACAAGCTACAGAAGTATATCAAGAGGAAGCTGTAGAACAAGCCGTAGTAGAAGAGAGTAATGAAGCAGTTGCAGCTTCGTCCGCTCCTAAGGCAAAAAGGCCTACGCCTACACCTTCTTCCGCTTCAAGTAATCAAGGAAGTGTGCTTCGTGTAGACTCAAAGCGCATTGACTACCTATTAAATCTTGTTAGTGAGACAGTAATTACTAAAGCTGCTTTTAATCAAACGTTAACTCTTTCAAATAATTTACAAACCGGTTTTCAAACTCTTAACGCAGATTATAAAGATAAACTGCGCAGCCTTTTAGACCAATTTCCACAGTATGTTGAAAAAGCAAAGTCTGGACAGAGTATTAAGGAGTTAAAAGCAGCCTTAAATGAAGAAATAGGTGGAGTAATTACTCAGTTTGATGAGTTTGATACTGATTTTAGAGCTTTTGAAGGAAAGTTCCGATCTTATACTCAAAATCTTGGGCGCATTTCAGGTGAATTGCAAGAAGGTGTTATGAAAATTAGAATGGTGCCAATCAGCCAAATTTTCTCACGCTTTCCGCGCGTTGTAAGAGACTTGTCGCGCGACTTAAATAAAAAAATTAACTTGGTGATTGAAGGTGAAGAAACTGAACTAGATAAATCAGTAGTTGAAGACCTCCTTGACCCAATTATGCACTGTGTTCGTAACTCAGTTGACCACGGTATTGAATTACCAAAAGATCGGCTTGCCGCAGGAAAAGATGAAGAAGGTACTGTTCTTTTGAAGGCAAGTAATGAAGGTAATATGATTGTTATTGAAATACGCGATGACGGAAAAGGTATTGATGTTGATAGCGTACGACAAAAAGCAATAGAACGAGGGCTTATCCATTCATCTAAAGTCATTAGCGATGAAGAAGCTTTCCAATTCATTTTTGATCCAGGTTTTTCAACTGCTAAAGCTATAACCAATGTATCCGGTCGTGGCGTTGGTTTGGATGTAGTAAGAACACAAATAGAAAGGTTAAAAGGAACGGTTGTAATAAGTTCAGAAAAGGGCAAAGGTTCTACCTTTACCATTAAACTTCCTTTAACACTTGCAATTATTCAAGGACTTTTAATTAAGGTTGGAACAGAAGTATATTCTATACCAATTTCTTCAGTTATTGAAAGTCAGCGAATAAACATCAGTGATATTCGCCGTATCGATAACTATGAAGTGATGAGTGTTCGCGATGAAGTTGTGTCTGTTCTTCGCTTGAATAGATTGTTCAACATAAAGACCAATGAAGAATCGCAGTATGCGTACATAGTTATAGTTGGTACCGCAGACAAAAAAATAGGAATAATGGTAGACTCATTAATTGGTGAAGAAGATGTTGTAATTAAACCTCTTACAGATCAATTTGTTGTTTCTCCAGGAATTGCAGGCGCATCTATTTTAGGTGATGGCTCTGTATCATTAATTATAGATGTAAGTCAACTTTTAGCTTTAGGTATAAAACTTGAGTTAACTGCTAGAGAAGAAAAGAGCATATAAGGAGCATCTGTGGAACAAACATTACAAAATACAATGAATATGCAGACAGCTCTTAACTTAGAGCTTGAAGAAAAAAAAGAACAACATGCAAATATCGACTTTAAAATGGTTGCATTTTCTCTTGGGGGAAAAGATTATGCTATCGACATACTTAAGGTTAAAGAAATAGCAAAGGCAGATAGGTTTACCTATGTTCCAAATACATCTCCATTTGTTACTGGTGTGTATAATTTACGCGGAGAAATTATTCCTATCATTGATTTGCGCTTATTCTTCAATTTAGAAACAGAAGATGAGGAAGAAAGTGGTTCACAGCCTGAGTTCCAAAATATGATTATAATAAATATTGGAGAACAAAAATATGGGACAATTGTCGACCGTATTGAAAAAGTTGCAGGTATTCAAAGTTCCGCTATTCAACCACCACACCCATTGTTCGGTGATATTAATATAAAATATATTTACGGGATTGTTGAGCACGAAAGTCGTATGTATATTCTATTAGATGTAGGAAGAATTTTTGGTGTAGAAACAGGTGATACTTACGAACAAAAAGAAATACGCTTAGTAGAAAATGTTAAAGAGAAGCCTGTAGTTAAAGCTGAGCCTCTGCGACCTAAGATGGAGGACGTCTTATCCAACATTAACATGCAATCTGCGCCTCCTAGTAGCCCAAGCCCAACGATTACTAAAGAAAGTACTGTACTCGCAAACCCTCCATCTCAAAAGGTTGAGGAGATTCAGGATTTTTCTGAAAAATCAGAAAAAGCAGCTGAACAGCCAAATATGCTAGAAGAAGTAGAGTACAAGTTTGTTATAGAGACTTTAAAAAAGTTTCAAAATTTCCACGTTTCATCAGTTAACGAAAATTGGATAAGAAATAGATATGCAGAATGGAAAAAAACTAGAGGTGATGGAGCTCCTCTCAATGACGCTAATGACACTGCTGAGTTCTTAAAACCCTTTTATTCAAAACTTTCAGGAAGGTTTTGGACACAAGAATATGCAGATGCCATTTATGCTATGCTTCCAGATAATGCTGCAAAACATATACATGTGTGGAACCCTGGTTGTGGTGCTGGTTATGAGGCCTATTCTCTTGCATGTCTTTTGCACAAGCGATACCCTGATTCAAAGGTAAAAGTTTATGCACACGATACTGATTTAATCTTAATTTCTGGTGCACCTGTATTGCGTATACCTGACGAAATATTAGAAACTTGGTATAAACCATATTTAACAAAAACAGTATCGGGTGAAACTATTTTTAGTCCTGAAATAAGAGATTCAATTCTATTTGAATACCACGATTGTACTAACATGAACGTTGTACCTATGTCTGATTTTATTTTTACAAGAGATTTCTTGTCATGTGTTAGTGCTACTAAAGTTGATGAGGTTGTTCTTGATTTTTATGAAAAACTAAAAGATACAGGTATTGTATTATTAGGTGATAATGAGTTATTATATGATAACTCAAAGTGGCATGAGAAAATGTATGGAAACATTTTAACATACTCTAAATTATAATAATATCTATAGGAGGTTATTTTGAGAGTAGAATACATTAACCCTTTCGTTGAAACGGCGTATAGTATTTTGGCAGAAGTGTTGGGCGGAGAAGTAAAACGAGAATCATTGTATTTAAAATCCACTTCTCAACCAGTAATGGGTGTAGCTGCTATTGTTGGGCTTGCCGGTGATGTTGAAGGGCGTGTTTTGTTTGATATGACCATGGAAACAGCATTGAAAATCGCATCACAAATGAATATGGAAGAACTTCCTGTTTTTGATGAGCTTGCTAAGGCAACTATTACTGAATTGTCTAACATGATTACTGCTCAAGCTGTAACAAAACTTCATGATTTAGGATTTAAATTTGATTTAACTCCACCGACAATTTTAACAGGTGAAAAGATGGAGATATCCGATCATCAAGTAGAAGCTTTAATTGTACCAATGGTAACAGAGCAAGGTCGAGTCGAAGTTAATGTTGCGATTCGTGAAAAGGCATAGGGGGAAAAGGATACTATGAAAACAAAACAAGATTTTCCAACAATTAATGACAGGTCTATGGAAGGCATAAAAGATGATGGGACAAAATTTAGAGTAATGGTTGTCGACGATTCGATGTTTGTTGCAAAACAGCTCGGCCAAATTTTGTCAAGTGAAGGGTATGAAGTTGTAGCAACTGCAGCAGATGGTCAAGAAGGTGTTGAAAAATATAAAGATCTTTTTCCAAATATTGATATGGTTACAATGGATATTACCATGCCGAAAATGGATGGTCTCACTGCTTTAGAACAAATTATGGCTTTTGATAATAATGCAAAGGTTATTATGATTAGTGCACTGGGTAAAGAAGAATTGGTAAAAAAATCACTTCTTTTAGGCGCAAAAAATTACATAGTAAAACCTTTAGATAGAAAAAAGGTTCTTGAAAGAATTTCTTCAGCATTAAAGTAGTTTTTACTATTGTTTTATAGTTGCTATAATGTTTTCATGTGTTTCTTTAAATTCACTGGAAATTTTGTAGCAACCTTTTTTTTCTTTTACAAGCCATTCAATATTTTGGTTATTCTCAGCTAGAATTTGTTTTATTCTGTGTATATATGAATACAGTGTTTTTGTGTGCGCTGAACTTGTATATCCCCATAAAAAGAGAGACATTTCTTCAAGCGAGAGTGATTTTTCTTTCGTATTCTTTAATAAATCATATAATCGTTTTTCTACTGGTCTCAATAAAGTGTTGCTAGTATTTTGATACGTATGCATATTTTTTTGCACGTTTTCTAGTAATAGAGTTATTTCATAAAGTGATTGCTGAGAGATGTTTTGAGTGTTACTTGCGAAATATGCTTTAAAGTTTTCTACATCAAAAAAAATAATGGGAATGTTTTCATTGAGTATACCTAGGCTTTCAGTTAAAATGAATACCTTCTCATTATCAAACAAAAATTGTTTATCAACAAGTAAAAAATCAAAAATATTGTTTCTTGCTTCTCTTTCAAGGGAGCATAAGTCATTTACTACAAAACATTTGCATTGCAAGTTTTGCAATATATTTTGAATAGTTCCAATGTAATGGACCATTCGTGTTAACATTATTGTTGTCATTTTACTATCCTTTACTATAAGTGTTGCTTTATATTCACATTTGTTGTAGTTAAACTTTGTATAAATAGATTTTACTACTTGACCATTTGCAAACATTATGGTATTTTTTTGTAGTTATTTTATTAATAACGGGCAATTAGCTCAGATGGTTAGAGTACTACCTTGACATGGTAGGGGTCACTGGTTCGATTCCAGTATTGCCCATTTTTTTATGTATTTAATTTCTATTTCGGCTACATTCTAAAAAACATTTATAACTTTTTTGTCATTTTAATGCATAAATATACAAAAAAAGTGGTTTTTTATTCTTGCAAAAAATCTTCTCTTAGGGTATAATTTTATATACGAAATTTTAGGAGAGGGTATGGAAACAATTGCCAACATTAACTCAGTAATTAACAGCTTTGTATGGGGACCATACATGCTGGTATTACTTGTCGGAACCGGTGTCTTTATTACAGTAATGACTGGGTTTTTTCAAATCAGTAAAATTAAACTATGGTGTTCAAAAACTTTTGGTGCATTGGGTAAAAAGCATGTAGCTAATAAAAATATTACACCATTTCAAGCTGTTTCTGCTGCTTTAGCGAGTACAGTAGGTACCGGTAATATAGCAGGTGTTGCAACAGCAATAGTTGCAGGTGGTCCTGGTGCTGTTTTTTGGATGTGGGTATCTGCTTTTTTTGGTATGATGACTAAGTATAGTGAAGTTTTGCTAGCAGTTCATTTTAGAGAAAAAGATGAAAACGGTATTCACTTTGGTGGACCGATGTACTATATCGAAAAAGGTATGAAAGTTAAATGGTTAGCTGTTGCCTTTGCTTTCTTTGGCGCATTTGCGAGTTTTGGTATTGGTAACATGACACAATCAAATTCAATCGCTGGTGCTTTACAAAGTTTTTCTATACCACCTATCGCAACAGGAATAGTTTTTGCAGTATTGGCCGGTTTAGTTATTATTGGCGGCATTAAACGTATCGCCACAGTAACAGAAAAACTTGTTCCTTTTATGGCTGTGTTATATTTTATAGGTGCAATTGGATTGTTAATATTAAATGCAAATGCTATTCCAGAGGCTTTTTCAGTTATCTTTTCTAGTGCCTTTAATGTACGTTCAGTTGGTGGTGGTGTAATGGGTTATGGTATGG
Organism: uncultured Treponemataceae bacterium; assembly: GCA_964371375.1. Lineage (GTDB taxonomy): Bacteria > Spirochaetota > Spirochaetia > Treponematales > Treponemataceae > CAYJFX01. Next base: position 10,149 of record CAYJMR010000036.1, read on the forward strand.
CACAAGCAATGAGATATGGTGTTGCTCGTGGTGTATTTTCAAATGAAGCTGGCTTAGGTTCTGCTCCAATTGCCCATGCTGCAAGTGAATCAAAAAATCCTGCTGAACAAGGTTTATGGGGTATTTTTGAAGTATTTGTTGATACAATTGTTATTTGTACTCTAACAGCACTTATTGTATTAACATCAGGATTGTATGTTAGTGGAGACTTAAGTGGAGCTGCATTAACTGCAGGCGCATTTGAAAGCGGTTTTGGTAGTGCTGGTAACATCTTTTTATCAGTGTCTCTAATTTGTTTTGCATTTTCAACAATCATTGGTTGGTCATATTATGGTGAGCGATGCTTAGCTTATTTGAGTAAAAACAATAAGATTGTAACACAAGTGTACCGCATTCTATTTATTGTAAGTATTGTTGTGGGTGCTACTTTAGAGCTTACCTTGGTATGGAATATTGCTGACACCTTAAATGGTTTAATGGCTATTCCTAACCTTATAGCAATACTAGCTTTAAGCAAGATTATTATTACTATGACAAAAAAATATCTAAAAGATCCTTTGTCTACAGAAATGAAAGATTAGTCTAGTATTTTTACAAAAAAAAAGTGGTGAACTTGTTTTCACCACTTTTTTTTTATTTATTTACTCGTTCAACGTATTCGTTGTACTCAGTATTAACCAAGATTTTTTCATCTTGTTTAATAAACAAGGGGACTCTAACTGTTAAGCCTGTTTCGGTTATAATTGGTTTAGTTGCACCTGATACGGTATCACCCTTTACATAGTTTTCGCTTTCAGCCACAGTAAAAACCATTTTTTGTGGTACTTTAACATCAATAGGGTTCTCTTCCCAAATTAAAATTGGGTATTCTTCGCCTTCCTTTAAATAATAACCTAAGCTTTCGTTTAAATCACTTGGTACATTAATTGTTTCAAAACTTGTAGTATCCATAAATACATGACTTTCACCATCTGAATATTGGTATTGAGCAGTTACTGTTTCAACAGTTGCATCTTCTACTGTATCTGGTGTTTTAATTGTTTGAGTTAATACTGTTCCGTCTTTAAGATTTTTCATTTTAACTCGAGCAAATGCTGAGCCTTTTCCTGGATTTACAAATTCTCTTTCTGTAACAAGGTACGGCGCGTTTTTAATAAGTAAAACTGTTCCCTTGGCGATATCTCCGCCTCTAATCATAATTGCCTCTTTGTTTTTTTATTTAGTTCGACTATTATAGCGAATTTTTTACATAGTTTCAAGATGTTTTATAAATTTTCATAAGGGATGTTTTGGATTATTAGGGCTAGCTAATTTGCTTGAGCTTGACATAGGTATTTATGTAGAGTAAAATATAAAACATGGAAGTTTCCATGAAAAATACTCAAAAAATTGAAAATATCATACTGTGGCTTTCGTTTGGTCTTGCTGTTTGTATTGCTATTTCTGAAATTATTATGGCACTTAAAACACGATCTCAGGCAATACTATTTGATGCAATGTATGACTCGTCTGAACTTGTTGTTATTGGATTTACACTTTTTTTAGTGCCTCTTTTTTATAAGCCTATTTCAGAAAAACATCCCTTTGGGTTTGGTCAAGTTGAATCATTTTTTATTATAATTAAAGCCTTTATGATGTTGGCAGTTACACTGGGACTTTCAATCAACAGCATTGAAATTGTTCTTTCTGGTGGGAACAGCATAAATGAGCGGCAGGTTTCTGGGTTTCAGCTTGTTCTAGGGTGTACAGCTCTTGTTGTATATTTAATTTTAAGTAAAATAAATAAAAGAATATCTTCTCCGACAGCAAGTGCGGAAATCATGGGTTGGAAATTAGATGTATTTTCAGGTTTTGGAATGTCATTTGCATTTTACCTTTCCTCTTTTTTTATTGGTACTCCTTTAGAAATAATTAGTCCCTATTTTGACCAAATAGTCTCACTTATTATAGTTGTATTAATGGTACCTACATTTATAAAAATGATTGTCACTTCTATTAGGGATGTATTTTTATTTGCACCTGAAACAGAAATTGTAGAATATGTTAAAGAAAAAGCAGAAGAAGTCTTGCACGACTTTGATTTTAACCTTGAGTTTTGTGATGTAACGAGAACAGGGCGAAAAATATGGGTTTCAATATATTTTAGCGTAAAAGAAAAGGTTCTTATTGTAAAAGAGTTAAAGCAGGCTACTCATAGGATGAATGAAGAACTTTCAAAAGAGTTTGATGACTTTTATGTAGAGCTTGTGGTAGAACCTATTGAAAAGTTTTATGAAAAGACAGATGATACTTGATTTTTGTTGTTTTAAGACAGCATAAACTTGCAATTATTCTGCCTTTCATTGACATTTAATCCCATTTTTGCTATACTTGCTTTCAAATTTGGAAAATTTTTTTTAAGGAGTTCCGATGTCAGGACATAGTAAATGGGCGACAATTAAACACGCTAAAGGTGCTGCCGATGCAAAACGCGGGCAGTTATTTACAAAATTTATTAAAGAAATCTCAATCGCTGCAAGAATGGGAGGAGGCGATCCTTCTGCTAATCCACGTTTAAGAACAGCAATTCTTAAAGCACGTGGTGCAAACATGCCTAAAGACAACATTGAAAGAGCAATAAAAAAAGGTACCGGTGAACTAGGCGGTTCTACATACGAAGAAAAACTCTATGAAGGTTATGGAGCTGGTGGTGTAGCTATTCTTGTTGAAGTTTTAACTGATAACAACAACCGTGCTTCTGCAAACGTACGTAACATTTTTTCAAAATCAGGTGGAAATATGGGTGCTACAGGTTCTGTTGCCTATATGTTTAACCGAAAAGGTGTTATTGAGTATGATGCTGAAACAGTAAGCGAAGATGATGTAATGGAAGTGGGACTTGAAGCTGGAGCTGAAGATATTGCTGCAGAAGATGGTGTAATTACTGTTACTACAGATCCTTCAGACTTTGAAAATGTACTTGAAGCTTTACAAGCAAAAGGTTTTGAATCAGTGTCTGCTAGTGTTTCCATGGTACCAGACACATACCAATCTGTTGATGAAGAAACAACACGCAAAGTTTTAAAACTTATCGATAAGTTAGAAGAAGATGATGACGTACAAAATGTGTACTCAAACATCGATATACCTGAAGGGTTTGAAACTGAATAATAAGAATTTATTTTCGAGTATACCGGGAACAGTGAAAGCTGTTCCCGACTCATTTATAGGCAATACTCAAAAATCTACTATCCGCGTTTTAGGTATAGATCCTGGACTAGCTAACACAGGGTGGGGTATTGTTGACTTTTCACAAAATAGATATCGTCTCGTAGAATATGGGGTTATTGAAACAAAAAAAGAAGCAATACATGGTGAGCGCTTGCTTGAAATTTATAACCGGATAAATTGTGTTATTGCTGAGTTTAAACCGAATTTGGCTGGGATGGAAAATCTTTTCTTTTCAAAAAATGTCAGTAGTGCAATGGGAGTTGCTGAGTCTCGTGGAGTTCTTATACTGTGCTTAACTCAAAACTGTATTGATTTAAAAGAGTTTAGCCCAAATGATATTAAAAAATCGGTGACAGGAACAGCAAGTGCAGATAAAGCATTAGTACAAAAATATGTTTCCCTTCTTCTTGGATTACAAACTCCACCTAAACCTGATCATGCAGCAGATGCCATTGCTGCTGCTATTACGCGAATTCATTCATCAAATTTATAATTTTTTGCTTAAAATTATTTTTTTACTTCCGATAATTAAGTATGAGTATATCTATAGCAATGAATTATCAGTTCACAGACATTTTTGGCGGTTCTGCATCCTTAAACGACAGAGTTCCGCTCTCTTTATTAAATCCAAGTGCAAAAATTGAAGAAAATGAAGAATTTTTAACATCACAAATTATAACCTATTTAGGCAATAAGCGGTCTTTACTGGATTTTATTGGAAACTCTCTTGAAGTTGTTCAAAAGAAAACTGGAAAAGACAAACTGCGCATTTTTGATGTTTTTTCTGGCTCTGGAATTGTTTCAAGATATTTTAAACAATATGCATCTTTATTAATTTCAAATGATTTGGAAACATATACAAAAATCATAAATTCATGTTATCTTTCAAATACCTTTGAGCGTGACATGGTACAATTGCGAGGACTCTTTTGTGATTTAAAAGAAAAATTGGAAATGGCCGATTATTCAAACGACTGGGTAAGCGGGATAATTAGAGGGAATTATTCACCGAAGGATGACAATAACATAAAAGCCGGAGAAAGAGTTTTTTATACTGTAAGAAATGCTCACTATATTGATACAGCAAGAAAGATAATAGCTGGGTATCCTGAAGATGTTCAAGCATATTTTATTGCACCACTTTTAGCTCTAGCATCAGTTCATACAAATACTTCGGGTGTTTTTAAAGGCTTTTATAAAAACAAAGAGGGAGTAGGTCAATTTGGTGGAAGAAACAAGAATGCGCTTAGTAGAATTACTGCCGATATGGATATACAATTCCCAGTGTTTAGTAAATTTGATTGTGAAACAAAAGTTATGCAAGGTGATTCAAATTTAATAATTGATGAAATTGAAGAAGTTGATGTAGCATATATAGATCCCCCATACAACCAGCACCCATATGGTTCTAATTATTTTATGCTTAATATTATTGCAAAGAATGAAGAGCCAAAAAATAAAAGCACAGTTTCTGGAATAGATGCAGAGTGGAATAGATCTGCATACAATAAGGCTAGAGAAGCTTCAAAATCTTTAGAGGATTTGGTAAGTAGAATCAAGGCTAAATACGTGTTAATTTCTTTTAATTCTGAAGGCTTTATGTCTACAGAAGATATGAAAACCATGTTAAAAAAATATGGAAAGGTTACCATGAGTGAATGCGAATATAATACGTTTAAGGCCTCTCGAAACCTACAAAATAGAAGTAAGCATGTTACTGAGTTCTTGTTTTTACTAAACAAAAAATAAACGTAATGTAGTGGCACTCGTGCCACTTTTTTTTGCTCTAATCTTATCAGGCTCATAATCAACGTATGTATCTAAAAAATATATTTACTCTTTTTTTTGTTTGTGTTATAGTAACGCATATTAAAATTGGAGTTTTACAATGATAAATAGAAACGAAGGTTTACAAAATATTGCTGCGGGATACTTATTCCCCGAAATTGCAAAAAGAAGACGAGAGTTTGCAGCTAAAAATCCCGATGCAAATATTATCAGTTTGGGTATTGGAAACACAACAGAACCTATTACCCCTTATATAAAAAAAGCTATGATCGACTATGTTGAAGGCTTAGGAACAAGAGAAGGGTATTCAGGCTATGGCGATGAACAAGGTAACACTGCATTGCGTGAAAAAATAGCTAAGGTATTTTATCCTGGAATGGTTGAAGTAGATGAAGTATTTATTTCTGATGGTGCAAAATGTGATATTGGACGTATTCAAACGCTTTTTGGAAAAGATGTAAATGTTGCCGTGCAAGACCCCGCATACCCTGTTTATGTTGATGGTTCTGTATTGATAGGTGCCGCGGGTGCAAAACCTGAAGGAAAAGATGGCTATGATGGTATTGTCTATATGCCTTGTACCGAAGAAAATGGCTTTTTCCCTGATTTGTCAGTAGTAAAAGAAAACTCACTCATTTATTTTTGTTCACCTAACAATCCAACTGGAGCAAGCTCTACAAAAGAAGAATTACAAAAATTAGTTAATTTTGCAAAAGAAAAAGGTTGTATTATTATTTACGATGCTGCATATTTTGCCTTTGTTAGAGAAGAAGGAATCCCAAAAACAATTTTTGAAATAGAAGGTGCAAAGGACTGTGCTATTGAAATTAATTCATTTTCAAAACCAATTGGATTTACTGGTGTTCGACTTGGTTGGTCTGTAGTGCCTAAAAATTTAAAATATGCTGATGGAACACCAATTATTAATGACTGGAACCGCATTATGACTACAATTTTTAATGGCGCTTCTAATATTGCTCAAGCTGGCGGTCTTGCTGCACTTGAAAACGAAGGTTTAAAAGAAATGAAAGGTTTGGTAGATTATTACCTTGAAAATGTGCGTCTTATCAAAGAGGCTCTTCTTAAACCAAATTTCCAAAAACTAGGCATTAATATTTTTGGTGACGGTAACTCACCATACTTATGGGTACAGTTTCCTGGTAAGAAAAGTTGGGAGATGTTTGATGAAATTTTAAACCAATGTCATATAGTGACAACACCTGGTGCAGGTTTTGGACCAGCAGGTGAAAGTTTTATTCGCTTTAGCTCCTTTGGACATCGAGAATCGGTTGTTGATGCGTGTGAAAGACTTTCAAGGTTTGAATTATAAACACTTATCAAGGAAAATACTATGGATACTAAACGATTTGAATTAAATAAACAGCTTGCTCAAATGCTTAAAGGTGGCGTTATTATGGACGTTATGAATGCAGAGCAAGCAAAAATTGCGCAAGATGCAGGTGCTTGTGCTGTTATGGCTTTAGAAAGAATCCCAGCAGATATTCGAGCTGCAGGTGGCGTTTCCAGGATGAGTGACCCAAAGCTTATTAAAGAAATTCAAAAAGCGGTAACTATTCCAATTATGGCAAAATGTCGTATTGGACACTTTGTTGAAGCTCAAATTTTACAAGCTC
>CAYJMR010000037.1:0-16697 GCA_964371375.1 uncultured Treponemataceae bacterium
TTGTACAAATTACCAGTTTTGGTTGCGGGCTTGATGCTGTAACAGCAGACCAAGTAGAAGAAATATTAAAAGCACGCGGTAAAATGTATACGCTTATTAAAATTGATGAAGGGTCTAACCTTGGTGCTGTGCGTATACGTATTCGAAGTCTTATTGCAGCGGTAAAAGAGAGACATCGTCATGGATTTACGGCTCAAGTGCGCTCAGCATCGTACAAAAGACAAATTTTCACCAAAGAGATGAAAAAAACTCATACGATTCTTGCACCGCAAATGTCGCCAATTCACTTTAGGTTAGTACAAAAGGCATTTGAATACTCAGGTTTTAATTTTGTTATACTTCCCGATGTTGATGCATTGGCAGTTGAGACGGGCTTAAAATATGTTAATAACGATGCCTGTTATCCATCTATTCTTGTAGCGGGGCAAATGATTGCAGCCCTTGAATCGGGTGAGTATGATTTAAATAATGTAAGCTTACTCATTACACAGACAGGTGGTGGCTGCCGAGCTACCAATTACATTGCGTTTATTAGGCGAGCCTTAGCCGATGCAGGATGGCATCATATTCCGGTTATATCTTTAAGTGCAAATGCATTGGAAACTAACCCAGGATTTAAAATCACACCACCTCTACTTGTTCGGGCAATGCGCTCTGTAATGCTTGGAGATCTTTTAATGAGAGTTCTGTACAGAACTCGTCCATATGAAGCGCATCCAGGAATTGCAAACGAAATGTACAATAAATGGAACGGTCGAGCACAAAAAGTATTAAAATCTCTTTCTCCAATAAAGTATGATAGGCTCATAAAAGGCATTGTAAATGATTTTGATAATCTTCCTCTTTTAGATATTAAAAAACCTCGTGTGGGTGTTGTTGGTGAAATTCTTGTTAAATTCCATCCAACAGCAAACAATGATATATTTAGTACTATTGAACGGGAAGGCGCAGAATGTGTGGTGCCTGATTTAGCAGACTTTTTCTTTTACACATTTGCAACAGGAATCTTTAGGCATAAGGAACTTGCTTTCCCTAAAAAAACGGAAAGAAATGCGCGTCTATTTGTGTATGTATTAGAAAAATTTAGAAAGACAATAAAAAAGCAGTTAGCAAAAAGCAAGCGCTTTGAACCACCAAGGTCAATTTATGACCTAATGGAAGGTGTAGACGATATTGTGCAACTCGGAAATATTACCGGTGAGGGTTGGTTCTTAACAGCAGAAATGGTAGAGTTAATTCAAGAAGGTGTGCCAAGCATTGCCTGTGTTCAACCATTTGCATGTTTACCAAACCATGTAACAGGTAAGGGAATGATTAAAGAATTGCGCGATAGATATCCTGAATCAAACATTGCCGCAATAGACTATGATCCAGGGTCAAGCGAAGTAAATCAGCTTAACCGATTAAAACTATTATTGGCAAATGCACCGGTAGGAAGGCATCCCGATGAGAAACACGCGTAGAATTTGTAGTTTTGTATTGATTTTCTTTGTAGGTTATAGTGTGCTGTATGCTCAAAATAGCTCAGTCCACTATCCTGAATCTGCCGATGTTCGCCTCGACTTTATAGATTCATGGTTCACACAAGACATAAGTATTGTTCGAGACCAAAGTTCTGAAGTTTTTCAAAACGAAATGGGTGAATATTTTTTAATTCGCGCAGAAGAAAAAGATGGACTTATGGAAATTATCGTTTCCCCACTTGTTGTACAAACACTAGATATTCAAGATTTTTCTTTATCTGAGGAAAAAACAAATGAGAATACTAGTGGGGGTATTCAAAGGTCCATATCTGAAATGTCTATAGAAACGTGGCCTAAGGATGGGTTGGGAAGCTGGATTCTTTATCGAAACGTTGAAACAGGAAAGGATGTTCGCCTACGGTATTATATCTCATCCGAAAAAGATATTTTTGTAGAATTCTTTCCGGGACAAGATAAATCATATGCGAACTTTTCTATTTTTTCCTCGCATGTTGCGCATGAAGTTCCTGTTCCAGTGCCATTTGAATATTTTTATACGGCATCTCTAACAGATGTTCAAAAAATAACAAAAAATATTTTGCCATGGGAATATACCCAAGCGTATAATAATGTATACTCAGAGACAATCCAAATGGTGAGGACTATAAGACAATATTTGCCAGATGCACAGCGAGCAAAAATGTTTGTTTCTGAAACAAGCCAATTTGATTTCTTAAAATGGATTATAGATGGTCTTGTGAGACCTCTTACTGGCGGAATTCTATATGAAGAACCACTGTTTGAATCAACTGTTGAGCCAAACTTTACAGTTCCCGAAAGACAGCGTACGCACAAAAGTTATGATTACGTACGTAACCTTGCAGCAGCAGCTCTTTCTGCAGATACCTCACTTCGATACACCTTTGATACATCATATGCAGATGTAAAAATAGAACCCTTCGCAATTAGGACAAATGAGGAAGGATTACAAGAGAGGGTAAACTTTGTTACAGACATTGGATATCAAGTTTCTTTGTTAAAATCTATTTTATATGTGCTTACAGCAACCGAAGGAGATTTGTTCTATTTGGGTGCAGTTAGAGAAATAGAGCCACCCTCAAATAGTGGAAAAAATGCCGAACAATACTATTACAACAATGCTGTAGCTTTCTTTTCGTGGTTTGATAACCAAGGAAAATTCTATATTTCTGTTTTTGAAAATGGGGTAGAATATACATTAGAACAGTTTGTTGAAAGAAATCCTGATTCCTTCGTATATTTAGTGCGTGTAAAACCGTCTCTTAATTTTTTTCCAGAAATTCCTGAAATTCCTGAAAGTGATACTACACTTGAGTAAGCATGTGTAAAAAGGTTGAGGTCTATACCATGAAAAAGTGTTTTCTAATGATTATAGTGATTATACTGACTGGATTTGGCAGTTTTGCTCAAAATAATCAAACAGAAGCATATGTTTTTTCGCAATTAAAAACATATCACAGTACCAAATTGTGGGGAACTGTAATTGAAAAAGCAGAGGACTTTTTTTTCTTGCACCCTTTTTCTGCCTACGAAAATGAGGTGTTATTTTTTCAAGGCGAGAGTTATTTCCATCTAAATAAGTTTGCTGACTCTTATGCAATATTTAATGCATTGCTTTTAGACGATGAGGTAACAGATTCTTCTAAAAAAAACATACACTACTACCTTGGACAAATACTTGTTGCTAATGGTGAATATGAAAAAGCTTTGGATTATTTCTATTTACTGGTAGAAAATCCATTTACTGAAACAGAAAAAAATAAAAATGTACTATTAAATACTGCTTACTCACTTTCTGCTTTAAAGCGCCATGATGAACTCATGAGTGTTATAGGATACTATATTACACAATATGGGGATAATACTATTCCCCTTGAAATAGAAGGTATTGTAGGAAGTCTTTGGCTTGGCCTTGGCGCTGAAGCATTTGAAAACAGGCGCTTTATTGAAGCTTTAGAATATTTAAATAGAGCCGACTTGCAAAAAGTGGATGGAGTAAAAAGCCCTTCACACTACGAAAAGTCTGGCTTATATCAAGCTTCTATTCATTACATGTTGGGAGATTCTCTTTCTGCAGTACATATTCTTGAGGAACGCTACAATTTTGAAAGTGTTGTCGCTTTTGAATATGCAACATTACTGGCAATATTGTTAAGTGAAAATTTTGAAGTAGAAAAAAGTGAACAGTATGTTGATGATGCGATAGACTTAGTTAATAAGAACTCAACTATCCCAAAAACCCACATAAATTTTACCTTATTGGAAAATGCACTGTACTATAGTGCTATAAGGGCATATAATGAATCAAATTATGAAAAAGTGGTGCAAACCTTTGAGTTATTAACATTGTTAAGGCAAGAAAAATTTGATTCCCTATATGCAGTGCATCATAAATTTGAGTTACTTAATGCCCAAAGTTTATTTCTTTTAGGAAATGAAGATATTGCCATTGAGTTACTTGAAAAGAATTTTTCCAATTCGATAGAAACAGCAAAAGCATTGTTTTTATCTGAGCAGTGGGATAAGGCTTCTCAAATTGCTTTAGAAAATGATGATGAATATTTAAAGGGTATTGCCTATATGCATCATGGAAAATGGGCCTTGGCACATGAGAGCTTTGCCAGTGTGCTTTCTAATTCTGAGATGGCAGACTGGGTTTCCTATTACAAGGGGCTTTCTCTTTACTACAGGGGTGAGTACTCTGAAAGTTTGCATGAGTTTTCATCGTTTGTAACAGAATATCCATATCATGCAAAAATATGGGAGGCACAGTTTATAAGTGCCGTATGTTTTTTACAAACTGGGCAAGCGACGCAAGCTCTAGAGCACAGTCTTAAAGCGTTAAGAATTGCAAAGACAAATGAACAAAGGCAAATGGCGACAATGTTTGCTGCGGGATTATATATTGACGAAAAAAACTATTCACAAGCCAATGGACTACTCACTGAATATTCTTTTTCAAATGACGTTCAAAGCATAGCTCCAAGAATATTGTTAGCAGAAACATACGAAAAGTTAGGTCAAGTTTCGATGGCCGACAATGAACTTGAAAGAATAGTATTACAGTTTCCGAGAGAAGAACTCGCAAGGGAAGCTGCATATAAAAGGGGAGAACTATATTTTAATTCAGGTGATTATTTACAATCTGAAAAACTATTTAGGGAATTTAGATTATCATACCCTGTAGGTTCATACTCAGATATTGCACTATATTTTGAAGCAGAAAGCAGAAACAAACAAGATGATGTAAACGGAGCAATACTATTGTTTAACGATTTAGTGCAAAGGTACGTAAACAGTAGCTATCGCTTTTCAGCAATCAATACACTAGTAACACTACATAGAAATATTGGGGAATTCGGTACTGCTTTGGAAATGGCAGAGCGTGCTCAAAATGAATACCCTGATGACTTTGCTGCTTCAAGCTTAAATGTTCAAATTGAAGAGCTTTCGATATTGGAAAGTGGCGTGAATGAAGAAATAGCAACTACCCAATTTAACTGGCAACGGGCAGGCGAAAATAATACACAAGAGGGTCGGTTGCTTGCATATCAATTGGTGGAGCTGTACTTACAAAACACCGGTGAAGTCGACAGCGCTCTTAACCTATTAAGAGATTTGCATAGCCGATTAGGCAGTATTGCGGGCGAATATACCTTACACGCAGATGTATTGGATTTGCTTGGGAAAATTGAGCGCGAACGCGGTAACTGTGAAATAGCAGCCCGTTATTACTTGCAAGAGGTAGAAGCTCTTGTAAATATAGGGAATGTACAAGAACAGCTAGAAAAGTCTATGTATAGTGCTGTTGAAGCTTTTGATTGCGCAGGAAAAATTGCCGATGCCAATGCTGTTTACGAAGAAATGGAAAAAAAATACAATACAACCATTTGGTTTGACAGAGCCAAATCCATTGTTAATAATTATCAATAGAGACGTAGAGGAGAAATAATATGTGCTTAAAGAAAAGTTTTCTTGTTTTAGTGTGTTTTTTTTGTATACACATTGTTTTTTTACAAGAAATAATAGATGAAGTGCCTCAAGAAATAGATTTGCCCGATGTAAGCACTGCAATAGGTGCTGGTGAATCAACAATCGACGAAGAATCAATCCCCGATTTTACGGTCATTCTTCCTGAGGTAGAAACCGATTTTTTATTGACACTTGATTTACCACGTGAAACTATAGAGGACGATGTTGCTATAGCCTCAGAAAAAGAAGAAAGTACATCAATGAGCTTAGAAGGCTTAGTAGCTGGTGGCTACCCAGGTTATTTTCTCGCCGATATCGGTATATCACAATATGACGAAAAAAATCCCTTTGCAATTAATTTTTCGCACTTTTCACAAAATGGGTTTGGATCGCATAGCGCTTCAGACGGCTATACAAAAAACGATACTTCATTGACCGGCCAAGCGACTGTGTATTCAGACGATATATACTCACTGCAGCTAGAAGGTAGTTACGAACAGGGCAGCACAGGATTACAAAATAAAAGCCCCTTATTTTATGAAAGTGCAAACACAGATATTGAAGGGGAACTGGTATTTTCTATCTTTTTTCCTTCCCAATGGCGCTTGAGTTTTTTAGGTGGTGGAGAATGGGCAAATAGATACCTTGGGCTCCTAAAAGATAGTGCTTCAGATATCCAAAAAAATGGAACTTATTCTGATGCTAGAGCTGAGTTCTCTTTTGGAAAAAAATTCACCAACGTTGACTTTAACCTTGGAACAGAATATCAGTATTCTTCTCTAGATGAAAAATCTGCTCATAGAGTTAGTTTTCTTACTGACATTCAATATGAAATTTCAGAGAAGCTATTTATTTCAGGTGATATTGGTGTAATATATGAAGAAAAATTAAACATTCCAGTGTTGGTTCCTTTTTCAGTTCTTGTAGGGTATACCGTACCAAATATTGACTTTGACTTTTCTTTTGGAATGAAATCAGCCCAAGCTGATTATGCATATTTACAAGAAAGGTATCCCTTTGTACAATTTCCTCAAGAAATACATGAAGAAGCTTCTTGGTTCGCGCTGCTTGATACTTCTGTGCCCCTATTTACTAATTCTGTCTTAAATGCGAAAATGCACTTTCAAAATACTGCATTTAATCAAGGGATATATCAGCCAGTATATGAAGATGCTTTTAGAAATGCTGAAACTGGCTTATATCTTATACAAATACTGGATATGCAAACACTAGATACCGATGTTTCCTATGGCTTAAGCGAAGGAATATTTGGTGTTTTAGCAGGGTGGAGTGCATCTTGGCTTGATGTACTTCCAGAAGAAAATGAGCATGAAGTGTATGTTTCGGCTTCTGTTACGTCTAAGGATAATAATGTTGGCGCCCAGTTAACTGTTACAGAAGCTTTTTTTACTGATTATACACCTATTATTGATTTGAAAGCTTTTGCCACTGTGACGCCTGAGCTACAACTTGAAATTCAAGTTAATGATTTGGCAAAACTTGTTACGGGAAGTGATAGAAACTATGCTGGAAATTATGTAACCGATACAGGTTTTATAGGTTTGTTTGCAAGACTATATTTATAAATAGAGAAATTAAGGGGCAAAAATTGAGCCTCAATATTATAGGAGTAAAAATGTTTGAAGTATTAAGAAGTGGTGGGTTGTTAATGATTCCCATTTTTCTATGTGCATTAGGAGCAACGTTTATTATTATTGAAAGATTGATGTATTTTTCAAAACTAGCAAAGTTAGATGAAGAACTATATAAAAATGTTCATGCATCTTTAAAAGAGGATAATTATAAGGCTGCAGAAAGTTTTTGCGATCTTATAGCAACGCCTGCAGCAAATGTTCTAAAAAAGCTAATACAATGCAGAACTTATTCAAGCGAAGATATAAAAGAAATTGCATCGAGTGAAATGGCTCGCCAGATGCCACAGTTAGAACGGTTTTTAACATCATTAGGAACAATAGCAAATATTTCTACATTGCTAGGGCTTTTAGGAACAGTAACAGGAAATATCGGAGCTTTTGGAGTATTAGGCGATGCAGGAACTATGGGTAACCCTGCACTATTAGCAGGTGCAATCTCAGAAGCTCTTGTTACTACCGCCTCGGGTTTGGCAGTTTCTATTCCTGCAATTATCTTTCATAATTATTTGGCTAATAAGGCAAATAAAATAATTCTTTCAATGGAAGCAGAAATATCCGATTTTGCAATGCGGATTCAAGGAAGGATAAAATGATACGCAGGAGAACGAAACGAGTTGGTACACAAGTTGATCTTATCCCGATGATTGACGTAGTGTTTCAACTTATTTTATTTTTTTTGGTTTCAACAACTTTTATTCAGCTTCCCGGCATTAGTTTAACGCTTCCTTCTTCCAGTACTGCAGATGCAATTGAGACAAAAGGAATTACACTTACCGTTCAAAATGATGGGCGTATGTGGCTTGATGAAACAAGTGTTACGGAGAGCGAACTAGAAGCTCGGTTATTAAAAATATACGAAACCGAATTACAAGAGGGTAGAACGGTTGAATCGTATCCTGTGAGGTTAGAAGCAGATGAATTGGTAACAAACGGTACGATTGTAGCATTGTTTGATGTATTTAGAACAAATGGTTTTCTCTCGATACATTTACGGACAAAAGAATGACACAAGTTAAACCTGCTTTCGTAACTACTATTATTGTGTGGTTTGTACTATTTTTGTTTATAGTTTTAGTTCCGATGCCGACTCTCCAAGAACAAGAAAAAATTTTTGGAGAAATGACAATTAAATTGGATGCACTTCCTGAAAGAGCAAGTACAGAAATTGCTCATAGTACATTTCAAGAAGAAACCTTTACTGAGCAAATACAAACAGTCGATAGAGTGATACAAAATGAAACTATATCACAAGAAGTTCAAACTGTCGAACAACCTAGGAATGTGCAAAGTTCAAGTGCTAGTGCAGTAGAACCAAGTCGAGAGCAAGTGCTTTCAAGAAGTATTGAAGATTTAATTGCAGAGCAAAATAATCGTACGCAGAGTAATAGACAAACGCAGTGGTCAGATGATGTTTTTTCAACAAGTAATGCGGTAACCTCTACTCAAAATCAAGTATCGGAGTCAGCACCTAAACAAAGTTCTTCAAGTTTATCTGGGGCAGCGGCACAATCTAACCCAACTTCCTCGGCGGCTATACAAGGTGAAACAGTAAGATCTAATACTAACAGTGGAAGTGTTTCAAGTGAAACAAGTAATTTACTTTCAAATATTGCAAGTACTCAACCATCTTTGGGAGGAACACAACAGTCTTCGAGTGGTACGCAGCGGCAACAAACTAATGCGACAAGTTTTAGTACAGCAAGTGGATATGATTTTAACTTTGAAGGTGAGGCAAGGCGTCTTCTTTATCCTGCTAATCCAACCCTCGAAATATCAAGTGAGAACCAACGGTTAATACAGGGAACGAGAAGTGTTCAAGTAGCCTTGACCGTTTCGCCAAACGGAACTATTTCTCCCTCAAGTATTACGTTTACCCCTTCAGCCCTGGTTCCAAGAGAGGTTCAGTCTGAGCTAAGGCAACAAATTGCAACATGGCGCTTTGAAGAGGGGCCAGGTAGTGGACAAGCTACGTTCATTTATAGTATTATAGTAGAATAGACAGAAAAAATTTTAAAACACATAGGATTTATATGCAGGGAATTAAGGCAGTAGCATTTGACATTGACGGGACTCTTTATCCCGATAGAGGTTTGTATGTACACCTCATAGGATATTTTTTAAAAAATATACGTTTTTTCTTAGCATATAAAAAAGTGCGCCATATTCTTCATCGAACAGCTGTTTTACCGAATTTTTTTGAATATCAAGCACGCTTGTTGGCTGAGCAAATGGATATAGATGTTGCCGAAGCACATACAAAAATAAACACAATAGTATATGAAGGGTTAAAACCATATTTCTTAAAGGTGCGCCCTTTTAAATATATTGAAGAAACACTTATTGCATTTAAAGAGGCAGGTCTAAAGCTAGCTGTTATGTCTGACTTTCCACCTGAGCAAAAAGGTGACTTATGGGGATTACAAAAATACTTTGATGTTATTCTTGGTTCAGAAGAATGTGGAGCTTTAAAACCATCTGTATATCCTTTTGGTGTATTAGCACAAAAACTTGAATTAGAAACACACGAAATTTTATATGTGGGTAACAGCATTAGAAGCGATATTGAAGGCGGGCATGGTGCTGGTATGAAAACAGCCTATATTATGCCGTTTTGGAGAAAAATATGTAACAAAAAGCTTAGAAAAGCTGATATTTCATTCAAAACCTATCGCCAATTGTGTAAAATTGTGCTATAATATTTTTGAATAGGTGGGTTTTTATCATAAGGTGAAATCTGCATAAATCGATATACTATATTCATTGGGTGGGAATACGATGATTGGAGACATAATTGTTATTGTTGTATGTATTGGGGTTATTTTAGTTTTTCGTGAAATAGATAAACAAAATCGTTCTTTTGAAAAAATCAAAAAGTTTTCAGATAAAATACTTGCAGATTTTGGAGAGTATTTTAAAAATCAAACAACAATCGTAAAAAATGCGGGAGTTGATCTTGATGTACGACAAACCCAAGCAGTTGCTGCAGTAAAACGATTTGAAGAAATAATAGAAGAATTTGAAAAACGAAGTGCACAACTTACAGATAAAATATCAATCGTTGATGAGATAGAAAAAAGACTTGCAACATATGATAATTCTGTAAATGAATTATTTGAAATGACTGAACGGGTTGAAGAAAACTTAGAAAAAATTCGTGTGCATTCAAATTTAGTACATAAAGTATCTAATCAATTGGATTCATACGAAAAACAACTCAATACCATTAAGAGTGATATACCAAACATTATAACAAATTTAGAAAAGCTCAATGAAGAAAAGATGACCGTTCTTGGTTCAGATTTTTCTGCATGGGTAGAACAACGTACGGTGGATCTTCAAACACTTGCGAATGAGGCTGTTGATAAAAATGAAGAATTATTGCAAGAAATTAAACAAGTCTATGATTCTTCATTTGCAGCTGCCAGTGAAAAAGCAGATAATTTTGAAGCAGAAGTTTTTGATAAATTAAAAGAGCAAACAATTCAACGTTCAGAAGAATTTGAAGAAATGTTAACTCGAAGTTCAAACGATTTACAAGATATGATTGTAAATATTGATGAAGAACTTAAGACAAAGCAAAAAGAACATAACAATACATTACGTGAATTTGAAGCAAATATTAATAGTTTATTAATTCAATATCGAGATGAAGCACTTGAGGCAAATAATACAAAGCTTGTTGAGTTTTTTGATGGAATAGAACAAAAAGCCGAAGAAACCAAAAATGACATGGAAGACAGGCTAGAGCGTTTAAATGCGTCTATGGATGATATAAATGAGCTAGAGGCCAATGTTAGAAATTCTGTTGAAAATATAGAAAGCACTATGCAAACTGAAGTTGAGACATTGCGTAATCAATTTACATCTGATGCATCAGCAGCTTTAAATGATGTTCAAATTATGTTAACACAAGCTGTAACCGACCAAACTGAAGCAGTAGACGCAATGATTATGCAAAAACTAAACGAAGCGGTTAAAAATCAAGAAGATATTATTCACTCAACATTAAAAACTCATAATGACGAAATGACCGATGCCCTAATGCAAATCAAAGATGCATTTAATTCTGAACTTCGGGCACTTGAAGAAAGAACAAACACCGAAATTACACGTCAAACAGAAGAGTTAACTTCATTTGAAAGTAATTTTACTAGAGCTCAGGAAATGATTCAACAAATGGATGAAACTGTTTTAACAAAGCAAAGTGAAACAAAAGAACTTGTAGATCGTTTGCAATACCATTTAGAATCAAATGCAAGTGAACTAGCCAATATGTTGGATGATAAAATACAAAGTTATGAAGGTGAGTTTGATAAGGTAGTTGTTACATTACGACAAAATATACAAAAACAAACTGAAGCTATTTCTGAAAGCATGGATGAAAGGTGCGATTCACTGCAAGGTAGTTTTGATTCTAGGCTAGATGAAATAGACTCAGTAATGTCTGCACTCCATGATGAAGTAGTAAAGGCAAATAACGAAAAAACAACAGAATTCTTTACCAATCTTGATGCTCATATTAAAGAGGCAAGAAGAGATGCAGAGTATCGCCTAGAAAGGATTAGCAACGTAGGGCAAGATATTGATAGCTTAGAAACAAACTTTAGAAGATTAATTGAGCTACATGAAAAACGAATTAACGCTGACTTTGAAAAGTTTAGATCTGAGTCAAATGCATCCCAACAAGAATTTGAGCAACAATCGACAGACTCTTTTAATGCACTAAAGGCAGGTTTAGAAAGTATTAACACTGAACTTAACAACTTAAAAGAGCGTGCATATGAAAATGTTTCTGAAAAATTACAATTATTTGAAGATGATTTTTTCTCAGATTTAAGTAAAAGAAGTGATGCTATGAACGAATCCTTAGTTGATTGGCAACAAGAATTTGATACTCAGCTTTCCGAGTTAACTGCAACAGTAGAAAAAAATAGACTTACAACAGAATCAAAATTTGCAGAAGATATGAAAGAACATATTGCCGCAACACAAGAGCGTTATAGAGACCAACTCTTGCGCTTGGAAGATAGTATGAAATCGACAGAAGGTGAGTATGTTGATAGGTTACAACAAATTGAATCAAATTTACATACATTCCTTGAAGAACAGCGAACAGAGTTTTCAGGTGCAAAAGCAGATGCTGAAGAATACATTAAGGCTGAACTTGAAAACTATGGACAACTTGCAAGCGAAAAGCTTTCTCGTTTTGAGCGTGATATAACAGGACAACTTGGACAACTTGAACAAACAGTAACGACAGCACAAGATGAAACAAGTGGCTCATTAGAAAGTCTTATGGGTGAAATTGCATCATGGAGAGAAAGGCTAGATAATCAATTCTCAGAAAATAAAGATATGTATGCTGAGAAATTTGATATGTTCCAAAAAGGTTCACAAGAACAAATTTCAGAAATAGAGCAAGTTTTTGCAGGTGAAGTTACAAATTATGTTAATCTTGCAAGAGAAGAGCGTGATAGTATAACCGTAGACATAAATGATTTAAAATCACAAGCAGAAAACTCACTTGCAATGTATGAATCACGTAGTGAAGAAGTGTTAGAAGAGTTTAAAAAGTCATATGAATACATGCTTGAAGACACTCAAAAACGCATTAAAACTGAAAATACCGATGCAGAGCAACGTGTTCGTGCATTAAAAGCTATGGTGCAAGAAGTTCGTCACGAAAGTGAAGAAATGCAAGAAAAAATGGTACTAAAAATACAAACAGAGGCAAATCTACTTAAGATGAGCATGGATGATGTTGACAAAAAGCTCAAACAATTTGTTGCACAAACACAGCTGTTTGAAAAAACAGATGAAATGAAAAATGAGCTCGAAAATCAAATGACAGACTTGCGTACTCAGCTTACTAGGTTTGAAAACTTTAAACAAGTTACCGATAGTATTGAATCACAATTTTCAAAGATTAGAAAGCTTGACGATGAAACCATTACTCGTATGCAACGTCTTTCTGCAGAAAAGAATCGCATTGATGCTTTAGAATCAGATTTTACAAAACTTGTTACCTTATCAGGATCAATGGATCAAAAAATTAATGATCTAAAAAGTACGAATGATGACTTACAAATATTGCAACTTGAAGTACGACACTTTCAAGAAAGTTTGGCTGAGATTTCAGGTCGCTACGATAGGTTAGAAAAGAAAACTCCTGTATTAGAACAAACAATGAATGAAATTGACAAAACATTTGAAAATTTACGTGAGCTTGAAGATAGGTTAGCTGCCTGTGCACAGGAAACAATGGAAATCCCAGAAACAGTTGGCAATTTAAAATCAGATATTTCTGATTTAGTACAGCACTCACGTTCTATTTCTGATATTATGGACAAGCTTCATGACTTAGATACTATACTGTCTTCAACAACTAAGCAAGTTGCTGTTGTAGAAAAAGCACGAGATGGTATTGTTAAAGTAGAGGCACGTTTAAGTGACATGATAAAAGAAGCAAAAGATCAAATCAATCTTTATAAAGCCGTTAAAGATGGAGGAAAGAAAAGTACTCCTGGTGCACCTCCTATTGCGGTTAGAGAAAATGTTATTAGACTGGCCCGCCAAGGTTGGAAAAGCGAACAGATTGCTCAAAGCTTAAATGTTCCACGTGGTGAGGTTGAACTAATTCTTGATTTTTATGGAAGTCAAAACAGTTAAAGTTTTGTAGCCATTGTACTTAAGATTTCGTTTCGAACCATCTGTAGCAATTCTATATCGCGTACAGGATCAGCAAGTCCGAGTGTTAAATAGCCGGACTGCTGAATCCCTGTAACTTCTCCTGGTCCTCTAAGGCGTAAATCTTCCTCTGCTATAAAAAACCCATCTACGCTTTCATGCATCACCTTAAGTCGAGCTTTTCCTAATTCGCTCAGTTTATTTGAATATAGTAAAAAACAGCTCGACTGTTCGCTTCCTCTCCCAACGCGTCCTCTAAGTTGGTGAAGCGCTGCAAGCCCAAAACGCTCTGCATGTTCAATAACCATACACGTAGCATTTGGCACATCCACTCCAACTTCAACAACGCTTGTAGCAACAAGAATTTGTATGTTGTTATTTCTAAAATCTGACAGAATTCGACTTTGTTCTTGCTCATCTATTTTTGAATGTATGACTGCACACTTGTATTCCGAGTACACTTGTTTTGATAAAAAATCAAACATTCGCTCTGCTGATTTTAGATGTGTTTTTTCTTCTTCAAACACAAGCTCAGTTGAATCATTATCGTTAGTCTCTTGCAATTCTGCATCTTCAATTCTTGGGTATACAAAATATGCTTGTCTTCCTTTTTGGAGCTCTAAACGTACAGCTTCGTATGCTCTCGCCTCATTTCCTTGTCTTGTTAAATGGGTTATGATAGGCTTTCTTCCCACTGGCATTGTAGAAATCGTTGACACATCTAAATCGCCGTACACTGTTAGCGCAAGTGTTTGTGGGATAGGGGTTGCACTCATCATTAAAAGGGCAGGTGGAGTTGGAAATGGATTGTTACGTAATGCAATAGAAGTTCTTCCTTTATCGATAATTGCATTTCTTTGTATCACCCCAAAACGATGTTGTTCATCTACGATTACTAGTCGCAAATTGTTATAGACAACATTTTTTGAAAACAATGCATGAGTTCCAATAATTATATCAATATCATTTGCTTTTAATGCTTTTAACAGAATATTTCTGCCTTTTGTTTGCACATTGCCGCTCAAAAAAGCTACACTTACACCTTTAGAATCAGACTTGCTAATAGGTTCAAGAAGTTTTGCTGCATTTTCTGCATGTTGTTTAGCAAGTATTTCTGTTGGGGCCAGAATAGCACATTGTGCTCCCCAGTCTACTACTCTAAGACATATAAAAAAAGCTACCAACGTTTTACCAGAACCAACATCACCTTGTAAGAGTCTAGCCATTTGGAAAGGCAGTTCATTTGGTTTTGTAGGAGAAACAAAACCTGCATCGATTTCTGCATTCAGTTGAATAATTACCGATATTTGATCTTCTGTTAATTTAAAAGGTAGCCTCTCAAAAAGCTGTTTTTGGCTTGGCGATAAAGATCTGAGTAAGTGCTCTGTGTTATTTTCACCTGTTAGCTTTATCTCATTTGCAAAGGGTGGTTGTACCTTGCTTGACTTTCTTTGTTCAACACGAGTAAGAATATTTTTTTGAAAATGAAATAGTTCTTCAAACATGAGACTCTTTTTAGCTTCAAGGGCTTCGGTTATGTTTTTAGGATTGTGTATTGCATTGATAGACTGTGCTTTATGCATAAGTTGATATTTTTCAAATAAATAGTTTGGAATTTCATCTTCAATGCCTAGAGAGTACTCTTTTAGTGCTTGCAACATTGCTTTTCGTACCACACGGTTACTAAGACCTTGAGTTAATGGGTAGATTGGAAACACAGCACTATCGGGTAAGGTTTTACCTTGAAAATCTTCCAGTTTTCCTTTTTTTGAAATAGTAATTGCATCAAAGCTTGAACATTGTAGTTCGCCACGGCGTACTGAAAAAGAACCTGTAACACTTACTATAGCTCCAACGGGTAAACTTTTTTCAAAAAAGGGTCTATTAAAGCAAATTAGTGAGGCTGTTGCCGTATCATCTCTAATAATAATTTTTAAAGTTTTCATTCTACCAAAGCCAAACCACTCATGTGCGATGACTTCTGCTAAAGTATGGACTTTTGAATGAATTGAAAAACTTGATAGAGGATGTACTTTTGTTCTGTCTTCCCAGTCGCGAGGATAATAGGTAAATAAGTCTGCTACGGAAAAAACATTTACTTTGGCAAAATAATTTGCCAATGACTGTCCTATACCTGCGATATTTGTAATAGGAATTTCAATGTCTCGCAGTTTCATACAGTTTTCTCTACATTTAGTACACTAAAACAGAAGTGAGCATTGATATTAAAAAGCCAATGCCATACTGTGCTACCACACCTAGAACAAGTAAAATGATAAGAGAATACTTCATTTGTAAAAATCTGTTTTTAGTAAACAGAGGTATTACTTTTTGTATTACAGGATATAAAAGATGATCTATGCTTTTCCAAATTTGGCCTTCATTTTTATTGAAAAGATTCGCAACAAGGCGTACTAAAACTATAATATTAAAAAAAGTTAAAAGTGATGAAACAACAGACCATACCATGCTTATAGTTATTAGTAATATTATGCTTAAAGAAAACTCTTGAGATCTTGCAATTTGATCAAAGACGTTTGAAATTAGCATCAAAACGGCAAAGGCAAAGATGGGAGAAATATCTACCCCATAACGCTTTAATGGATTAAATCGTTTAAACATATTCAACCAAGGGTCGGCAATTTGTGCAAGGAGGCGTCCCACTGTGCTATAGGCAAGGGATGGTACCCATGTAATAAAGACACGTGCTAAACAAACAAGCATATACACGGAAACAACTGAACTTATTGTTGATAGGGCAAAAAATACTATATCCATATATAAAATATACTAAAAATAACAGGTAAAGACAAGTAATACAGTAAAAAAACTCGCTAGAAAAAAGCAACAAGGATTCGTGCGATGGTTTTTGTGGTGTATA
>CAYJMR010000038.1:0-16588 GCA_964371375.1 uncultured Treponemataceae bacterium
GTCAGTTTACTGAAAAAGTAGAGACTTTTTCAGTAAACTAGTTATTTGGATAAAGCTCTGCGTACAATCCTGTACCGAACTTTCCTGATTGGAATTGTTTTGTGCTTAAAATTTCAATTTGTTCTTCAATGTTTGTTGGAACACCATCTACTTTAAGCTCTTGTAACGCACCAATTAAGCGATTAATGGCACTTTCTCTATCTTTATCGTGAACGATGAGTTTTGCAAGCATTGAGTCGTAGTGTGGAAGCACTTTATACCCTTGGTATAAAAAGCTATCCCAGCGAATTCCAGCTCCGCCTGGTACGTGTAAAAAGTTTACTGTTCCAGGGGATCTTGCGTTAATACGAGCTTCAATTGCGTGTCCGTTTAACGGCATGCTTCCTGCAGGTATTTTCATGTTTTCGCCAACACAAACAGCAATTTGCTCTCGAATAAGGTCTGTGCCTGTTACAAGTTCTGATACAGGGTGTTCTACTTGAATACGGGCATTTACTTCCATAAAGTAAAACTCGCCGTTAGAAACCAAAAATTCAATGGTACCTGCTCCACGATATTTTAGATTAGCAAAGAGATTTGTTGCACCTTCATGCATTCTTTGTCTCATTTCATCGGTTACTACAGGAGAAGGGCTTTCTTCAAGCAATTTTTGGTGATTTCGTTGAACAGAACAGTCTCTTTCACCTAAAATTGCAACTTTTCCCTTGCCATTACCAATAACTTGGAGTTCAACGTGGCATGGGTCTACAAGGTACTTTTCGATGTATACGGTACCGTCTGCAAAGTTTGCCAAAGCTTCACTTGAAGCTATTGTTAAGTTTTCTGCAAGGTCTTCTTCTTTCCAAACAATACGCATTCCCTTACCACCGCCACCAGAAGCAGCTTTGATAATTACAGGAAGTCCGCATTTTTTTGCAACTTCAATTCCTTCTTTTGGGTCTGCAATTGCACCATCTGAACCCGGAGTTACAGGAAGTCCTGCTTTAAGGGCAGTAGCTCTTGCTTGTACCTTATCACCAAGCATGTTGATAATGTCTGCATTTGGTCCAATCCAAAAAATTCCTGCATCTTCTACTGCTTGTGCAAAGGCTGCATTTTCAGATAAAAATCCAACACCAGGGTGAATTGCTTCACAGTTTGTTTTTAATGCAACTGAAATGTAATTTTGCGGAATTAAGTAACTTTTTGAAGAAGGAGCAGGGCCAATACAATAGGCTTCATCTGCTAACTTCACGTGTAAGTTTTCTTTATCAGCGGTTGAATATACAGCAACGGTTTTAATGCCCATTTCTCTACAAGCACGAATAACGCGAACTGCAATTTCACCGCGATTAGCAATTAATAATTTTTTTATCATTGTGTGTTATACCCTAACAAGAAATAATGGTTGGTCAAATTCTACTAAATCGCCTGAGTTAACCAATACTTTTTCGATTACACCATCAACTTCACTTTCCAAGGTGTTCATCATTTTCATTGCTTCTAAAATACAAAGAGCAGTGCCTTTGCTTACTTTTGTTCCAACTTCTACGAAAGGAGGAGCGTCAGGTGATGGTGTTCGGTAAAATGTTCCTACAATTGGGCTTTTTACTTCAACTAGGTTTGCATCTGATGCTTTTGGAGTTGCTGCTTCAGTTGCAGGGGCACTTGCTGCCACCGGAGCTGCTGGTTGTACAACAGGAGCAGTCGCCATCATTGGAGCTGCCGCGTGAATTGGGGCACCTTTAGCTACAAAAGCGCCTTCTTTTTTTAATGTTAATTCTGCGTCTCCAACTTTGTATGTTAAAGAAACTGCTTTGCTTTCATCAAATTTTTTCAATATTTCTAACACATTTTTTTGATCCATTTTTTACCTCTTTATTATATGTTTTGCCTAAAGGCTTTTTAGATTGTATCCATACGAGCAATATCTGCTTCATAGTCTATCCCATCAATATCAAATCCACTAGCTGCATAGAAGTCATGTCTATAGCCTGCAAGGTCGATTGTGCTTTCTGCATTTTCATTTGTTACGGTTGGCATAAGAGCATCAACTTTTGCTTGAACGTCTGCATCCATTTCCCAATCGTCAATCCTGATACGATTTTTTTCATCTACAGGAATTACATTGTCTTCTCTGTATAAAAAGCTGTCGTACATTCTGTTTATTTGCTCAATACACCCCTCATGTGTTCCTTTTGCTTTCATAACTGTGAAAAGGCTTGCAAGATATAGAGGAATTACAGGGATAACTGCACTTGCTCTTGTTACAAGACCTTTGTTTACTGAAACAAATGCTTTTCCGTTAAAGGCTTTCATGTTGTCTGTTAAAGTATGCGCTGTTGCTTCTAGGTGTTCTTTTGCTTTTCCAATTGTTCCGTTTCTGTAAAGTGCATGTGTTGCTTCAGGGCCAATATATGAGTAAGCGAGAGTGATACAACCGTCTGCAAGTAGATCAGCTTTTGTAAGTTGGGCAATCCAGCGTTCCCAGTCTTCACCACCCATTACTTTAACTGTTGCAGCAGCCTCATCTTCTGTTGCTGGTTCTGCACTAACCTGTTTAACTTCACTGGTAAAGGGATCGATTGTTGTTCCTTCAAATACCTTCCCAAATGGTTTTATAACTGATTTATGCATAATGCCTGTTTCAGGATCTACACGAACTGGGCTTGCTAGAGAATACACAACAAGGTCAAATTTCATGTTTTGAGCCTTTGCTTCTTCGATTACTTGTGTTTTAATTTCGTCTGAGAATGCATCTCCATCGATTGTTTTTGTGTAAATGCCTGTTTTTGTTGCAGCTTGGTCAAAGGCAAGATTATTGTACCAGCCGGGGGTTCCGCCCTTAGTTTCGCTTCCAGCCTTTTCAAAAGAAACACCGATTGTAGGTGCTCCATAGGCAAACGAAGCTACAATTCGGCTTGCTAGTCCGTACCCGTTTGAGCAGCCTAGAACAAGTACCTTTTTAGGTGTATTTGGGGTTTCTTTGTGCGATTTTGCTCTTTCTTTAGTGTATGCAATTTGATCCTCAACTGACTTTTTGCATCCTTGAGGATGTGCATTTATACATACATTACTTCGTACCATTGGTTTAATTACCATAATTTCTCCTATTAATATGATTGATTTTGTATTTAGAAACGTGGAAGCGTTGTTGGAAACAACGCTTCCGATAACTTGGGGTTTAATTGTTTTGAAACCCCATTAAAACGTTATACCTTATAACACCTGTACGTGAATAAAGTTACACATTTGTTGATTTTTTATGCTTCTCCACCTACTAAACACATCCATTCAGCTTCCGCTGCAAGGGTGTCGCCTACATATGCTTTTCCAGCTTGCTTGATCATTCTTGGAGAAATACGTAAGTTTGTTACTTCCATACGTACTTTGTCACCAGGGCGTACTTGTGAGCGAAATTTTACCTTATCTACAGTTCCCAAAAAGAAAAGAGAACCTTCAGCAAATGTTTTTTGATAACTTAAAGCGGCTCCCCCTGCTTGTGCCATGGTTTCAACTAAGATAACACCTGGAACAACAGGATATTGTGGAAAGTGGCCCTTAAAAAAGAACTCGTCTTTTGTAAATACATGCTCACTTATACTACCTTTCTCATCGCAGCTTATAATTTCATCTACGAATAAAAAAGGGGATCTGTGTGGAATTAATGATTCTATATCTTTTGTTACACTCATATGAATCTCCTTTCTTAGTCTATTTGTTTGAAAACAACAACGCCGTTGTGTCCACCAAAACCTAATGAACCTGAGGCGGCGCAAGTAATTTCGTGGTCAACACCCTTGTTTGGAACGTAATCTAGATCGCAACCATTTTCTAAATCGGGCTCTGTTAAATTAATGGTAGGCGGAGCAAAGTTATCATTGATTGCTTTAATAGCAAAGATAGCTTCCAAACCACCTGCAGCACCTAAGCAGTGTCCTGTCATTGATTTTGTTGAAGAAACCTTCATTTTATACGCATGGTCTCCAAAAGCTCTTTTAATCATTGCAGTTTCTGCAGGATCATTGATAGGAGTAGAAGTTCCGTGTGCATTATAGTATTGTACATCTTCTGGTTTAACCCCAGCATCTTTCATAGCTAAAGTCATTGCCATAGCACCAGCATCTCCTGATGGGTCAGGGCTTGTTAGATGGTAAGCATCGCATGTTGCACCGTATCCGGCAAATTCTGCATAGATTTTTGCACCACGTGCTTTGGCATGTTCGTATTCTTCAAGAATCAAAATACCTGCACCTTCACCCATAATAAAACCACTTCTTTTTTTATCGAATGGACAACAAGCAGCTTTAGGGTCATCGTTTGATGCTGAGTTAAGCGCTGTCAAAACAGTGAAGGAACCAATTCCGAATCCAGTAACTGTTGCTTCTGTTCCACCTGAAATACAAATATCAGCTCTTCCTGAACGAATTTGGTCTAACGCTGCTCCTAAGGCATCTGTTCCTGAGGCACAAGCTGTTACCATTGTTAAAGATGAACCGTGTAAACCAAATTGCATACTGATGTTTCCTGCAGCTTCATTTGGAATAAAAAGAGGAATACTCATAGGAGGAATACGATCTGCTCCTGCCTCAAAATATTTTTTGAATGCAGATTCATAATATTCAAAACCACCAATACCATTTCCAAGCATTACACTTGTTCTGTAAGGGTCGATGTTTTCACTTGTAAGGCCTGCATCTGTCATTGCTTGCTTTGTTGCAGCTACAGCAAATTGAGTAAAACGACCCATTTTGCGTGCATCTTTTTTGTCGATATACAAAGAAGCATCAAAGTCTTTTACTTCGCCTGCAATTTGAACTTTATATCCTTCGCAGTCAAAACCAGTAATTTTACCAACACCGCTTTTGCCTTCTTTTACTGCTTTCCATGTTTCATCTAATGTGTTACCAAGTGAGGTTATAGCCCCCATTCCTGTTACAACAACTCTTTTCATATAAATCTCCTTGTGTAAATAATTTATAATTTACAATGTATAATTTATAATTAGTTTTATTGAAAAATGAAAGATACTCGCTATAGCAAAAAAATCTAATAATTTTGAAACGAGTAACAATTGTACATTATCAATTATTAATTATACATTAATTACGCTCCCATCCCACCATCAATACCAAGCACATGCCCTGTAATGTATGTTGACATATCAGATGCTAAGAAAACTGTTGCATCTGCTACTTCTTTTACGGTTCCTGCTCTTTTTAAAGGAATTGTTTCAAGCCATACTTTTTGAGCTTCTTCATTTACGGCTGCTGTCATTTCTGTTGCTATGTACCCTGGTGCAATGGCATTAACGCGAACACCTCGGCTTGCAACTTCTTTTGCAAGACTTTTTGTATAACCTATAAGGCCTGCTTTACTTGCAGCATAATTAACTTGGCCTCCTTGGCCGTGGATGCCAACAATACTTGACATATTAATAATTGAACCGCTTCTTTTTCGAATCATATCTGAAGACACAATTTGGCTTGCAATAAAGCTTCCTGTAAGATTAATTTTTAATACATCTTCCCAATCTTCTAACTTCATTCTAAAAGATAAGCCATCTCGAGTGATTCCTGCATTATTTACTAAAATATCAAGGCCACCTGATTCTTCAAGTATTTTTTTCACGGCAGCTGCTAAAGCTTCTGCATCACTACAGTCGGTACACACCTCATGAAAAGCGACATTGTGCTCTTTTGCATATGCTTCTAATTCTGCTTTTGCCGCCGATGGTTTTGTGCAAATTCCCCAAACAGTACAACCTTCTTCAATAAATCGGCGTACAATTTCTTTTCCGATACCACGAGAAGATCCTGTTACCAATGCTTTTTTGTTTTCTAATAACATAATTCTATCCTTTGTTTTTTTCTAAAATTGCTGTAGTTTCTTCTATTTTACCTGTTGCACTGCATGTCCAGCCTTCTTTTCCGTCTGCGCTAGAAGCAAAGCCACTGTCTCTCCATAATCCGCAAAGTGTTGCTCCAGGACCAATTTCTAAGAGGGTCCAGTCTTTTTCATCTTGCATAAGTTTTGCTAAGTTTGATTCAATTGTTGTCCAAAGAACAGGGTGAGTGATATGAAGAACAGCATTTTTCTTTGCTTCTTCACCACTTTCTATTTGCTTTCCTGTTACATTTGCAAAAAGAGGGATGGTTGGGTTTGAAAAACTAATTGTTTCTAATTCTCTTTCAAAATCATCTGCTGCTTTTTGCATTAATGGCGAGTGGAAAGGGCCAGCAACAGCTAGTTTTAATACTCGTTTTGCACCGGCTTCTTTACAGAGAGTTTCTGCAATAGCCAAACCTTCGGCAGTTCCTGCTATTACGGTTTGCATTGGGCTATTCATATTTACTGGAAAAACAATTCCTTTTTCTGTATGTGCTTTCAATGTTTCAATTACTTGATCTGGAGTAAGCTTTAATACTGCGGCCATCCCTGGTGCTTGCCCATCTGTTGAGGTAGAGGCAATCTCATCACACGCTTTTTGCATAATTTGACCGCGTTTTTGAACGAGTTTAATCATTGTTTCAAACTCGAGTACCCCAGCAGCATAAAGTGCAGAAAATTCACCCAGGCTAAAACCTGCAACAGCATTAGGGGTAATGCCATTATCTTTTAATACAGCCAAAATTGCTTGTGATGTCGCTGTAATTGCAAGTTGGCTTTTATCACTTCTCGAAAGCTCTGAAGCATCAGTATTCCATAAGAGGTTGGCAATATTGTCACCGGTAATTTCACTAATTACCTCAATTGTTTTTTGAGCTACAGGGTATTGTTCGCAAAGCTCTTTAACCATCCCTTGATGTTGAGCGCCCTGGCCTGAAAATAAAAAAGTATTCTTTTTCATAGTTTTCCTTTTTTTGTTTGACATTTATATGTACAAATGTCATTATAACAGAAAGAAAAAAAAAGTCAAGATATTAGCTAGAATTGTTTATCTAGCTTCACTGCCAAAGGAGGGTTGTAAGTGTATTGTAAATGTGCCAAATGGCACATTTACATAGAATTTGAATGGAAGTATACTGATAGAAAATATTTAAAAAATGTGTGAAAAATTTGATTTTCTATGTTATAATTACTAAGGAAGAGGAATTAAAGTGATTAAAAAAGTTAAATATCCAATTGCATTAAAATTGGTAATTGTTATTAGTATTTTGTCTGTTGTTGCATTGGGTGCAATTATGTTTGTTGGGGCATATTTTCTTCGTATGGATGTACAATTAACAGCTGAACAAAGTAATCATACTACGAATAACCATGTTGCAACTATTGCCGATTATGAAATAAAAGCTTTGCGTGATAATGCAGAAGTCTTTATGGCTTCGCTCTATACTTTAGGCCTTGAAGATGAGAGTGTTCCCTATTACACAAGTTTGTTTTTTGACAGTAATCAAGAAATGGCTGTAATGGCAATACCCGGTATGATTGAATTAGTTAATGATGATTTTTTTGCTGAAAATGGTGTTTCCGTAAGGGACTATTATGCCTTTGTTGAAAATTCGGCTGGACTCATTGAAAAAGCAAAAAAAGGTGAAGTTATTATTGCTAATGCGACTGCAACATTTGGATTACCTACTATGGCCTTAATGCTTCCTTGGACGAGAAGTGAAGATCCCTCCATACTTCTTGCAATTATTTCTGTAGAATCTTTGGTGGATTCTTTTGGCAGTGATAGTATCAGTGCCTCTTATATGCTTAATGATGCTAACGACATACTTATTCACCCTGATTTTGATTTAATGTATTCAGCTGCTAACATGACAAATACTACTTTAGTTGAAGAAATGCGGACAAATAATGATAGAAATCGGCAAATAGTATTTACAGATTCAGACGGAATAGAGTTTTTTGGGGCATATACGAAACTAGATATTGGTGATATTGGAGTTTTTACTGTAATTGAAAGAAGTGTAATTTTTGAAAGCGTTGACAGAATTCTATATCAAAACACACTTCTCGGTTTAGCAGTTATATTTATAGTAATTTTGTTTGTTCGATTTTTTGCAAAATCGATTGCAAAACCTCTTGTTGTCTTAGCAGAAGCTTCCGAACAAATTGAGTACGGAAATTTTTCTTTAGACCTAACACCAAAGACACGGGATGAAGTTGGGCTTTTGACCTCTCGCTTTGTAAGTATGTCTCAAGGATTAGAAGTATTTGGGCGCTTTGTTAATTTAGATGTTGCGCTTAAAGCCATGAAAGGTGAGTTAAAACTAGGAGGCGAGTCAAAGGATGTATCAATTCTTTTTTCTGATATAAGAGCTTTTACCGAAATGTCAGAGAAAATGGATCCTTCGGAAGTTATTAATTTCTTAAATGATTACATGACAAGAATGGTTAATTGTGTTACGGAAACAGGGGGAGCAGTCGACAAATATATTGGCGATGCCATTATGGGTGTATGGGGAGCTTCTTCATCAACCGGATCTTCACAAAGAGATGCGCTTAATACCGTTAGGGCAGCGTTAATGATGCGAAATGCATTACAAGAGTTTAATGTAGGCAGGGGAAGTAATGAAAAACCTATTATTAGTATCGGGTGCGGAATAAACAGTGGAACTGTTGTTGCTGGACAAATGGGCTCCCTAACCCATATGGAATATACCGTATTAGGAGATGCTGTCAATTTAGCTTCTCGAACCGAAATGTTAACAAAATTGTTTTTTACAGATATCCTCATCACAGAAAGCACGTATGAATTAATCAAAGAACATGTTGTGGTGGAAAAAATGCCACCTGTTTCTGTAAAAGGAAAAGCAGAACCCGTGGTGGTATATGCGCTAATTAATATGGTGAAGGAAGAGAGCCTCTTAGGATTAGGAAAAAATGGACCAAAGACGTTACAAGAACTACGAAGTCTTTTGGGATTGCCAACACCTGATTTTGAAAATGTTAATTTAGATGCCGAAGAGAGGAAGTATCATTTTGAAGGCTAAGGGACTCCTAGATAAAGCAGGTGGTTATAATAAAGAACCGCATGAGAGAAAGTTAGAAAATGACATAGATACTCCTTCGCCTCTTGCGGACAAGCAAGGAATACTGGAGAATGAAGCTGTAGTAACTGATGAAAAAGACCTTCAAAAAAATTTTGATGCTGCTCATGAAATTCCGGATAATGTCATCATTGTTGCAGCCCAAAATACACCCGAAGAAAAACTTCTTTCACATTCAAGGTGGAAAAGTGAAATTACGGACTCGGCAAAATCTTTAAAAAAGCTAGAGCTCAAATATGACCACGAACTTGTCGCCTATTCTAATTGGAGAAACCAGGTAGATTCCGTATATGAAAGAATCAAGAAGTCTACAGAAGGCGTGCTCCCCGATATGCATGCTACAGAAGCGGATGAAGCAGAAATAGAAGAAGTTCTCCCAGAGCATGTTTATGAAGAATCTTCAATGAACGAAGACATTCCTACTGAAGTTTCAGTGTATGATTTTGATGGTTTAGCTTCAATAGATATAGAAGAACTTCAAGAAAGTAAAGTCGGATTAACAACATCAAATGCCTCCTCCTTAGATGACGCAGAAGGGATTGATACTCAAGCCAGAATAAAAATCAAAAAGAAAATAGCGCTCAGAAAAAAAAGAAGAGAATTTTTGGGTGATGCGGTTTCTGTGATTGTTTGTCTACTCGGTAGTTTAGTTTGTGTATATTATTTTTTCTTGTCGTTTAATCAATCTTTGGAAAAAGCCAACGAAGTGCCTATTGCAACAATTACCTATAAATATAAGTCTGCTCAAAGAAAACTTTCGGATAGAATCCTTTGGGATAGAGTTCAGCAAAATACACCTATATATGATGGGGATATAATAAGAACAGCAGACTTATCAGAGGCCACTATAACCTTTAAAGACGGAAATATAATAAACCTTTATGAGCAATCATTGGCACAAGTATTTTTTGATGAAGAAGGAGCCTCTATTGATTTTAATGGTGGTGAAATTTCTGTTGACTCAGCTGCCGACGGTGGAGCCATTATACTCAACAATGGAGATACAACTGTAAAACTGGAAACAGGCTCTACCTTGATAGCGAGTGCAGAAACACAGTTCGTCGATGGTGTTTTAACTGCAAATGAAAATTCATCTCTCACCGTGCAAGTAACAAATGGAGAGGCTTCTTTTCTTGCTCCCGATAGCTTAACAGATCAAACACTTGAAGTAGGTGTTGCTCTTGTTGTTGCTCCTGAAGGTGATGCCGTAAAAGAGCCTACTGTAACTGTTTTTACGCCAACAACAAATGCAAAGTATTTAAGGAAAAATTCTGAAACGATGGAGGTTGTGTTTAATTGGGCAAGCCCACCAAATACAACCGAAAGCTATACTTTTGAATTATCAAAACAAAAAGATTTTTTAATTCTTGAAGACAAAAGAGATGTAAGTGGTGTAAGTAGTTTTTCTGCAAATTTAGAAGATGGAATGTGGTATTGGAGAATTTATTCAGAGTTACCAATAAACGGAAGAAAAGGAAAGTTTAGAATAATAGAATCAAATGTTGCTTCAACTATTATTCCTGCGCCAAATGAAGAATACACCTATACTGTAAAAGCGCCTTCCATACGGTTTATGTGGAGTGAAGACGTATATGCAACGGATTGGTTGTTTGAGATAGCAGATAATGCTCAAATGGAAAACCCGCTCTTTGCACAAAACATACCACAAGCTTCAAGCACGGTTTCTACTCTTGAAGAGGGCACGTGGTACTGGCGAGTAACGCCTTCTTATGGTGAAGGTATTATTTATGAAAACACACCAGAAATTGCTTCCTCGAATATCAGCTCTTTCGTTATAAAGCAAAATGAAAACATTTTACCTGTTGGTTTAAGTTTTCCTCAAAAAAATCACTTTGTGAATATTGAAGAAAGCCAAAATTTTTCTTGGGAATATGATAATGAAGCAGATTTTTACACTCTTAATTTGAGTAAAAATAATAATATGAATACAATAGACTTTACGCAAACAGTACAAAGAAATTACTATGTAGTTAGTTCAGATAGTAATACTTTGGAGCCAGGCCTTTGGTATTGGTCCGTAACAAAAACAGATACAGAAGGTAATGTTTCTCCGATTAGTGAAATTCGCTCTTTTGTAGCGCTTGAGGGAGATCCAATTCTAGAGGCAATTGAGCCGCAAAACAAAGAGATAATTCTAGAGCAAAACATAAGCACCATTAATTTTACATGGGACACAAACCTCTCTTATGAAGCAAGAATTCAGATAGCACAAGATGAAAGTTTTGAAAACCTTTATGTAGACACAATATCAAACACCAACTCCCTGAGTTCTATTACTCTTCCGGTAGGAAAGTGGTATTGGAGAATTGTGGCCTTTGACATAAATGCAAACTTTAGTTACGTCTCTGAAGCAAAAGAGTTTTATGTAGAAACTGATTTGGAAGCTGTAGAGGTGCAGTATCCGTCCCACAATGAATCAATTGTTATGTTTGCACAAAATGATGTAGTTTTCGAGTGGAATAGCGTTGAAAATGCCGAGTATTACGAGCTCAGGCTCTTTGATGCTTCCGATATGCAAACAACTACATATGAGAACTTAGACTTACGTACTACAAGGCATGCAATAAATATGAATGCTATGGACCCTGGGTCCTATGTTTATGAATTGCGTGCAGTTACAGAAAATACACCTTCAATGACGGTTAGAAAGAGTGCTATAACACAAGGCTCTTTTTCAACTCGATTTTTAGATCCAATTCACTTAGCAGGGCCATCAACAATTGATGGTATTACCGCCCTTGTTAGTCCTCCCTCAATAAGGTGGAATACAACTGAAAACGTAGTTAGCTCTGAACTTATTCTTTCAAGTAGTGAAAGAGGATTAAGCGTTGAAACAAGAGGTAGGGGAGAAAGGCCGTTGAGCTCTCAAATTAGGCTCAGCATAAATAATCCTTCGGCAACAATATCATTACCACCTTTAAAAGAAGGAGTATGGTATTGGACTGTGATAGGAGAGACAGAAGAGGGGTATGACATTAGTGCAATTAGCCCATCGCGAATCGTAGTAAATCCTATTGAAAATTTGCGCGGAACAACGGCACTAAACCCAATGCAAGGTGAAATTTTTGATGTAGGATACTTAGCTATTTCAGATTATATTGACTTTTCATGGAACCCAGTTTTGGGAGCCGAAGCATATATTTTTATACTGCGAAACTCAAATAATGATATTATACTTGAAAAAGAAATTAAGGATTCAACGAGATTTCGGTTTGAAGATTTATCTGCATTAGATAGAGGTAGTTTTACATGGAGTATAGAAGCCATGCGGTCTTTGCCTGAAGATACGGTGCAAAGAGGTAATTTAGCTTCATTCTCTTTTGTTATTGATTTAGGGCAAATAACCTCTCCTCTCGATAGAACAGAAGGGGATTTATATGGATTATAAGATGCTAAAACGATATTTTGTTTTCATTGCAATGCTTTTTCACTATGTTCATTGTTTTTCACAAAGTGAGAGTTTTTTGCGAAACAATAACGCACAAAATTCTATGATAAGTCAAACACTTATATGGGATGAGGTTTCATATGCTCAGAGATATGACGTAGAAATAGAAAACCAAAAGAATATAACATGGGAGCCATATGATTCGTATAGTAGTGAAGAAAACACAATAGAGGTGCATCTTCCTGCGGGCTATTATCGTTATAGAATAATTGTTAATAACGTATTGGGGAGAAAAGAAAGTCCGTCTGAATGGTTTGAATTCGAGGTATTTAGGACGGTGCAACCTTCCGTAAAGGCTATTTCACCCAAAACAATAACAATAAATGATAGTACCGATGCCCATATTAGTGTTGAGGCAGATAATATAGTGTTTAATAGCGTTTTTACCATAAAACATACTGACGGAACAATCTTGCATGGAGCTCTTTTAGGAAACAATGCAGGAACAGTTTTGCTTGACTTTGATGAACATCGTTTGAAAGAGGGGGAATATACCTTTATTGTGGAAAACCCAGGAGGTTTAACAGATGCAACTCAAACTCTTACAGTCAAAGAAGAAAGAACATACGATCTTCGTTTTTCACTTGGGTATACAGCCTCTGCGCTCCTTCCAGGGGGCTCAATTGTGCCTCAATTAGAAACAACCTTTTTACCTCTTGGTTTTCATGGAAATTTTGAATGGGTTCCCATAAAGAAGAATTTTGGAGATATCGGCTTTGGACTTTCTGCACATTCATTAATTTTTCAGCAACCAATTGATAATTCCATCGCGAGCGGACGGTTTTTTCCTGTTTTGCTGTATGTATCACACACCTATCCTCTTATTGATGAGCGGTTGTATGTGAGCTCTCATGTGGGCGCAGGGCTTAATTTCTTTTGGAATTTATATTTTTCTGGTGGAAACAGTGTAGCTAGAGAGGAATTGAATGCAATTGCAGTATTAGCATCAATAGGCTCTTCTTTGCAATTTTATGCGACAGAAAATTTATTTTTTGCCTTAGGTTTAGACTATAATTCTTCTTTTTTTCTTGGGGATACTTTTTTACAAATGGTTATGCCCTCGGTAGGAATGGGGCTAAAATTTTAAAAAAAGTGTAAAAAATTTGCAAAAAAAGTGCAAATTTAGGCTAAAAATGTGCCAAATGGCACATATACAAAAAAGAAACTGTAAAGTATCATAGCTACAAGAAAGGATAGTAAAACGAATAACGGTTTTACAAGATGAGGATAGCTATGAAAAAAATTAAAATACTTCTTTTATGTGTAGGATTCTTTTTAACTTCGTGTGACTTGTTTTACAACGATGTTTCAGGTTTTTTTACACTTCCTTCTCCTGAAGTAATTATTCCTTCTAAAGGACTCGTGTATGAACTTATTGCGAACGAGGCAAAATACACTGTAACAACTAAAAATCCAAGTAATCTTAGCGGAGATATTTTCATTGCGCACACATATGAGGGAAAGCCCGTTACACAAATTAAACAAAACGCTTTTGAAGACATTGATGAAATTTCTACTGTTGTTTTACCTTCAACAATTACAGAAATTGGTGCAAGCGCTTTTGCTGGTACAAAAATAAAATATGTTATTCTACCTAAAAGTGTTACGACTATTTGGGCTACTGCTTTTACAAACTGCCAAGGTAGTATTTATTTAGAACATGATAATTTTGAAGGGGACAGTATAGACGGTAATTCTGTGCATAAACGAAAAGATTGGCACAAGGTTACCTTCCATGCTATGGAAGGAAGCAATGTTCCTGCCATGCCAATATTAATCGAGGATAACACAATAAAAGAGCTTCCTGAACCGAAGAGAGAAGGTTACGATTTTCAAGGGTGGTACTTAAGTAGTACGAATGAGCTTTATAATACACGTATATCAGTAAACGATTCAGTGGATAAGGATATTACGGTGTATGCAAAATGGACTTTAAAATAATTGGGTTAATATTTGAAGAGAGCAGCAATAAGTGCAATGCTAAAATGGCTTAAAAATGTGCCAAACGGCACATATACAAAAGAAAAAAGGTGACATACAATAGTTATCAGAGAGGATTGTAAAACAAATAACAGTTTTACAAAACGAGGATGGGTATGAAAAAACTTCTAATTTTCCTTTTATATATAGGGTGTTTGCTTTCTTCATGTGACCTTTTTTATAACGATGTTTCCGGATATCTTGATACACAAGAAGTATTAAATGATTATGTCGGAGCAGACTTAGTTTTTAGGTTGCTAGATGATGGTACGTACTCTATTAGCGGAGTTGGCTCTCAATTTTCAGGAACCCTTACTATACCTGAATATCATAATGGAAAGCTAGTTGTTGCCATTGATTCATACGCATTTAAGGATAACTCCCGAATTACGGCAGTCTATATTTTTTCTAACATTACGATTGGAAAAGCAGCTTTCCAAGGCTGCTCAAATCTAAAGGCCTTTGTTTCTCCGCATCTTCAAAACAGTGTAAGTGAAAGTATGTTCGAAAGCTGTACCTCTTTAGAAGTGGTAGATATTGGTACTCACGTAACAACAATTAATGATAGTGCTTTTGCAGATTGTAAAAAAATTACAAGTATTATTATTCCCCATACTGTTGATAATATCTCTTCGAGCTCTTTTACCGCCTGCGAAATGCTTAAGGTCTACGTTGATGATGCCAAGCCAACATCGGGATATGGAGACGCAGGCTGGGATAGTGATATAATTGAAGTATACTATGATGGAGATTGGTGTAATATTACATTTGATTCAAAGGGAGGAAATTACATTTCCCCTATGGCTGTTAATGCAGGTGCTACCGTTGAGGATTTTCCAAAGCCGAGTAAGAATGGGTATAATTTTGTGGGTTGGTATATCGACTTAACTTTTTCAGGCAAAACAGTGAATAGTGTTACTGCAGGAAACAAAGGAGAAGATGTGTTACTCTTTGCTCGCTGGGAATAACAACGTTTTATAAGCGAAAAAACTTGTTAAAATAACAGTTGACAAATAAACAAAACAGGGCTTATAATTAAAGCATAGGGAAAAAAGGGTGATGAAGCTTTAACTTTTCGGAGGCTCTGTATGAAATCTCGCGTGTTGTTTTTTGTGTGTCTTTTGGTGGCTGTTTTTTTCTTTTCCTGTGACTTATTCTTTGTGGATGTTTCAGGATTTTTAACCGAATCTCCAGGTGGAGGTGTATCTGCAATCGATAGCGATTCAGTAAATGATGAAGCCGTTGGGGAACCCGAATTGCCTCATCTAGGCCTTGTCGTGAATGGAATAACATATACTTTAAACGAAGATGGGACCTATAGTGTTACCTCCTTCGATCCAAGTTATGGCGATGGAATAGTCAATATTCCTGAAAAAGTGAATGGCGTATTAGTAACAAAAATTGGTGCAGGTGCTTTTCAAAATAATACTCATATAACAGAAGTATTCTTATCTGACTCTATTACAATTATTGAAAGTAATGCATTTAGTGGAAGTGAAAACTTAACACAAATTAGTTTAGGTAGTGGGATTCAAATCATTGGTGACAATGTTTTTGCTTTTACTGCTTTGGATACAATAATTTTTCCTGACTCTGTTACTGTAGTAGGGTCAAATATTTTTGAAGGTAATAACAGTGTTGAGATTTTCTTAGACGATCCCAAAGCAAATAGTATGACCTGGGGCACTAATTGGAATCAAGGCGGCAATGAGGTGCATGAAGCGCTAATCTGGCATAAGATAAGTTTTAATTCTAATGGCGGTAATTTGGTTGCACCGATACCAATATTAGAAAGTGAGAAGCTACAAGTTGCTGCTCTAACAGAGCCGCAAAAAGGTGGTTTAATTTTTGAAGGTTGGTATAGCGAGCCTGACTTACGCGAAGCAGCTAGGGTAGGTTCTACTACTGTTGTTACTGGTGATGTTACGTTTCATGCAAAATGGATATCTCCATAGGTATTGTTTGAAATACTAAGGCCCGAAATGTGATTTTCTCACCCTTTTCCTGTTGACAGTAATTTTAATTTACGATATATTTTTCACATAATTAATAATCTTCAGGGCAGGGTGCAAGTCCCTACCGGTGGTCATAGCCCACGAGCGAACCTTCTTGGTTTGCTGATTCGGTGTAATTCCGAAGCCGACAGTTATAGTCTGGATGAAAG
>CAYJMR010000039.1:0-16255 GCA_964371375.1 uncultured Treponemataceae bacterium
TAAACACACTTAAACACGGCTCCCATATGGAAGCCGATGAAGCGTATGCAAAAAGTAAACTTGCCCTCATAATGTGGTCAATAGACATGTCAAAGGATCATCCACCTGGACCAATTGTACTTTCCGTAAACCCTAAATCTTTTTTAGGCACTAAAATGGTACAGGTAGCATACGGTCAGCAAGGATATGACTTGCGAATAGGTGCCGATATTCTATACAGAGCTGCTTTTTTTGAAGATTTTAGTGATGCAAACGGTCTCTATTTTGATAATGATACAGGTCACTTTGCAAACCCACATCCATTTGCCTTTAATGAAGATGCACGATTTGAACTAATGGAGTTTTTGGAAACACTTGTATAAAAGCTACTTAATCATTACCCACGTGGCACCACTTCCCCCAAGTGCTGCCTTTGGATGACCTGAAGCCCCTAGTATAGAGCTCTGTTCTATAAAAAGTCTAACCAGTCTACCCAACACAGGATCCCCATCGGAATGAGTTCCTTTTCCATGGACAATGAGGATTTTTTTTAGTCCTTTGTGCTTACAGCTTTTTACAAAAAAATCAAGTTGTGTCCACGCTTCCTCTTGCGTAAAACTATGAAGATCTATTGTAGCATCAATGGGAATATTTTTTGCAGCAGTATGAGAATGAACAGCTTTTGCCAGTGAATAATCTTTTATAAGGCTATCTTTATCGACAACTCCATATTTATTAAGCCATGCATTCATGTCATTTCGTTTTTTTGTTTCTACTTGTTTTTTCTCAGGTGCATTCGCCTTTTTATTTGAGACATTGTGCGTTTTTTGTAATTTTTTTTCGCTTTTTTCCCACTGTTCTAAAATATCGCCAAAATCCATCTTTTCTCTCTTTTTTTTATCGTTCTATTAGCACGCAATCGGTTTTTAAAATCCACCCACTTCTGCCATCATTTTTTTCAATTAAATACCAATCTCCCACAGACCGTATAATTTGAACACGTAATCCAGGGTACAAAGAATCAATCACATTCGACTCGTATTCTGGAATTGTATACAACTGAGTGCCATACGTCAATGCATATCGATTTAAAAGAGGTTTCCCATAAAGCACTGTAAGTGCAAACAATGCTATTCCCAAAAAACAAAAAAGACTTGCAAGTCCAAGTTTTTTCTTTAGCTTAAAAAGTATAACACTCGTAAAAATTAAAACAACCGAAAAGAAAAAAGCCCCAATTGCCCACGTGTAAGAAACCTCGCCCACGTTTTGAATGTTTTCTGTTTCTTCAAGCACCTTTCGTTCTTGTGTTGATTCAAAAGGTAATAGAGAATACTTTTCACTTATACGTAAAGCAGCTAACGATTGCACCAAGCTCTCTTTTCTGTCTATTGGGATAGACTGAACACTCGAATCGGCTTGTTGCATGCTAATATCAAGCAAATGCCTTTCATTGCCATAATTTGGAACTAGAAAATTTTCAGAAGGGAATACAGTCAAAGTTTTACCATCAAGTGTTATAGTATGCTCAGTTCCATTGAAAGCAATAAATGATGCTAAAATTTGAGGAAGCTCAAGAGTACCGCTCTCAAAGGGTATACACGAAAAAGTAGCCAGTGCAACCATTTCTGTTGAAAAGGGAAAATCGGTAGAAGGAATAGACACTTGCGAAGACGTTTGTTCTATTAGGGCCTGTTCTGATAAATCAACAGAAAGAGCGGTAATTGATGAAAAATACTTCGCTTGCAAAGAAAAAGTTCCTGTATGCAATGCATACAAAGGATCGTTTTGAACAAAAAGCAATTCAGGAATCAGAGTATCCAGATTGGGATGAACGGTCACAATGGGAAAATCTATCGTATGCATCACTGATTCAATACTTAGAGGAACTGAACCTAAATTATATTCTCCTTCGTGTAAAAACCGCAAGGTATACATAATTGACACTGCCTTTTGAGTACTACCATCGTCCAATCGTATAAAAGTATTATTTTTTTCAGAAGAAACGAAGTCAATGCCATGTGGAAAGGTTCGATACTCAACTTCTACATCTGCAAGATTAACCCCTACAAGCTCAAGCACAAAAATACTGTCTTCTAAAACAGAAAAATCGCCTTTTTGAGAAAATTGTATACCATTAAAGTTTTGTGCAAAAGCCGGGAATGATACGTAAAAAACCATGCATAAAAGGAAGAATTTTAATAGTCTATTATATCGCTTTTTTCCAGTATTGTTTCGTCGTTTTTCCATTGATTTTCCTCATTTTCTCGTATTAAAGAAAATACTGCATCAGATGCCCCTGAAGGCTCTTTTTTTTCTTCCACAGGTATTCTCTCTTGAACACCTTGTTGTGCTTGTATACTTTTTTCATTAACACTCAATTCTAAATTTATTTTTGCGTTTATATTTTTACTATCTACTAACAATGCTTTTTTAAAGCAAAATGCGGCCGTTTCGTAGTCACCCCTGCGATGGAAAATAATTCCTTTATTATACCATCTAGCAAAATCAAGGCTCGGCGAAACAAGAGGGACCATTTCATTTATTTTTGTTAGAGAGGCATCTATTTCTCCTTGCATAATATAACTTGCTGACAATCCAAAAAGCCCGTATTGTTGCATTTCTAAATTACCTGTTTCTTGCGATCGAGTATACACCTCCAAGAATGATGCAACCGCTTGTTGATAGTTTTGACGATTCCAATTGTAGGAACCTTCCAATACA
The DNA here is from genome assembly GCA_964371375.1 of uncultured Treponemataceae bacterium. Taxonomy (GTDB): domain Bacteria; phylum Spirochaetota; class Spirochaetia; order Treponematales; family Treponemataceae; genus CAYJFX01. Next base: position 2,701 of record CAYJMR010000039.1, read on the forward strand.
GTTCTAGCATCCATACTCCAATCCGAGCAGCCTGAAAACAAAACGCTAAATAAGGGCAGCAAAAGCAAAACAACCCTTTTTGTGTTTAGGGCAAAAAGCCTGACAAAGTTTTTTGGCACAAAAGTGTATATACAAAATCCGAGTAAAAACAGAATAATTGCTAGGGTTATAAAAAAGCCATGTCTATTAATTTGTTTTGTTTCATAACTTGTAGTCGAAGGACTGTCGCCAAAAATAATTGTTGGGTTTACAATTCTAACAATATTTTCTAAAGAACTTTGTCCGCTTGCAGGCATAAAATATACTCGCTCGTTCTGGGCAAGACTTTTAAGTTTTTCTTCTCTTAGAGAGGTTTTAACATATGTTTCACCATCCCCTGCAAGTACATCTATTTCGTCTATAGAGCCAAATCCCACAAAAACAACACTAATACCAAAACTAATGGCTTTTTGAACAGCATCTGCAAGTCCTTCGTCGGTATCATCTCCGTCGCTCATAATAACAATTGAGGAGCTTCTTGCCGATTGTGGGGGGAATGATTCTATTGCTTTCAATATTCCTTTCGACAAACTTGAACCAGGGGCAGAAAGCATATTAGGAGAAAGTGCTTCTATCACATTTGTTAATGCATAATAATCCTCTGTTAACGGAACAGCTAAAACCCCTTCCCCCTTTGTAAGAACAGCCGATGTTGCAACTCCTGGAAGTACGGCCAGCAATTCTGTTGAAAACTCTTTTGAATGCTCAAGGCGAGAAAGTGTTCTTGAGTTATTTGCATCTTGTGCCATCATGCTGTAAGAAACGTCAAAAACAAAACTGAGTGCACTTCCACTCTTTTGAACAGGAACAAGTTCCGTTCCCCATGAAGGTCCGATTAATGCAATACATGCACATATCCATGCACATATCCAACAAAAAGAGCGTGCTGCAAAACGTGCTTCTATCGATGTAACAGCTTTTGCATTTTGTCCTGAATAAGTTTTTAATATTTTAATCACAGGCTTTATTTTTGTACTTGTAAATAGGATAGCAGGGATAAAAAGCACAAGAATAACCACATAAAAACTCCAAGAGAATTGAAACATCATAGCACCTCCCGTAAAAGCAGTCTGCAAATAATCCACGTTATTGAAAAAAGCAATAAGCTTATAAACAGCGTTTGTGCATATAAAAGCGTTGAGGTTTGTTTTATCCTATAAGATTGGGCTACAGAACTCTCTGCAGTAACCGTATCTAATGCTTGTGAAAGAGACGACAATGTTTCAACCGTAAAATATTTCCCATCAGTTATGTTTGCAAGGTTACGTAAAGTAGAATTGTCAAAAGTTGAATCTAAATAGCCGGTATACATTTTTCCACTTTCGGGGTCAACATATTCAATAGGCACGGAACCTCTTGTTCCGATTCCTGCAACATACAGAGTAATGCCATACTCTTTTGCAAGATTTGCTGCAGTTTCAGGATGCACAGCACCTGCATTATTATCACCATCTGTCAACAGAACAATAGATTTACGGGGCGCATATGTAGACATGAGATGATAAACGGCTGTACTTATGCCAATTCCTAAAGAGGTTTTATCTCCCAGCTCTCCTATTTGCATTTCTTCTAAACTCGTAAAGAAAACACTTCTGTCCATTGTAGGAGGCACAAGAAGTGCGGCCTCTGTTCCACACGCAACTAAACCATAGGCAGAACCTTGGTTTTCGCTAACCAATAAGTCTATAGCTTTTTTTGCCGCTTCCAATCGAGTCCCATCGGCAATATCAAGCGATGCCATCGAAGGGCTAACATCAATCACAAAAATAACTTCAGATGACCTCGAGGTGTACACTCTTTCTTGGTTTTCAATTGTAGGGTTTGAAAGTGAGACAACAAGAAAAACAAAGCCACCAATAAAAGTTATTTTCGAAATAATTCTAAGCACAGAGTCAGAAAGTGGATTCCATTTAAACCCTTGTCCATCCCAGTCTGAAAATGTTAAAGGAAGTTTTGGCTGTGAAAAAAGGTTTATTTTTTTCAATATATAATAAAGTGGTATTAAAAATAAAAGCAAAAAGACAAATGGATTTTGAAATACAATCATTCGCTAGCTCCGTCATCTTCATCTGTATCTTTTTCAAAAAAAACCAGTGCTTTTTTTGTCCTTTCTATGAGCAAATACTTTTCATCTTTTGTTAAAGGGGCTTTTTCTATTTCGTGCCCTGCATAGTGTAAAAAATCACATCGAAAGCACACTTCATATAAATCTTCCAAAAAAAGGCTAGCCCTTTCAGAAGCAGTACCTGCAAACATTTCATTAAAGATAGAAAAAAAACTGCTTGTTGTCTCTGCTGTAAAGCGGTGCGAAAAACGCCCTTCCAAATAGACTCGAATAATACCCGAGAGCGTTGAAGCAAATACTCTGGGTTCTATTTTTTCAGATTGTTTTGAAAGTGTAAGTAAAGACCTTGTTGCTTTCTTAAAATTATTACTAACAAAAATCTTTCCCAAAAATGCCTTTACCCACATACGAATTATCGTAATTCTTGCACATACAATAACTATCAGCAAAAGTATAACAAGCGAAAAAAATGCAAAGACTATCAAAGCATAGGTTGTACCTGGAACAATTACAGGTGGTACAGGAGGTTTTATTTCTGTATCACCAGTTTGCGTTAAAATGGATTGTATTTGTACCGTAGGAATATCTATCAGTAGTGAATTTACCGTAAGTTCAAATACTGTTGCAAGGTCAAAAGCTATAAATTCAAGTTCTCCCGTTTTCCAAGGTATAAAAAAAACAGAAAGAATATATCCGTTTGAACTTGGAAAAAGTTGCATAGATTTTATTGTGTAGTTATGTTCTAAACTTTTATCAATGGTGGAAGCTGTAACAAGCGTAATACGGTCTTCTGCATTTTTTGCAAACAGATTTCCTTCCCAATCAAATTTAAACCGTATTTCTGCGACATCCCCAACATATACATCTTTTGGTATAAGTGTAGTTTCTTGACCATAAAGCGAAAAAAAAGTCACAAAAAGAATATAGAAAATTATGCCTTTTTTATTAAATAAAAGAGTAAAGTGTCTCACACAAAACTCCTTGAAGAAAAAAACAATGCTAATTCTTGAGCGGTATCATTCTTTGTTGGCAGTAACATTGTAGCCACGCCTCGTTTCGCACACATATTTTGCCACCTCTCCATGTGTCGTTCATTATACTCTTTCCACTCTTTTTCAAAATGCTTTGAAGTAGTTTGAAAAACTTTTTGCTCCTGAGTTTCTGGGTCAAAAACCTCAACCGAACCTATACTTGGCAAATAGACATCCGAATCATCAACAATTCGAGCAGCAATAACATCATGCTTGGAAGCTAACGATGCAAGTTCTTTTTCATAATTTCCGCACCGAAAATCTGACAGCACTAACACAAGCGATCTATTTCGCAATAGTTTTGACGCACCCCTAAGCGATTGAGCGAGCGACGTTCCGTTTATCCCACGCCTTGGACGATTATCAAGTTTACTGAATAATACCATTGCATGATCCATACCTGTTTTTGGAGCCGTGGAAAACTCAATTTCTCCATCAAAAAGAACACCTCCAACAGGGCTTGAATTTTGCATTGCAGCAAATAACATTAACACGGCAGCTTCTGTTGCCGTTTCAATTCTTGTTCGCTTGCCACTACCTGTTTCCATAGAATTTGATCGGTCAATAATTAAAAATACTATTAATTCTTTGTCTTCTTCAAAAAGTTTTATATAGGGTTTCCCTAATCGTGCAGTAACATTCCAATCAATTGCTCGTATGTCATCTCCATATAAATAATCTCTAGCCCCTGCATAATCTACACCGCGACCTTTATACATTGAGCGAAAATTACCCACATATAAACACTTCGCAATTGTTCGCGACATAAGGCGTAAACTTGAAGCACGCTGAGAAAGCAAATACGTATTTTTTATTAAGCCCTTTGCTTTTGCCATTAATCGTCCTCTATTATGGAATTGGCATTAATGAAAGAATTTTATCAATTAATTCATCAACAACAATGCCATCTGCAGCAGCTTCATACGAGAGTATTAATCGATGTCTTAATACGGCAGGGGCCGCAGCTTTTACATCTTCTGGGAGTACAAAAGACCTCCCTGCAAACAAGGCTTGCACCTTTGCACATTTGTACAATGCAATACTAGCACGAGGCGACGCTCCAAATGAAATATAATGCAATATATCCGAGGTATTTTTTCCTATCCCATGTTTTTCTTTAGAGGGGCGAGTTACCGCTACAATTGATACAATATACCGCACTAAATCATCACTACAGGTTATTTTTTCAAGCAAATTTCTACAAGCAAGCAAGTTTTGTGTACTTAAAACTCTTTGAACAGGAATATTTTCAGGCTTTCCCCCTGTTTTAACAACGGCTTGTTCTTCTTCGCCTGTTGGATATGTTAAAAGTATTTTTAATAAGAACCTATCAAGCTCGGCTTCCGGAAGATTATAGGTTCCCTCTTGCTCAATAGGATTTTGTGTAGCTAGCACAAAAAATGGCTCCGGTAAAGAATAAGTATTTTCACCAATAGTTACGTGTCCTTCTGCCATAGCTTCAAGTAACGCAGATTGAACTTTAGCCGGTGCTCTATTTATTTCGTCTGCCAATAAAAGATTTGTAAAAACAGGCCCTTTTCTAACAGAAAACTGCCCCTTTGCTTGTTCATAAATCATGGTTCCCGAAACGTCTGCAGGTAAAAGATCTGGCGTAAACTGAATTCTTTTAAAATCCAATCCAGAAATATCGGAAAAAGTTTTTACCATAAGTGTTTTTGCCAACCCTGGAACACCTTCTAAAAGAACATGCCCCCCAGCAATTAATGCGGTAAGTATTCCGTCAATTACATGGGCTTGCCCTACAACACGTTTTGAAACTTCACTTCTACAAGCCTCAATTAATGATTGAGCTTTTTGAAAATCATCCATATCCTATCCTTATAAAAAATATTCTTTATTTGCTCTGAATATCCATTGACTGATTAGCCAACTTCATTGTATTATACCATACCATGATACACGAATTAGCACAAGGTTTAAATGAAAAACTAAACGGAACAATTATTGATGTTATGCTGTCAGACCTCGGTCGTCGCATATATTTCCCTAAAGGTATTATAGCACAAAGTGTTGAAGCAAAAAAGATGGGTAAAACCGCAAATGCTACAATTGGCATGAGTTGCGTTGAAAAAAAACCTATTATTTTACCTTCAGTTCAAAAAGAGCTTCCTAATCTTACCTCCGCGGAGGCAGTTGCATATGCACCAACTGCAGGTGATTTAGAGCTTCGTGAACTTTGGAAAAAAACACTTATTGAAAAAAATCCCTCGTTAGAAAACATATTATTTTCTCTTCCTGTTGTTGTTCCAGGTCTTACGGCAGGTATTTCTTATCTTTGTGATTTGTTTATTTCAGAAGACGATACTCTTTTAGCCGCAAATCCGTCTTGGGATAATTATCCATTAATTGTGCAAGCACGACGAAATGCATCATTTGAGCAGTTTACTTTATTTACCGATACCGGTTTTAATCTTGATGCATTTAAAACTGCAATGGAAAAAGAGTCCAAAAAAGGTAGCATACGCGTAATGCTCAATTTTCCACAAAACCCATCTGGATATTCTCCTACAAAAGAAGAAGTAAAAAGTATTTGTGAAATAATTAAAACCATTGCAGAAACTGGAACAAAAATTATGGTTTGGTCCGACGATGCATACTTTGGATTAAACTATGAAGCAGATATAGAAAGTCAATCTCTTTTTGCGTTCTTAGCAAATTTGCATGAAAATGTATTAGCGGTAAAAATTGATGGACCAACAAAAGAAGATTACGTTTGGGGATTCCGTGCAGGATTTTTAACTTTTGCAGGAAAAGGTTTAACACAAGAACACTACGATACCTTAATACAAAAGCTTATGGGTATTATACGTTCTTCTGTTTCATGTGCCTCAACTCCATCACAGTCAATAATGAAAAAAGTACTTACGAATCCTGCTGTAAAAACAGAAAAAGAGGCCTTTTACAAGATTCTTGAAGAACGGTATCACACTGTTTGTGACTTTTTGCAAACAAAGCAAAATCACCCTGTATTGGAACCCTTGCCTTTTAACTCAGGATATTTTATGAGTTTAAATTGTAAGAATTTAAATGCAGAAGCATTGCGGCAAAAATTACTTTCGGAGCATGGAATAGGAATTATTGCAATAAACGACAATACTATTCGCATCGCTTTTTCAAGCATTGACAACGAATTAATCAATACCGTATATGAAAAAGTATATTCAACAGCAGAGGAAATGGTGCGTGACTAAACGCTCTTTTATCTCAGTTTGTGGTATAACAACGATACTTTTCTTTTTTTGTTCGTGTAATGCAGCTTATGAAGAGCCCTTAGTTATTTGGACAAATCAAAGTGAAATTGCCACATATGTTGAATTATTTAATCTCACCTCTGAAAGTGCAAAAGCAGTTGTAATATATAAAGAAAACCCTGCAGCGTCTTTTCCTTTGCAAAAAAATGATTCTGCACCTGATATTGTAATTGGATCGTGGTTGAAAGTTGCAGATATTAGAGATACTTTTTTGCCCCTTGACTACTTTTTTGATGACCAGCTTATAAACAAAACTCAATTTTATCCACAATTACTAGATTTTGGAAAAATCGGAAATCAACAATATCTTTTACCCGTAAGTTTTAATCTTTCGGCGGTAGTGTTTTCACAAGGTAACAGCAATAGTATCCCAGAAAACCACATGCTCAACCCAGACCAAATTAGAGACACTGGTGCACTATTTAACCAAGCCGAAAATGAAAAATATACTGCAATGGGATTTGCTCCTTCGTGGTCGCCATTATTTCTGTATGAAGTTGCAAAATTAAACAATGCAGATTTTTCTGAAAAAAAGGGTGGTGAAGCTTCTTTTACTTGGAATGATGCTGCACTTAACAACACAATTTCATACTTTAGAGAATGGACTACTGGCATAAATTTATCAACTGCAACAGAGACAGAGTATCAATTTAAGTACTTAGCCAATCCTACACTTAGAAATATATTAAACAATAATTCTCTCTTTGCTTTTATGCCAAGTAATGAACTCTTTATTACCCCTACCGAATATCTTGACGGCATATATTTTCGATGGATCCAACAAGATAATAAAATAGTTATACACGATGATATGCTAACAGCAGGACTTTATAAACACTCAAAAAATCTTACAGCAGCAGAGCAGTTTTTAATATGGTTTATGAATGAGCAAAATCAAGAAACAATTCTTAACTGGTATGATTCAATGAACTTATACACAGAAACATTTGGAATTGCAGGAGGTTTTTCCTCCATACGAAGTGTAAACGAGCGTTTTTATCCAATCCACTACCCAGCCCTTTGGGGAAACATACCTTCCTCAGACTCTCTTGTGCCTCCCAATCGTTTACCTCCCGATTGGAATCGAATAAAAGATGCTATTATCCTTCCATATTTGATTGATGCTACAAACACAGACCATTCAGAATCTGTGCAAACAATACAAGAACGCCTTACCGATTGGTATAGGTTCTCACAATAAAAAAAACAATTTTTTATCTTCTCGAATCCTATTGCTTGCAAGGTAAAAAGCACATACTATTTCTCTGTAACTTTTTTGCTAAGTTAATTTTTTTTTCTTCCGATATTTATAATGTAAACATTGTAACAAGGTATCACTGTTACAGTGTAGTGATTTTATTGAGGATTAAAAAATATGATTTCGGGGTTAGGTAGTATAAGTGGATTAGCTCATGCAAATTACGGAGTAGGTTCTGCACGGTCAGTATCTTTTTCCGCTGGTGGAAAACTATACATACCAGTAAGCCCCTCAATGGTTGGCTATGCACAATTTGAGCACGTTCGTGGTGTTGCATCCGAAAATCCAAGTAGCGGCGTAAACATAAGCAAAATAAAAGTTCTTAATACACTTATTGACCGGCTTATTGATATGAAGCAACAGCCAGAAGCTATAAAAACAGACTCAGAAATGAGCGATGCACAAGTTGATGCCCTTATAAACGAATATCAAACACAAATACAAAGCACCATTAGCATTGCACAAGCAAACCCATATGCACTTTCAGGAGCTGGAGCTGGACAAGTTGGAGCCCTTTTTAGCATTGCAGCCTAACCTTTTTTCAAATATTTTTGATAGCACTTCTTAAAAAAAAATTTACCTTTATAAATTAACAAAAGTATACGGAAAGAATATGACTAACGAACAATGGAATATTTTTTGCTCATTTAAAAATGAATTATTGCAAAAAGTAAACGAATGGCACAACGTGCTACAAAAAGAAAATCTATTAGATGAATTAAAAGAACTTCAACGACTATCTGCAGAAAAAGATGGTGTTCCCCCGTATGAGCTTTCAGATCCGTTTGTATATAACAAAGCTTTTGATGATATAACAAAAGACGATGATATTTCGCTCATTGTGATTGGTGACAATCCTGGAAAAAAAGAGCAATTAGCCGAAAACCGACGCTATCTTGTTGGTCAATCAGGAAAAATTGCAGAAAACTTTTTTGCACGAAACGGAGAACTTGGCGTCGATTTTAGAAAAAATGTAATCATACTTAATAAAAGTCCGCTACATTCTGCAAAAACAAAAGAACTTAGCTTTATTACAAAAAATGGAAATCCCCTTTTTGCACAACTTTTACTAGAAAGCCAATTGTGGTGCGCAAAGTCCACCTCAGAACTGCACACAAAACTTCATGAAGAGGCGAAAAAAAGCGGAAAATCAGTTGAACTTTGGCTTGTAGGTTATGCGGAGTTAAAGGGCAAAGGTCTCTTTATTCCATACCGCGATGAATTAATAAAAGCATACGGCAAAAACGAAGCATGGAACAAAGTATTTGTGTATCAACACTTTTCTATGAACCGCTTTTTAATAGACTTAGGCCAAAATACCAACATCGATATTTCCTTAAAAGATAATCTTATAAATTTAGGCGAGCGTCATAGAAAAGAAATATTTGGAGAATAGATTGTTACAATTCACCACCTCTCTTTGCAAGTTTGGTACTCGCAGCAAAGAGGTAGTGGCACGAATACCATTGACGGGCGTAGACCGGAACCGGTATGAGATGACATACCTCTTTGTGCTTGTCATCCGTTGGAGGTTGTGAATTGTAACATTTTCTTACTCTCCAATTAGCTCAACCTTTTTAAGCTGTCTTTCAATTGCACGGGAACGCACTCCTGCATTTTCAAGTTCTTTTCCCGCTGCATCAATTTTATCTTTTGTTTTCTCAAGAATATCGCCAAACGATACAAACTCTTTTTGAACATTGCCCAAAAGTTTCCACACTTCGGTAGTGTGTTTTTCTACTGCAAGAGAACGAAATCCCATTTGTAAACTATTTAAGAATGCTGAAATTGTTGTAGGCCCCGTAATTGTCACCATGTATTCCCGTTGAATAGTTTCAAAAAGAGCCGGCAGACGTAACACTTCCGCGTACAAACCCTCGAAAGGTAAAAACATTATAGCAAATTCTGTTGTATTTGGTGGGTCAATATATTTTGTTGCAATATCTTTTGCAAACTTTTTAACCGTTTTGGAAAGTTCTGCCTTATGCATTTCTATAGCCTTTGAATCCCCCATTTCATACGCTTTTAAAAGTCGTTGGTAATCTGAAGATGGAAACTTTGCGTCAATTGGCAAAAGCACCACTGAATCGTCTGTTTCTTTTGATGGAATTTTTACGGCAAACTCAACCATATCGTTACTGTCTACTTTTGTTTTAACATTTTTTGCATATTGTGTAGGAGATAAAATTTGCTCTAAAAGAGCTTCTAATTGATACTCGCCCAATACACCCTTTGTTTTAACATTTGACAAAACCTTTTTTAAATCCCCAACATCACTCGCAAGAACATTCATTTCCCCAAGCCCTTTTTGTACTTGTTCTAATTGTTTGCTTACCAACTGGAAAGATTGGGAAAGCCTCGTTTCAAGCGTTTTATGAAGTTTTTCGTCAACGGTAGCTCTCATTTTTTCAAGCTGTTCTGCGTTATCATTTCTAATCGCCTGTAGTGCTGAGGTAAGTTCTTGCCTACTTGCACTAAACTCTTGGCGACTATCCCTATTTGAGTTGTGAATGTGTTCTTGTAGCGATTTTAGGCGAGAATCTATTACACCTGTAAAAGTGTTTAAGTTCTTTGAAAGTTCTTCTCTATTTTCGCGAGAAGACCGATGTATTGCATCATTTGGACTTCTTATTAAGAGAATCACTATCATAAGAATTTGCAAACAAACTATTGCCAACAGTAAAAAACTTGTTATATTTTGCATAAATTGCTCCTTAGATGCTATTGTATCATAAAACAGGGACTCATACAGTCCCTACTAGCAATATATACCTCTTTGTGCTTGCATTTTTTTGAGGTTGTGAATTGTAACGTTACTACTATTCATGGTGTATCATACAATATAAAAAAAACACCATGAATAGTTTCCTTTCCAGACTACAGCATTTCTAAAACATCAATTCACAACCTACTTTTTCTAGTTTAGTATGTGCAGCAAAGAGGTAGTGGCACGAATACCATTGACGGGCGTAGCACGGAACCGGTATGAGATGACATACCTCTTTGTGCTTGCATTTTTTTGAGGTTGTGAATTGTAACGTACCCTTTGTGATTTTGTCGCAGACGATTTTTTTCAACAGTGGTATTATATATTATATGAAAAAGAATTACGATGTTGTTATTATAGGAAAAGGTCCTGCAGGGATTTCAGCTTCTTTGTATATTGCTCGTGCTAAAATGAGCGTTCTTGTGCTAGGTAAAGATTTTGGTGCTTTAGAAAAAGCCCACTTAATAGAAAATTACTATGGAATAGAAAAACCTATTGCGGGAAAAGATCTTGCAGAGATTGGTGTTAAACAAGCCGAAAGTCTAGGAGTAGATGTAAAAACAGCTGAAGTAACTGGAGTTGGTTTTTATTCTCCTGCTTCAGAAGATGAAGGACTAACAAAAAAGCCAGTACGTTACGAAGTTACTACAGGCGATGGTGAAACCTTTTTAGCAACTAGTGTTCTTATTGCAGTTGGTAGGCAGCGAAAAGGCTTAAAGGTGCCAGGTTTTGAAGAGTATCAAGGCCACGGTATTAGCTTTTGTGCCGTTTGCGATGGATTTTTTTATAGAGGAAAAACAGTTGGTGTTGTGGGTAATGGTGCCTATGCAGCCTCTGAGGTGCAGCACTTAAGCCACATGACACAAGAAGTTATATTATTTACTGATGGGAAGGACTTGGAAGAAGGCGTTTCAGAAATGCTTCCAAGTGGCATGACCATCATCTCAGAAAAAATTACCGAAATTACAGGCTCGGCTCCGGGAAATGAAGGTGGCGTTATAAAGTCTGTAAAAACTGAACATATTGAAACTGAATTGCAAGGTTTGTTTGTTGCAATAGGAACTGCAGGCTCTTCAGACTTTGCAGCAAAACTTGGCCTTCCTACAGGAAGTGGAAGTGACAGTGATGTGCTTGTAACAAAAGAGCATGGTGCAACTGGCGTCCCTGGCATTTTTGCAGCAGGCGATTCTACCGGTGGCTACATGCAAGTTGCAAAGGCTGTTTCCGATGGAGCCCATGTTTCAAAGGCGATAATTGCAGAGTTAAGAGAAAAATAAATTTTATAGACTTACAAACGAAAAAACCGTTATTTGCATCAAATAACGGTTTTTTATTGCAAAAGAGGGGGTCGGGCAAGATGGCAAAGCTAGCTAGCCCGAGGGGGAGACTTCCCCAAAAAAAACGATCACAGAAATCTCAAGATTTCTTCTACTTCGTGCCTTCTTGGAGCAGTTGGTTCTTGATTAGGAGTTCCATATACTATCAAAGCTGCAACGCTTTCATCTTCTGGAAGGTTGATGATTTTGCCGATTTCAACAGAATTTATAACTCCAAAAATACATGTTCCTACACCTTTTTCATGTGCTGCAAGACAAAATGTTTGGCATGCAATACCCACATCAAAGGCTTCCCAAAAGTCCTTTTTCTCTTCTCCTTCACCTTTTCCTTCAAGGACACCACTTTTTCCTTGAATATAGCTGAGTACCGCAACTCCTTTTGCATTTTCCAATACTTTCATGTTGTATGTAAAGCCATTTACACCTGTTTCTGCAAACTTCTTAATTATTTCTTGAGTGTCTACAAGGGTAAATCGTGCAATTTGAGAATTTGCCCATGATGGTGAAAATCTCGTTAAAGCAACAATTTCTTTCATTACTTCACGGTCTACTTTTTCATCTTTGTACTTACGAATACTTCTTCGTCCTAAAATTGCCTCAATAGCTGTCATTCTTTTCTCCTAGTATTTTTCATAATGTATTCTTGATTCATCAAATCTGTCCACAAAACTATTTGCACTTTCATTTTGTGGATACCCTATCGCAAGCACAGCATAGGGTAAAAGATTTTCACTTAAACTAAACATTTTTCTAATGTAATCTATTCTATCTTTTTCAGGTGATGTTCCCAACCAAACAGTTCCCAGACCTTGGCTCACTGCTTCTAGCATAAGATTTTGAGTAGCTGCACCTAAGTCCTGCTCCCACATTCCAGGATAACTCATTCGCTCTTTATTCCCAAGCACAATAATTCCTGCGTCGGCATCAGCTAAACAGCTTGCATAAGGATTATAAGACGAAAGTTCTCGTAAGCGTTTTTTATCGCGGAGAACTAAAAACTCCCAAGGTTTCTGATTCGCAGCCGACGGAGCTTGCATTGCTGCCTTTAAGATTTGTATAATTTTTTCATCTTCTATCTTTTTATCTAAAAAACTTCGCACACTTCGTCGTTTGAAAATTTCATTCATAGTCGCTACCTTGCTTTGCAATATTCAATTCTTTCATTTGTTGGAGAAAGAATAAAAAAATAATCGACACCATTCTCAAAAATCCAATCAGCATGCTGGATGCCATCGGTAACAAAGGTTGCCCCTTTTTTTTGAAAAAACTCGTAGTCTGCCTTTAAATCAGCAGACATATACGCAATATGGTCTATAACGCTTTTTTCTAAGGACGTATCTTCAAAAATTTCGTATGTTTCTTCGCCATTTGAAACAAAAAGTGCTTTTGTCCCAGTTTTGCTTTGAAACTCTCCTGTAATTTCAAAGTTTAACATGTCTACATACCATTTTTTTGCTTCATCATAATTTGGTACCGTAATGTTTAAGTGATGGTGTTTTCTGTTTTTTAGCATATAAGCCCCTTGTTCAATATTTTTTTTATCTTTTCGTCAAACTATTCTTAAAATACTATATCATGTTTTATTTAATTTAACCAGTGGATATACACACAATCAAGAAATTATAACAATGAATTCAAGAGCACTTGCATTGCATAATTCGAACCCTTGAAATAAAAGCATATTTCGGCTATTATTAGCATATGGAAACAATGAAAAGAACACACACTTGCGGTGATTTGCGTAAAGCAGACGCTGACAAGACAGTAACATTAAATGGGTGGATTC
>CAYJMR010000040.1:0-16142 GCA_964371375.1 uncultured Treponemataceae bacterium
ATGAAATGAAAGAAATAGCATCCATTATTGATACTGCTTTAAAAGGAACTAAACCAGGACTTACTAAAGACGGAAAGCCTGCAAAAGGAAAAATAGACCTTGATTCAAATGTACAAGCGGATGTCAAAAAACGTGTTGCAAATTTATTGTCTAAGTTTGTGTTATACCCTGAGTTAGACTTAGACTTTTTAAAAAATCATTTTTGTAAATAATTATAAAGGAGAAAAAATGAAAACACCTGACGAATATGCAAAAATAGCAAGTGAAAAATTTGAAACCGGCATAAACTGCGCACAAGCTGTATTATGTGCCTTTACCGATGACATTGGGCTTGATGAAAGTACCGCTGCCAAAATAGCCTCTTCTTTCGGTGGAGGAATGGCACACGGAGAATTTTGTGGTGCCTTAACGGGAGCTTTTATTGCTTGTGGCTATAATTTTGGATTTGATGAAAAAATGGCAAAAGAAAGCAAAAACATTGGAGCTTTAAAGGAATTACAAAATGCACGTATTCAAAAGCTCACAAAAGAATTTACTGATAAATACAATTCATATGCTTGTAAAGACTTACTAAAGCAAGCAGGTCTTATTAATAGGCGTGCATATTGTAAAAAACTGGTTGAAGAGTCTGCTGCAAATCTTGGCAAAATGTTACAAGAAGAGCAAAAATAAAAAAAAGCAGTGTCCGAGTTTTTCTCGCTCACTGCTTTTTAGTTTACACTTTTGTAACCCACAATCCGTGAAGATTGCAGTACTCAAATACCTCAATAGCCTTATCGTCATCGGTTAGTGCAAAAGTTACTTCCGGTTTATCACCCGGCTTTAAGCCCTTGCGCTGTCCGCCTTTTTCGGTATGAAGATACACCCATTGAATAGAGTGAGCGTCTTCCATCGGATGAGGAACAGAACCAATTGAAACAGTTACAAGGTTTCCTTCAACCTTTACAACTGGAACATGTTTTTCTTGTGCCGCATCAACGGTGTTAGGAACGAGTTCTTCCATTTTTTCACCACAGCAAACCATTGGAACACCTGCGTCTTTTATAGTGCCAATAAGATTTCCGCAGTGTTTGCAAATAAAGAATTTTATACTGTACATAAATGCCTCCGAAATTATTATATCACAAAAAAGAACACCTGTGCAATTTTTTTTAGCTATTTTTTACTTAAATTTTTAGACCTACGTGACCTTATCACAGAGAAAAATCGGAAAAGATAAAATGGGAACAGTTTTAGTGGAAACAAGCGGCGCGACAAGGACTCGTTTTGCTACTTTGTCTACGAACATCGCTTGCTTTATTCGTCGCGTTTTATTAGAATAAAAAAAAATCACATAGGCTTACCTGTATTATATACTGGCTTACCTATGTGCTGACATAAATCACTTACCTATGTGCTGGTTAAACATAAACACTAGTTCGTTATTAATTATGCATTATACATTGTAAATTATTAATTGCCCTACTCCGAATCGTAATTAATCAAAGTCCTAACCTTTGTCGGAGCAAGAACTTTTTCATGATTTAAAAAAGGAAGACCAACAACTCCAAAAAACTCAGCAACACTTGCCCCTGCTTTTTCAAGAATTGTTTTTGCCGCATTAAGAGTGCCTCCGGTTGCAATCAAATCGTCAATAACCAAAATACTTTGGCCTGCCTGAATATCACTTTTATGTATCTCTATTTCAGCTTCACCATACTCAAGTTGGTACTTACAGGACCAAACATCTCCAGGAAGTTTACCTTTTTTTCGTATTAAGATGAGAGGTATTCCCAATCGGTCCGCCAAAGGGGCTGCGAACAAAAACCCTCTAGACTCAATGCCAGCTACAGCATCAACTTTTATGTCCTTGTACATTTCTACCGCGCAATCAAGGCAGTAACGAAAAGCCTCAGGATTTACTAGAATCCCTGTAATGTCATAGAATAAAATTCCTTTTTTAGGAAAGTCAGGCACACGTCTTACGGCCTTGTCGATAATTGTAACGTCCATAACTATATATTACTGCAAAAGCTCCTTTTTTTCAAGTGAGCCACAAGCATAATTGATATATTTTGTAAAACAAAACTATTTATGCACTAAGTTTTTCTGAAGATTTTAAGAAAATTTGGATATATAAAGAATCTTTCAAATTTGTTGTAACATGACTTGAATATTGTTGAAATAGCAGATAGAATATTATATAATTAAAAAAGCATATAGGATGTTGTGAATGAGCAAGGATGGCAATGATAATTACTCACAAATCAAAGAATTAGAAGAACAAATTAAAATTCTTAAGCACATAAATAAAGAAAATGCCGACCTTATAAAATTTTATGACACAGATACGCTTACGGGCTTATTGATAAAAGATGCTTTTTTTAGAGAAACTCAAAAATTCTTAAACAAAAATCCTAACGAACAATTTATTTTTTTACGATTCGACATAGATAAATTTCAAACAGTGAATTCTCTTTTTGGCTACGACGAAGGAGACAGGCTCATCCAATACTGTGCAAATGAATTAAGAAAAGTAAAATCGATGGTAAAAGAATCTGTCATTGGCAGAATCGATGCAGATATTTTTTGTCTTTGCATAAAATTCAATGAGGGAGAAAACATAGTACCTTCATTAAGCAGTGTAGAGCTTTTTTTAGAAGGTTTTCGAGAAGACTACCGTTTTAATATGTCAGTCGGTATATATGTTATCAAAGATACATCTGAGTTACTTCGAGATATTTATGCAAAATCAAGTGTTGCAGCACGAAAATGCAAAGGCAACACTACGCTCCACTATGCAAACTATGACAAAGAAATGGACAAAGAAATTGTACAGCAACAAATCATGTCCTCAGAGATGCATAAGGCCCTTAAGCACAATGAATTTGTTGTTCACTTTCAACCAAAGGTAGACTTAAAAACGCAAAGATTAGTTGGAGCAGAAGCCCTCGTCCGATGGAATCATCCTACCCACGGCTTTATCCCTCCATCAGATTTTATACCAACATTTTATAAAAATGGATTTATCGCTTTGTTGGATTTATATGTTTTCACTTCAGTCTGCTCCTGCTTGGAAACATGGAAAAAAAGAGGACTTCAGCTTGTACCAATTTCTATAAATATGACCCAAGTGACTATGATGGATTTAAACTTACCAAATAAATTATTTGCGATCATGAATACATATGGGATAGAAAAAGAATATATCCACCTTGAAATTACTGAAGGGTCCTATTCAGTCGATACCGAAAAGTCTATAATGTGTGCAAAAGAATTCCACGAGAGAGGAATACATCTCGAAATGGATGATTTTGGAACAGGGATTTCTTCTCTAACGATGGTTCATGAACTTCCTATTAATACATTAAAACTTGATTTGCGTTTCATTAAAAGCTATTCCGAATCTAAATCAAATGCTGGTATTATTCACTTCATTGTTTCTCTTGCTCGCCAAATGGAGCTCAATTTAGTTGCAGAAGGAATTGAAAATGAAAACCAGCTTGAATTTCTTAAAAATATAGGTTGTGACATAGGGCAAGGTTATTTTTTTTCAAAAGCAGTTTCAGCTAAAGAATTTGAATCTATATTAAAAACATGGGAATCAACTCATATAGCCCACACTGCTCCTGAAACGCACTTACCTCTTAATATGAATGACTTATGGATACCGGACTCTAATTTTAATATACTTTTTAATGCCATTGCCGGCCCTGCAGCAATTTATGAAGCAACAAGCGAGGTTCTCAGTGTAAAGGTTTTAAAAGCAAATGATGATTATTTCCAAGTTATGGAGGTACCACGATCAGGAAAGCATCACACATTTGAAGATTTACTCCAATTAATATATGGAGAAGATTTGGCTGTTTTACAAAAAAGTTTTATTGAATCTATTCAAACAAAAAAATCTTTCTCTGCTTTGGTCCGTAGAATAAATCTAAAAGGAAAAAGAAAGACAAAATGGATAAAATTTAATGTTAGAATTTTATTCCAAACAAAAATAGCTACACTTCTTTTGGCAAACCTTGAGGATGTAACAACGCAACAAGAGCATATAAGCTACCTTGAAAGAGAAGCCAATATTCATGATGAATATAGAAAACAACTTTCAATATATCGAGGTGCCGAAGCAAGTGGATTGGCAACAATGAAGCTAGACGACGGAATTGAACTTGTGTACGCAAATGATGCCTTCCTTGACATGCATGGTTGCTCCAGAGAATACGCCTTTTCAAACGCAAAAACAATCTTACTCGATACTGTTTACCCTGATGACAAACAAATTGTTATGGAAGCTTTACAAAAGGTTATAAAAAACAAGCAAGACCATTTTAAGTGGGCAATGCGTATTGTTACTATGGATAAAAAAATCATTCCAACAATCGCTACAGGTATTGTCCGCTATGAAAACAAGAGTGTGTACGCCGATATCATAGTGCGCCCACAAGATGAGACCTTGCCGGTAGCTACACACATAGGTGAAAAAGACTCTCCCGCCTTTTAAGGATAACTTGTTTTTTTCGCCAAAAACCACCTCTCTTCATTGACCATAACAGCTTATTTCATTAAAATATATTCATGAGTACACATAAATTTAAAGGTGGTTATCACCCTCCGGAAAAGAAAGAGCTTTCTAACAATGAAAGCATTTTACAAGCCTTTCCTTCAACAAAAACATTTTATATCCCTATAACACAGGGAGGCTCCCCAAATCAACCGATTGTTGCCGTTGGGGACAAGGTGGCACGCGGACAAAAAATTGCCCAAGCTGATGCTTATATGTCAGCCCCTGTGCATGCTTCTGTTTCAGGCGTAGTAAAAGAAATCAAAAACAATCTTGTATCAGGTAATATTGACGCTCCTTGTCTTGTTATTGAAGCAGATGACTCAAACAGAACGGACTTTTTACCGGTATTGGATCCTTTTTCTTGTTCAAAGGAAGATGCTATTGAACGTGTTAAAGAAGCAGGAATTGTTGGCATGGGTGGAGCTGCGTTTCCAACACATGTAAAACTTAATCCACCCCAAGATAAAACTATTGAAGTTGTTATTGCCAATGGTGCGGAATGCGAACCATATCTAACAATAGATGAAAGAACTATGATTGAAAATGCAGATACATTTATTGATGGTTTATCTATTGCTGTTCATATTTCAAATGCAAAAGGTGGCATTATTGCCATTGAAGACAACAAAACACGAGTCATCCCTATACTTGAAGAAGCGATTGAAAAAGCAGGCCTAAGCGAAAAAATAGGTATTGTTTTGTGTAGGACAATGTACCCACAAGGTGGTGAACGAAATATTGTTCAGTCTGTTTTAAAGAAAGAAATTCCGCAAGGAGGCCTTCCAGCTGATATTGGATGCATCATTCAAAATGTTGGAACACTGTGCGCTATAAGCGAAGCCTTTAGAGAAGGGAAACCTTTAATTGAAAGAGCCTTCACTGTTTCAGGTGGTGCATGTGAAACCCCAAAAAATATAACAGTCCCCGTTGGCACATTAGTAAGTGATTTAATGCCTGATGTTTTTTCGGCTTCTGTTACTGAAACCAGAAAAATACTTTCGGGAGGCCCTATGATGGGCTTTCCTATGAAAAGTGCAGACTTTCCTATTCAAAAAAACACCTCAGGAATACTTTTCTTAAATGAAGAAGAGGCTAACCTCACAGAAGAAGGCGAGTGCATAAACTGTGGGCGATGTATTCCTATTTGTTCATGCAGAAATACCCCGGTAATGATTGCTCGTTCTTTAAAAGCAAATGACGTTGATAAAGCTAAATACTACGGTCTTATGAACTGTGTTGAATGTGGTACTTGTGCATATGTTTGCCCTGCAAACGTTCGGCTTATTCATAGATTTAGACTTGGTAAAATGATTGCACGCAAAAAAGATGCGGCCGCAAAAGCTAAGCTAGATGCAAAGGGAGGAAAATAATAATGCCATTTCAAATAGACCCTAAACAATTAAACTTAGTAAGTAGCCCTCATATTAAATCTAATGCGGGAACAAGACATATAATGCTTATGGTAATCATAAGCTTAGTGCCACTTTGTGTATACGGAGTAATCCTTTTCGGACTTCCTGCTCTCATCTCTCTTGTAACCTCAGTTATTTCTTGCGTTTTCTTTGAATGGGCAGCACAAAAGCTACTAAAAAAGCCAGTTCAAATTTCTAACCTCTCTGCGGTTATCACAGGCTTACTATTATCACTCTCTATTTCACCAGCAGTCCCTGCTTGGATGATTATTATAGGTGCTTTTTTTGCCATCGTAGTTGGAAAAGAATTTTTTGGTGGCCTCGGAGCAAATGTTTTTAATGCAGCACTTATTGGACGCGGTTTTATGGTTTTAAGTTTTGCTGCTATTATGGGAACATGGGTAAGCCCAGTAGATGCAACAAGCACCGCAACTGTTTTATCACAGGTAAAAGCTGGAAGTGTAACTTTTGGAGCAACAGATTACTTACAACATTTTATTGGAAATGAGGGTGGAACAATTGGTGAAACATCAGGCTTATTAATCCTCCTTGCTGCATTTTTCCTTTTAATAACAAAAATTATTGATTGGAAAACACCAGTATTCATGGTCGGAACACTTGCACTATGTGTTTTTATCGCAGGTGGTGATGTAATAGCTCATGTTCTATCAGGCGGCCTTTTATTCGGGGCAGTATTTATGGCAACAGACTATTCTACAACCCCTACTACAAGCTATGGTAGAATGGTTTTTGGAGCAGGTTGTGGACTCATTACTTTTTTAATCCGAGAATTTGGTGGATTACCAGAAGGGGTAATGTTCAGCATACTCATTATGAATGCGATTACACCATTCTTAAACAAACTTACCGTTAGACAATATGGCCAAGCAAAAAGATTTGGAGGAAAAAAATGAGTGATATATTCAAAATGATAAAACTTGGTCTTACCTTAGCACTTTTTGCTACAATTGCATGTCTTTGTTTAGCACTTGTAAATATTGCAACAGCACCAAGAATTGCAGAAGCTGCTGCTGCAAAAGCAAATGCTGGAATGACCGTTGTGTTTGAAACTGCAACATCGTTTGAAGAAGCTGAAATACCAGCACTTGATACTGGGAGTGTTAGCATTAACAGTTTTTATCTTGCAAAAAATGGTGATGAGGTTCTCGGCGTAGTAGTTGAAGCCACAGGGCCAACATACGATGAAGCAACAATGCTTATTGGAATTGATTTAAGCAGAACAATTACCGGTATTGAATTCCTTGCTTTAAGCGATACTCCAGGATTTGGTCAAGCTGCAAACGAGAGCGCATTCAAAGACCAATTTACAAATCTTACAGTAGGAGACTTAGTTTCACCTGGAGTAGATTTTGATGGCATAAGTGGCTCAACAATAACAACTGACGGTGTTACAAATATTCTTAATGTGGCAATTCGCGTAGGAACAGAATATTTAGCCGAAAATCACGGTGGAGCATAGGAGCGCAAAATGGATAAATGGATAATATTTACAAGAGGCATAATTAGAGAAAACCCTCTTTTAGTGTTAATGATTGGACTTTGTTCCTCATTAGCAGTTACAACAAATGTTTTTAACGGAATAGGCATGAGCGTTGCGATGATGTTTGTTCTTTTAATGAGTGAAATTATCATCAGTATTTTCCGAAAGGTAATTCCTGATGCTATACGTATTCCGATTTTTATTATTATTATTGCAACCTTTGTTACAATTGTAGACTTAGTTATGCAAGCATTCCTTCCTGAGCTTTCAGAATCAATGGGTGTTTTTATTCCTCTCATAGTAGTTAACTGTATTATTATGGGGCGCGTAGAATCCTTTGCTTCCAAAGAATCAGTAGGTGTTTCTATTTTGGATGCATTAGGGATGGGATTAGGGTATGCTTGGGTTCTTATAGGAATTTCAATTGTTCGAGAGTTTTTTGGAGCAGGAACATTTTTTGGCATCCAAGTATTGCCTGAGAGCTACACAATGGGCTTTTTTAATGCTGCCCCCGGTGGATTCTTTGTATTTGCGCTTTTTATTGCAGTGACTGCAGCTTGTTTAAAGCATAGTGATACAAAAAAGAAGTCTAATCTTGCAAAAATTGCAGCTGCAAAAAAGGCAGATATAGCTAAGGCTGCCACAGAAGGAGCTAAATAATGGGTGATTTAATCAGTATTTTCTTAAAATCTATGTTAATCGACAATGTAGTTTTTATTCAATTTCTTGCCTTGTGCCCCTTTGTAGGAATGACAGCTGATACTGGAAAAGCTGTTGGTATGGGTGTCGCAACGTCATTCGTTATGATTCTTGCAACCGCAGTTACATTTCCATTGTACACGTATGTGCTTAGTCCATTAGGATTAGAATTCTTAGACACTCTATTATTTATTCTTGTAATTGCTTCATTGGTTCAATTGGTAGAGTTTTACTTAAAAAAATCTTCACCAGCCCTTTACAGCTCAATGGGTGTATACTTAGCACTAATTACAACAAACTGTGCAATCCTTGCCGTTACACTTAACGCTCTCTCTGTAAAAACAAACTATAATTATGGTGAAGCCCTTGTGTATGCACTTGGAGCTGCTGTAGGATTTATGATTGCAATGGTACTCATGGCTGGAATTAGAGAAAAAATAAAATCTGCAAATATTCCTGCTTTTATGAAAGGAACACCAATACTCTTTGTTGCAGCTGGTCTTGTGTCAATGGCATTCGGCGGGTTTGCAGGAATGATAAAATAAGGAAAGGGGTCTAAAAATTATGAATGAAAGCTTACAAATAATTATGTATACAGCGATAGTGTCCTTTTCACTTGCGTTACTCTTAGGATTTTTACTAGGATTCTTTCAAAAAGTTTTTTACGTACCGGAAGATGAAAAAGCACTTAAAATAAGAGAAGCCCTTCCCGGTGTAAACTGTGGAGCATGTGGGTATCCTGGATGCGACGGTTTTGCTAAGGCTGTATCAGTAGGAGATGCACTTCCAACGGGATGTCCTGTAGGCCGAGCACCCGTTGCCGAAAAAATAAAAGCCATTCTAAATGAATTTGAAGCTAGCGCACTAGAAAACTAACATACAAAAAACCAAAAAAGCCTTGCATGTGTACTTGCAGGGCTTTTTTTATGCACTCTATACATTTTGTTCATTTCATGATATCCTAAAACCATGAACAATAAACCATTATATATTTTAGATTCTTATGCCCTTATTTATAGGTCATACTTTGCATTTATAAACCGCCCCTTAATGAATGATAAAGGCGAAAATGTTTCTGCAGTGTACGGGTACTTTAGAAATATATTGAACCTCTTGCAAAAACAAAAGGCTGAGTATTTTGTTGCAGCTTTTGATCCAAAAACACCAACATTTCGTCATAAAATGTATGACCAATACAAAGCCACACGCGATAAAACACCCGAAGATTTACATACACAAGTTCCAATTATCAATGAAATTTTATCTACACTAGGTATAAAAGCACTCGTTCATGACGACTTTGAAGCAGATGATGTAATTGCAACCCTTGCAGCCCACTGTACAAAGGAAGGAAAAGAGTGCCGCATTTTATCGGCCGACAAAGATTTAATGCAACTCATTAATGATACAACCTGTATGTTAAAAAGTGATAAAATGGGTGGCTGGGAAACTATCGATGAAAGCGGAGTAGAAGAAGAATGGGGTGTAAAACCAAAGCTCATGCTAGACCTATTATCTCTTATAGGAGATAAAGCAGATAATATACCAGGGGTTCATGGAATTGGCAAGATAGGGGCTGCAAAACTTATCTTAGAGTACGGAAACTTAGAAGGTATTTATGAGAATATAGATTCTATAAAAGGTTCAACACAAAAAAAGCTTATTGAAGGTAAAGAATCGGCCTTTTTTTCAAGATCTCTCATTGAGCTCAGAGAGGATGTCCCCGTAGATGCAAATCCTTCCCTTTATGAATTAAACCCAAACTACGAAGCTGCAGCACTTCTTTTAAAAAAGCATGGGATTCCAAGTTTAGCAAAGGAATTTTTAACTGCAGCAGGTATTAGCCAAGCCACTGTAAGTTCAGAAGAAAAAACTTCAGAAGTAAAGGTGGAGAATACTCCACTCACAACTGCCCCACGATATGAAGAAACAGAGTTTACAGATATTAAAGAAAACAAAGGAAGCTACAGTTTAGTTAGAACAGAAAAAGAACTAAAATCTATTATTGATGAGGTGCTAGATGTAAAACTTGCAGCCTTTGACTGCGAAACAGACTCGCTTGATACTCTTACTACAAGGCTTGTAGGATTTTCACTCTGTACAAAAGTCGGCACGGGCTACTATATTCCTTTGGAAACTACAGATTTACTTTTAGCAGGAGAAATGGTTTCCAAAGATTTTGCACTTGAACAATTAACAAGAATTTTTTTCAACGAAAATGTAACACTTGTAATGCATAACGGAAAGTTTGATTTAAAAGTATTGATTTCAAATGGCTTGCAATCTCCAGATAAAAAAGACTCTTTCCCTACTTGTACCGTGTACGACACTATGATTGCCGCGTGGCTTTTACAACCAGAACGCGATTCTTTTAAGCTTGAAAGTTTAGCTGAAAAAAAACTGGGGTTAAAAGGAATAGAGTTTTCAAGCATAGTTGCAAAGGGACAAACCTTTTTAGATGTCCCTCTCGAAAAGGCGTGTGATTATGCATCTGAGGATGCAGATTTTACACTACAATTATGGTTATTCTTTAAGCCCTTGTTAGAAAAAGAAAACTTAATTTCTTTATATACAGATCTCGAAACACCAATCCTTCCTATTCTAACACAAATGGAACTACAAGGTATAGGCATTGAAAAACAAAAACTTTTTGACTATTCGAAGGAACTAGAAAAAGATATTGCAGAGGTTGAAAAATCAATATATGAACTGGTAGGAAATGAGTTTAACATTGCAAGCACAAAACAGCTACAAGAAGTACTTTTTACTCAACTTAACCTACCCAAAGGTAAAAAAACAAAAACAGGTTACTCGACCGATACAAACGTGTTGCAAGACTTAGCAGAACTTCACCCTGTACCAAAAAAAATCCTCGAATACAGAACCATGGCAAAACTTAAGTCCACGTACGTAGATGCACTTCCTTTGTTAGCAGATACGCAAAACAAGATTCATACTAGCTTTGTCCAAACCGGAACAGCCACTGGCCGCCTTTCAAGTCGTGACCCCAATTTACAAAATATTCCAATCCGCGAGGAAGCAGGGCGCAGAATCCGATCTGCCTTTGTTGCTTCCCCAGGGAGGACCTTTGTGAGTGCAGACTATGCACAAATTGAACTCGTTATTTTGGCACATCTCTCAGGCGACAAAAACCTTTGCAAAGCCTTTATTGATGGCACTGATGTTCACAGGGCAACGGCAGCGCTCATTTTTAATGTAAAAGATGAAGATGTAACTCAAGAACAACGAAGAACCGCAAAGACAATTAACTTTGGGGTTATGTACGGCATGAGTGCTTTCCGTCTGTCAAATGAGCTTGGCATCCCAAGAGCAACAGCAAGTGAGTTTATCGAAGCATACTTTGCAACATATTCAGGCATTCAAAACTTTATGCACGAAACGATTGCTAAAGTAGAACAAACAGGCTATGTTGAAACACTTATGGGACATAGGCGCTACATTCCAACTATTACGAGCAAAAATAAAATGGAAAAAGCAGGTGCAGAACGCATTGCCATTAACACTCCAATTCAAGGTACAGCAGCAGACATTGTAAAAAAAGCAATGCTTGCGGTAACTAAGGCCTTAAAAGAAGAAGTACCAAGTGCAAAGATGCTCTTACAGGTTCATGATGAACTTATTTCAGAATGCGATGAAAAAGATGCAAGCCTTGTTGAGACCATATACAAAAGAGAAATGGAAAAGGCTGTAGATCTTTCAATTCCCTTGCGTGTAAGCGTTGAAACAGCAAAAAGTTGGGGAGACTTTCACTAATGTCTAAAGCTCGCAAAATTATCGGACTTGCAGGCCCTATTGCTTCAGGAAAAAATATTGTTGCAAATTTTTTACAAGATAAAGAGTTCTCAATAATTGATGTTGATAAACTAGGGCATATTGCACTGGAAGAATCAAAAGGTGAAATACTTTCCCTTTTTGGAGCTATAGCCCAAACCAGAGGCTTAGAACTTTTGGATGAAAATGGAAACATACACAGGCGCAACCTTGCTAAAATTGTTTTTTCAAACAAAAAGAACTTAAAAAAACATGAATCTGTATTACATCCAAAAATGAATGCTTTAATTGAACAAGAGCTTTCAAATCACTCATCAACAAACTATGTTATAAACGCAGCAATTTTGCATAAATTTTCAGTTATTAAGCAGTGTGATATGATAATTTTTGTTACAGCCAAACCCTTTTTGCGTTTTAAACGCGCAAAAAAGCGGAGTAACATATCAAAAATGCAATTTTTTAAAACTTTTTTGTCTCAAATTGAAATCTACTCTAAATGTAAAAAATTAAATGCCGATATATATAGAGTAGATAATTCTGACACACAAGAACTATTAGTGAAAAAAATAACACAGATACTGGATTCTTGTATTTAGAAAGGATAATGTATGGAACAAAAGAAAATTTTATGGATTGTAGCCTCACTGGGTATATTTTTACTTGTAATATTTTTAGGCACACTCATTATTTATTCTCCTCAAAAAACAATGCAAACTCCAATGACTCAAACGGCAAATAACACATGGGTAAACCCACAAGCTGTTTCGCCTGTTGTAACACAAGAAACACAAAACCAAACTGTACCACAACCAGATATGCCTACAACCACAGTAGAAACAGATGAAAATGTAGACAATGTTGTCCAATCAGGTGATCTTACCGTAATAAGTCAAGGTAAAACAACTGTATATGCTCAAGAAGGTATTACAACCATAGACTTAACTCAAGCTAATGATGTCGCAGTAGAAACAAGACAGGCAGAACCTGCTGTTCGACCTATTGCAACAAGAGTTCCAAGCACTACAAAAGAACCCCTTGAAGTAACAAAAGAGGCAGCACCTGTAGTAACAAAGCCTACAGCCCCTAAAACACAAACTACCTCTGCAGTGGTTAGCAAGCCTGTTAATCAATACTGGGTGCAAGCAGCATCTTTTGTGAGTAAACCGAACGCAGACAATGCACGAAGCGCATTAATAAAACAAAAAATCCCTGCCGAAGTATTTACACATTCAGATGAAGATGGTGTTACGTACTATAGAGTACGTGTTGGGCCTTATACAACAAAGAGTGAGGCAGAATACTGGAATACATTAATTCAAACAATGGATAATTTTTCAGAATCAAAAAGTTATGTAACAAATACATCACAACCAGCGCAATAAATAAAAATAAAATTTGAATTTCGCAAGAATTCGTTCATTTTTTTAACAAAAAATACTAAAAAGATAGTATGAAAAAAATACTATCTTTTTTTATGCTATCTTCTATACTTTGTATGTCACAGTTTCTTTTTTCAGAGAACAACAAAATACAAGGGGTATATCTTTTTCAATCAGGCCTTGAATTTAAGCACTCTTTTATTGAAACAAAGGTCTTTGCCAATATTGAAAGTTCAGCGATGGAAGATCCTACTTACACACTCACATCTTGGGGTCTTGGCATACAGCCCTTTGATTTTTTGTCACTAAAACTCGGTTCAATAACATATTCAGGTATTTGGTCGCGTTTTAACAACCCCTCACCAAGTAAGATTTCACCACTAAAACATGCCTATAGTGTTCAACAAAAATTACTTGCAGCAATGCCAACAAAGAACACAATCAATAAGCCCCTCTCCATTATGTTTGATATAGACTTCCCTTTCCTAACCGTACAGACCTTTAGCACGCTTGAGTTTTCTCAAGAACTTTTGAGTGGTGCCGGAATTACTGTGCCATTTAGAATTAAAAAAAAAGATACAAGCTCTGAAGATTTTCTCAGCGGCAATTGGACACTTGCATGGAAAATGACCTCCTTACACACAAAAGAAAATAATTCTTGGTTTATGAATGATATTTACTTCCAAAAAGATTATTTTCACACTTTTATTCAAGAGGCTTCTTTTAAGACAAAGTCCAATACATTGTTGATTAGTAGTGGTTTGTCACAAATGCCTTTTTCGAATCCCGGTCTCTTTTTTAGAACCGATTATTCACTAACTTTTAAGGCCTTTCTTTTGAATACGCATATCTTTTTATCTGACATCGATTATCTCACGCAAAGTGGTAGCTTTGAGCGTGATACCATTCAAGTCAGTGTAAATCCGCAGTTGAGATTTAATTATTATGGAGGCCTTTTACGGTCTTTTAAAATCGGTGGAACTTCAAAATTTGTACTCAACAATGGAGAAAACTCATTTGATTCCCCTCAATGGCTTATGGCGTATGACCTGTCTTCTGAAATAAATATTTTATTTCTATCATTTTTTGTGCAAGCCTCAATTTCTGACTTATTTCTTCCAAAACGAGGTTTGACTAGGGAAAATATTATTCAAAAAGAGAGCCTTGTTAACCTTCGTACAAAAATAATATTTAAACCTTGGTATTTTCAAAAGCTTCCGCGAACATGGCTTTTTCAGGTAGACCATGAGAGAGCACCTTTAAACGAAGATAAAGCAAAAAAAATCGCTCTCAAAACTGAATTCATAACGGCTGTTCCGATACATACAACCATATTTAAAATTCAAATTTATAATGAGGCCGAAATTAATATTAAGAATAAAATAGAGCTTTCATCATTGCCGTTTGGCTTACAAGTAGACGCTAACATTAAGCCATTTTCTACTCAAAGTAAAACGAAAATTAAGGCATCTTCGCAGATTGAAGTGAATGTAAAGAAAGATACCTTAATCTCTGAGTTAGCTGTGATACTTGAGCTTTAGTTTAAAGCCTTTTTAAAAGAGTTTTTGAACCTTCAACTATAAGCATTGTAAGTGTTTGAGATATTTGTTGAATAGGAATATTTATCTTGCCTTGTATAAAATCAGCATATAAAGAAATTATTCCACCTGCAAATAAATCTAAAATCACTAAAAACTGTGTTTCTTTTTTAACATTATCTGGAACAGAAGCATCAGTTGAAATACGTTCAATAAGACTTTGCTTAACTTTGCCAATAAAATCAATAGAAAGTGTGTAGCACATTATTTCCTTATAAAACTTCATGTTTTCTGAAAGAATAACTTCAAACTTTTCTAAAAAAGGTGATGGATCCATCAAAAAATTAGTAAAATTAAAATCAAGAAGGACTTCATTAATTTTTTGAAAAATCTCATCTGCAATTTCATCTTTTACATCATTTGGATTTGTGTAATGAGCATAGAATGTTCCTCTGTTTAAATCTGCCAAGCGTACAATATCTGAAACAGATATTTTCTCAGCTTCTTTTTCTTGCATGAGTGATACATATGCTTCTCTTATCAGGCGTTTTGACCTGATTGCACTGCGGTACTTCGCTTTTTGTTTTTTAACAGTTTCTTCCACCATAACGCTCCATATAAAGAATATTTTTTAAATATAGGAATATTTCCTTCTTCTAATATACTCTAATATTTTAAAATAGTCAACGTCTGATTGATTTTATACATCAGATATTTCGCACATAATGTAAAAAATTTTCCAATTTTCTGCCAAGTCCCAAGGGTTTGCTCTATAGTTAAATAGCATCTACCCTTTAATCGCTCCACCTGCTACACCTTCTGCTAATCGCTTTTGAAATGTTAGGTACGCTATTAATACAGGGATTGTTGCAATAATTAAAGCCGCTATTTGCCACCCAAGTTGCGTTCCTGTTCTACTTGAAAAAGAAAAGATTCCAACAGGCAAGGACTTTGTTGCTTCAGAGCTTGCTAAAACCAATACTAAAATAAACTCATTCCAAATTCCGAGCCCTGACATAACACAAATTGTAATAATTACAGGTATGGTCATGGGAACTATAATACTCATAAATGTCCTAAAAGGAGTTGCACCATCAATATAAGCAGATTCAATAAGGCTTCCTGGAAGACCTCTAATAAACTGCGATGAAAGCATAACAGACAGTGGTAACCCGAAGGCGGTATAAACCAGAATAATTCCTAAATGAGTGTCTGCTAGGTTTACACTTGATAGCATAAGGAATAATGGAATTATTACCTGATTTATATCAATAA
>CAYJMR010000041.1:0-15991 GCA_964371375.1 uncultured Treponemataceae bacterium
GGATATTGTTCAATGAATTTACTCTATTTGTACTACAATGTCAAGTCTTTTCCTAAAAAAATACAGGTATACTAAAAATCCTTACAATACTTCAGTTAACGAATGTATAATGGGAAAATAGTCTGCAAACCCTGTGGATTCAATTGCCAGTTTTACAATTTTTGAAGGATTCATAATATATAATTTATGACCGTATGTTTCGCCATCTTCATACCCCACCATTAATGAACCAAGTCCTGAAGATGATATAGTTTTAACATTTGCTAGGTCTAAAATAAGTTCACCGTTTTTTATGTGTTCTACAATTTGTGACTGTAAGTCAGTATATGTATATGAATTTAAATTACCAGTTACCTCAAGAACTGTATAATTTGCACCTTTTTTTTCTGTTATTGTTAATTGTTCCATGTCAGCCTTCTTTATTGTAGAATTTTTAGTGTTAAGATACTTATGTCATCGGATATACCTTTTGCGGTAAATGATTGCAAATCGTCTAACAAAAATGAGCATATGTTTTGTGCTGGAAACAACTTGTTATCGTGTAGGAGTGTTTTTATGCGTCTCTTTCCATATTCTTCACCGCGAAGTGATAGAGATTCCGTTACACCATCACTACAAGTTAGCACAATGTCTCCTTCATTAAGTTGGATTTTTTTTACAGTCAAAAAATCATCCCTGTTGTCTATAAATCCTAATACCTTCCCATCACCTTGAATTTCTATCACATTGTTGTATGTTTTTGTAAACAGGAAAATACCTGGCACACCACAATTTACATAATACAACATATTATTACTATTATCAAAAATCATAAAAGTTCCTGCAAAAAAAGTACCTCGTGGTAAATTATGCTTGATAAAACTATTTAGCTTATATAAAAGCCCTATGAAGTCATCTGACTCACTTAAAAAAGTTCGTATAAAGGACTTGAGTATAATCATACACATACTAGCATTTAATCCTCGCCCTGAAACATCTCCCACTACGAGCATATGCCTATCTTGTGTCAATCGTATTAAGTCTATAAAGTCTCCTCCAAGATTCCTAAGTGAGCGAGAAATATACCCTAATTCAATTGTACTGTGTTCAATTTTGTCAATATTTTTGTATATTGACTCCGTTACTTCGCCTGAAAACTCTATTTCCCTACGTATAACATTCATAAGGGTTTCTTGAGAACTTATTTTTAAATAATATCCAAATACAAAAAAATTTGAATAAAAGTAGCGAATGAGGTCTTGGTCATGCTCGCTATAATCAATTGAGCGTTTTTTTTCTGCAAATGAAATTAGCCCAATGATACTCCTCTCTCCATGTATGATAATCATTGCACTCGACTGGCAGTATTCAAAAAGCTTTTCCATTTCAGTCTGCACATCATTAAAAATTCTATTCTCGTAAAATGAAGTTTTTGAAATTACAGGAACCTCGGAAGCACATATTGTACTAAACAGCTTTGAACGTAAGCTAATTTGTCCAACATCTATATTCCTCGTAGAATACGTAACATGTAAATTATCACCTTCAACCACAAAAAAATCAATTGCCGATGTGTCAAATACTTCGGTAAGCATATCGGTAAAAGAAGTAAAAAGAATTTCTTTATTTTTACTGTAGTCTATATTTGAAAAAAAACTTCCAAGTGTAACCTCTGCAGTATCGCGAATATATGTAGCTTTGTTTTTTTTGCGTATAGAAGCTTGCACAAAGAAAAGAATAAAAATAGTACTCAGGCCTAAAATCGAAAACAAGATAGTATTAATCTGTAAGGCTTCAAAAAAAAGTATAAATGCAAGAGTAACAAATACTGCAAAAAACATATATTCCCAAAAGAAATTTCTCAGTGCTTTTATAGCTTTCTTTAAGCTAAGCACATGATTAACAAGAGAAATCCTATACAGAACAAGTAAAACATACAATGTTACGAATGAAAACAAATAATTAAGTGAATGATTATAGTTTCCTCCAAACACGAGTATCACGTAAAAGAATATAATAGTAATATACATACATGCAATCATTACAAGTTGAAACCGAACAACATTATCTTTGACAATGAGAGCTCTCATTGTAAGAATCAGCAAACTTGCTCCCGGTAAAATAAATGCATATGGAGTAAAAGCATGCTGCCCTAATTCAAACGCTTTAAAAAAAGTATCTTCGGTAAAAATGGTGCTAGAAGGTTGAAGCGTTGCAATACTTGCATCAAGATAAAAAAATGCATAATAAAAGATAATGGCTGTAGCAATAAAGGTAATAGCGTTAATTAGTTTTAAGCTATATTTAACTTTATAAACACATGCAAATCGGAATAACGCAACTAAACAATAATATACTAAAAATATATGTGCCCTTACTGGAATATCTACTGGTAGATGTGCATTATCGAAAAGTGACACTATTAACACTATGATAGCTTGAAACAGACAAAGAGTAAGTATAGGATAAAAAATGGTATAGTCCTTACCTATTTTATTCTTAAAACAGAATCTATCTATACAAAGGGTAACTATAATCACACAAGCATTTAAAAAAACATATACCATTTATTTTTTCACCTTTATCGCGAGCATAGTGATATCATCTTTGAACTTTTGTTTAGAATTATAGCTTAATGCCAAAGCATTTATATCATTAATTAAACTTTGAACCCCTTTTTCGGCCCCAGTTTTTAATGTATCTTGATATATTTTTGTACTTCCCAATTCTATCCCTTTTTTATCGGTGCTTTCAGAAATACCATCAGTTGCTAAGAATAGCACATCATTCCAAAATAGAGAAACCTCAGATTCTTCAATTGTTCCAATATCTATTAAACCGACAATACTACAATTTGATTGCAATTTCTTTATTGTATACCCTAGGGGACTCTGTGTTAGTATACAAGGGTCGGCCATTGAAGCATTTACATACGTCAACTTCATTTCTTCACTGTCAATGATTCCCACAAAAAGCACCGTGTACTTATCTTGAAAGTGCATATTTTTAATTGTTTTATCTATTACATGAACCAAATTTGGTAGCGATGTGGTGTTTCCTATTGTTTTAACAATGTTTATAACAATTCCCATAATTAAGGCGGCACTAAAACCCTTTCCTGAAACATCTCCTAATAGCACTAGCGTTTTTGATTTGGAAAGCTCAATTAAAGTGTAATAATCTCCAGAAACATTAATCAGTGGTTTAAAATATACAGCTACATCAAGCTTAGCGATATTTGGTAGCATGGGTGGTAAAAATGATTTTTGAGTTTCAGCAACCATTGACCACTCTTGAGATAGTTCATCAAGAACATTTAACTCAGATATAGTTTTATAGCGTTTAAAAAATTTTTTTAATTCTTCAAAAAGAATTTCAAAGATTACGGGGGCAAAGGATCTTGTCGAATTTGAAAACACATATAATCGAATATCATAAAAGCAAATAAAAAACCCACGAGCATTTTCAAGAGACGATAACAATCCTAAATCTTCATCAAAAAAATAATAACCATCATGCTCAAGGTGTGAAAAATTTCTTACTAAATCATGAACTATTTTTTGTTCGTTCGTAATATTTGATGGACTGTTATAAATAACATAATCCTTACTTGCGTCTATAAGTAAAACAGAACAATCTCCTTTTTTTTCAAGTGTATTCTGTATAGCATGTACAACCTCATCAATAGAATATGAATTTTTAACTTCATCTATAAAAGTTGTAAGCATCGATGTTAAGCCCGAGTGTATATCTTTTTCATGTAAATAGGCAGACCAAAAATCAGAAAATTTTCCTGCACAATAAAAAGCAAGCGTAAAAATGACTATTCCAGAAAAAGCTATAACAGGAACAGACTCTATCCCTGTAGACCGATTGTAACTAAATATAACTACAAGTAATATTGAAAAGCAAAATAAAAGTGAGTATGTTGTAAAAATAATTAAAAGCCGTCTTTTATTTACCATAATTCTCCAAAAACATATACATATTTTACCATAGAATAATACTTTTGCATATTCTGATTGTGCTGAAAGAACAAATTTTTATTGTATTCGTTGCGACTGTGAGTAAACTAGTATAGCTTTTACAGTATTTATCCTTTTACAGCCCCTGCTGTAAGACCTTTAATAAAGTTCTTAGACATGGTGAGGTATAAAATTAATACTGGAATTGAAGATAATGTAAGTACAGCCAAAATTCTTGACCAATCTGTCATGTACTGTCCAAAAAGCCTTGTAACTCCAAGTAAAAGTGTTTTATGGTTATCATCACTAATGAAAAGAAGCGGAAACCATAAATCGTTCCAAAATGGCACAAGATTATATATTGCTACTGTTGCTAAGGCAGGCCGCAAAAGAGGCATTATTATTATCCAAAAAACTTTAGACCTACCAGCCCCATCAATAATGGCAGCTTCCGTTAAATCAGCAGGAATACTTCTAATAAATTCAGATAAAATAAACACTGCAATAGGTATCCCCATAGCTATGTAAATTGGAAAAAGACCCCATATCGTATTTAACAATCCCATTGCTTTAATCATTTGTATAAGTCTAATACTCCCAATTTTGATGGGTAGCATCATACCTGCTAAAAAGAAAAAGTAAGCATAACGTGAAAATTTCGTTTTCCAATTCACAATAGCATAGGAAGCAAACGCACCAAATAGGAGGACTAATGCAAGTGATCCTACCGTAACAAAAAGAGAGTTTCTAAAATAAGAAAGAAAATCGCCATCACGTATAACTGACACATAGCTGTCGAAACTCCATGTTGTTGGAAGGCCAAAGGGATCAATGTATATATCAAATTTTAATTTAAAAGAGTTTATTACCATCGTCCAAATGGGAAACAACACAATAAGTGTCCAAATGCTTAGAACAATATATGAAAATGCATGATTGTTTTTTATTGATAATTTTTTCATTATACTATCCTTTATCAGTTGTTCTTGTAAGCTTTAAAATTATGCCAACCCCTAGCATAAGCATTAAAAATGTTACCGTTGCAATGGTTGCACCCATTCCAGGATTAGGAATCCCAACAGGGTGTTGCCCCGCAATTCCAACCCTATAAAAAAGTGTTCCAATTAAATCTGTCGCATATTGTGGTGCGCCGTTCACATTTTCCATTGCAAAAACAACATCAAATGCATTAAAATTATTCACAAAGGTGAGAATGGCAACAATACCTATAACAGGCTTAATTAACGGTAATTTTATGTGCCAAATTTTTTGCCACGTAGAACACCCAGCAATATCAGCTGCTTCAAAAAGATCTTCAGAGATTCCTTGTAGCCCTGCTAAAAACATCATAGTTGGCATACCTACCCATTGCCACGAAGAAACTAAAGACAACGCAGTTAACGCATATTGTTCATCCCCTAACCAGGGTTGCACAAATTGTTCTAATCCTATAGCATTGAGGAAAAGTGGTAGCGCACCCCATTGCGGGTTTAATATTAATTTCCATAAGTAACCGGTAACAAGAATAGCCAAAGTTACAGGAATAAAAATTACTGTTTGATAAAAACGCACTCCTTTCATTCCTTTAGAACTAAGCATGAGTGCAAAAACAAGTCCGAGTGCATTTTGAACTACAATATGAATAAAGAAAAAATACCATGTATTCTTAAAAGCACCCCAATATCTTTCAGAATAAATGGAATTTGTAAAAAGCTCAATATAATTTTTAAACCCAACAAATACCGATTCTCCTGAAGACTCGGAAAAAAAGCTCAACCGAATTGAGTCTGCCAAAGGAAAGGCCATAAAAAGTGTATAAAAAAATAGCGCGGGCAGAATATACAGAAGCCACGTGCTTTGTCCTTTTTTGTTTATTGACATAAGTTCTCCAAATCCTTTTTGTAAAAAAAAAATGACGTTGTCAATGGACAACGCCATTTTTTCTATTATTAATTAACTATGGTCGATACCAACTTCCGACACCCTCAGCAAGCTCATCGGCCGCTTCTTGTGCTGTCATATCACCTTTCATTACAGATATAACTCCTTGGTTCATCAATGCGTAACCACTAGGTTCTGAATCCATAAATCTTGGCCATACAAAGCGTGCATCTTGAAGTCTACCTTGTGTAAGGCTCAAAATTTCAGCTGCATGAGCATCTTCAATTGGAATTGCAGCGTCAATCATTGGGAAGAAACCATTTGGCAGAAGTTTTGCAGCTGCTGTTGCACCTTCTACAGAACAAAGCCATGATAAGAAAGCTTTTGCTTCTTCTGGATATTTAGTAGCTGTATTGTATGTCATACCAGTGTCAGGGTGGAATGTAATTGCTTTTTCATTTCCTGCAGGAACAGGAGGAGCAAAGGTTCCCCATTCAAAAGGAACGTCTGCAAATGCACCGGCTGTCCATGAGCCGTCAAAATACATAGCTGCTTGGCCTGTTGCAAAAAGAGCTATAGAATCGTTGTATGTAAGGGCTTCAAAACCATTTGGAAGGTAATCTGCTACTTGTCCCATTATTTCAAAAGCTTCAACCATTTTTGCATCATTTAAAGGAACATTGCCTGCTTCGTATGCTAAGCGTCCATCAAGACCACCAACAACTCCCGGAAGAATTGCCATCATAAAGCATTCATTAATATCCCATTCGTCTGCTAAGCCGTTTGCTACAGGTGTAATACCTGCTGCTTCAAATTTTTCTGCTGCTGCAAAGAATTCATCCCATGTTTCAGGAATTTCAACACCAACTTCAGCAAATAAATCTTTGTTGAAGTATACAACTTGCACAATAGCGGTAAACGGAATACCAAAACTCTTTCCATCTTTTGTTTGCCATGGGGCTAAACTACTTGCTTGGAAGTTTTCTTGTAATCCTGGTAAATCGGTAACATCGGCAAAATAGCCATCATCAAACAATTGTTCTCCAGTTGCGTATGAACGAGCATACATTAAATCTGGGCCTGTTCCACTTTCCAATTGCAAACGAAGTGTTGCATTGTAATCCGGTGGGTTTGTTGGTTGGAACTCGATATTCACATTTGGAGCTACTTTTTTATATTCTTCTAAAAGTGCATTAATTTGAGCCACGTCGTCTGTTCTCCAAGAACCGAGGGTTAAGTTTATTTTATCACTATCACCGCCCCCACCAGCAAAAACAACTCCCGTTACCAAGAGTACCATCATCAAACCAAAAACAAGTTTTTTCATAAAGACCTCCGAATCTTTTATGTTAGAAATTAACTATATCAATTATTGGGCATAAAAGTCGATTTGTCAAGGGCGATTTTATTAATACGTGTCTTTTGGATGTAGTAAAAGCCTGATTATTCTCAGTAACACAGACAAATCGACTTATTGCGATACTCTCTCTTTCCAAGTGCCTCTGCTAAAAACCATGCTACATCTTGACGCGAAATTTTACTTCCAGCCTTTGGCACAGAATTATCTGAGGTGCGAAACGTTTTAGTCATTTCCCCATCCATAAGAGATAGTGGTCGCACAATTAAATAAGTAAAACCGCCGTTTATTATAGCATCTGCAGCTATTTTGTGGTCTGCAATCGCATTCCTAAAAAAAAGCGCTACAAAGAGTTTTGCGATTACACCTGGCATTTCGCCATGTATTCCAGCAGAGCTCATGTGGTATATTGAATCCACTCCACTTTCTTTCATGGCTCCTACTATGTTTGTAATCATATCGCCCAAAAGTGTAGACTTATTATTTGCATTTCCACCAAGGCAAGAAACTACCAAATCACTGCCTGTAATAACACTTATTAAGTCGTCTTTGTTAAAAAGGTTTGCAGTTTTTACGGTAAGCTTTTTATCAGAAAAATCAATCTTTGAAGTATCCCTCACAACTGCAGTAACATTGTGGCCTTTTTCAAGTGCAAGTTTTAAAAAGATTTTTCCCGTTTGGCCTGTAGCTCCAAATAATATAATGTTCATAATAGCCTCCATCTATAGTATATCATATCTTTTCAGACAGCAGGAAAATTCTTACACTTCAACTATATTCCATATTTTCTGAAGTTCTAAATGCATATGAGGATAAACAACACTTTATAAAAGATTTTCAATCGCAAGGGTTATATCTACAATATCTGCAGTGGGTTCAAAACGCTCAACAACATTGCCTTCTTTATCGATTAAAAACTTTGTAAAATTCCATTTTATATCTGGCTTTTTATCATAATCTGGATCTTGTTTCGAAAGTAAATCTATTAAAACGCTATTAAGCTCATGTTTAGGATTATTAAAACCTTCAAAGCCTTTTTGTGATTTTAAAAATGCGAATAAAGGGGATTCATTTTCACCGTTTACATCAATTTTTGCATACAATTGGTAAGGCGTGTTAAAGTTCAATGTGCAAAACTCTTGTATTTCCTCATTTGTACCAGGTGCTTGTTCACCAAATTGGTTACAAGGAAAATCGAGAATCTCTAAACCTTTAGATGCATACTTTTCATGTAAATCTTTTAAATCTTTGTATTGTGGTGTAAAGCCACATTTAGTTGCAGAGTTTACTATTAGCATCACTTTACCTTTAAAATCTGCAATTGATTGCACAGAACCATCTTTTTTTAGCGCTTCAAAACCATAAATATTCATTGTTATACCTCTCTATAAAATTAAACAAATGTTTGCTTTTATAGTATATCATGAGAGTACTGACATTGCAAGCTATTTTTATGTAAGCGTGACATGTTTAAATCGATTTTTTTAGCTGGCTAGTATACTAGGAAAGACACTTATTCTACAGTGCGCAGTCTCATATACTCTTCTCGTTCTTTTGGCTCAAAACCACTTACAAGGTTTTCATCATAGATAGTATAAGTGTTTTTGCCTCTATGTTTAGAGCTATACATTGCAAGGTCTGCAGCATTAAATAAAGTTTGAAAGTTGTCTCCTGTTTGCGAAGCTATTGCTATACCCACACTACAGGAAATTTCAATACTCACGTTATTCTCTGCAGTATACGTTTTGTTTATTAATTCACACATTCTTTGAGCTTTTTCTACTAAAAGGCTTTCATCTTCACTACCTTCTAAGAATACTACAAACTCGTCCCCACCAATGCGACCAATAATATCCCTTGATCTAAAGACCTTAGATACTTTGGCATACACTTCTCGCAAAACACTATCGCCTTTTGAATGCCCCATATTATCATTAATACCTTTAAAGTTATCAAGGTCTAGCATATACAAGACTCCGAGTTTAGTAGTTTTTAAGTAATCATCAACCTTTGTGGCAAAAGCATTTTTGTTGAATGCTCCCGTTAAGTGGTCACTATCAGCTCTATGCCTTAGTGCTAACTCTTCTTCTTTTTCATCATGGATTTCTTCAATCGTCATAAATGAAATTATCTCAGAGGTTTTATTATTTAAACTAGTATTTATGCGCATTCTATACCAATAGTAATCGTCTCCAGCAGATTTAACGCCAAAGCCTTTTCCTGATGGTATAATCTTTTTTGAACGATACTCGTATTCTTTATCAACAATACCCTTATTAAAGTCTAATATAATTGAGTGGGTACTAATATTTCTAATTCTCTCTAAATCATCCATATGAGTATAATGCTCCGTCTGTGCCCTTACAAACTCTGCAAGTGTAGGAAGGTGGTCCACCGGTAAGTCAGTAGAATCAATTATAAGCCTGTCTATTTTATCTTTAGAGCAATTAATTTCTATTATAACATCTGCATAATTTAATATAGTAGTAGTAAGATTTCTATCTTTATCAAGTTTTACCTCAAGCTCTTTTGCTTTTTCTTCATAAATTCCTAACTTAAAGATTTTTATTAACAAAAGAATCATAATGTAAAAAAAAGCTAACATAAAGATAGCAATAACAATTTCTTGGATAGCTAAATTAACCGAAAAACCATCGTTCAAAAAAAAGTATGAATTATATGTCATATAGGCAACCAAAAGCGAAGTTAGCACTAAAAGGTTTTTATAAAAAAACGTATCATTCATAATTTTTTTTACTGTTGAAAGTGGAATGAGTTTAATAAACATTGTTAATGTTATTAGCTGGGCAGCAAATGAGGCAAAATTAACCCAAGGAAAAATTTCTGGATTCGAGTGCACTTCATGCATAGAGATACCATTTACAAGAGAAAAACCTGCAACAATTATTGCTCTAAGCACAAAAAGATGGAGAAGAGAACCAAGTGCTACTCCAAATTTACCTGAAAATGAACCCGCAAAAAGAATGGTAAATTCTGTAACAAGCACAACAAAGCAAATAATGTATGCCAATGCAGGGCTGGTATATTCAATTGAAAAAAAGACAGGAGCAAATAAACCGTTTGCTAAACAAGCTAGAATAATTGTAAATTTATGAAAACGGGTCTTTTCACTTAATATATCACAAAGATGAAAATTGAGAAAGGAATGAAAAAAGAGTACTATGCCAGTTAGTACATAAAAAAGGGGATATGAAATCACTTTTTCCTTCTATATATTAAAAATATTCTATCATTATATATTATCATATTAAATTGTTCAAGCTATATCTTTTTATATAAAACATGATTAAAATAGGCAATGTTTACAAAGTGAGGATTTTTTAATAATTCCCATTCAATTTCTAACATACTGTGAACCCAACCTGCTTTTGCTTGCATTGAAGCATCATGTAAACTTGCTAGCGAGCGAACACCAAATACTGATTCTTTAGCTAGCAAACCTGCTGCCCACTCAAGAATATCGTCATTTTCATAGTAGTTAATATTTCCAAATGCACTTGAGTAGGAGGGGTTTCCTTGTAAAAGTTTTTTTGTTTCTTGCACATCGTAATCTTGAACAACAGACTGAATTATGCGCCCCGCC
Source organism: uncultured Treponemataceae bacterium (assembly GCA_964371375.1). Lineage (GTDB taxonomy): Bacteria > Spirochaetota > Spirochaetia > Treponematales > Treponemataceae > CAYJFX01. The sequence goes on from CAYJMR010000041.1 coordinate 10,787, forward strand.
CTATTATGGCGAACAATGGAAATTAAACCACCTGTTTTTAGCACCCGAACTAACTCTGATAAAATTTCTTTTGGACTGTCTACAAACTCGAATACAAGATGGCAGATGACCATATCAAAGGATTCACTTTGCATTGATCTTACGATTTCTAAGTCACCTGTAATTTGAGTAAAACTGCCATTATTTTTGCACTCTTTTATCATATCAGTATTGGGTTCCACTGCGGTTACATCATTGTTTTTTGCAAGAAAACATGATGTAAAACCAAAACCGCTTCCAAAGTCTAGTACTCTTTTTCCTTGTATGTGTTCAAGCTGTCTCCACACTGTTTCATAAAAAACATTCCCAAGTGGTGAAACGGTGTAATCGTAATAAAGTTTCATATCAGATGTCATAGTTTTTCCTTGTAAGTACTATACTATATATTAGTCAAATTGAGTAGTCCATTGCTTTGACTGTTGTGCATTAAAACACATTACAATTTGCTCGTTGGTAGTTTTTTCTTCTGCTAACGAAGGAAGCTCATCTAGTGCAAAGTACTTGGAATCAAGAGTTTCAGTATTCTGAGAAAAGCTCCCCGATAGTTTCGTACATAAAAAAAACATTTTGCATATACTATGGGCATATATTGGCTCGTTGTGCTTTGACCTATCTTGCACAGCAATGAGAGTATCAACCGTGATGTTTAAGCCAGCTTCTTCTTTTACTTCTTTTATGATGTTTTCTTTTACAGAGCAGGTGACATCGCACCAACCGCCGGGCAGTGACCACAGGCCATTGTTTTCTTTTACTAGAAGTATTTTGTTTTCTTCAAAAATAGCAGCACGAGTATCAATTTTTGGTGTTTGATACCCTGTTTCATTACAAAACAAATCTCTAACTTTTTCAAGCGTAATATCAGACTTTTGAGAAATAATTTCTGCAGAAATTTCTCTGAGCCGTTCATAGCGTTCTTTATCAAAATCATCTTTGCAGTAGGTTAAACCATTTTGTGCAATACTTTGTAATTCTACCGCCCAATTAAGCCAAAGATTTTCAATGCTCATGAATTACCCATTTTCTTTTCAAAGTAAACTTTATCAACTAATTGCACACCTTCTTCTATAATTGGATGATCATAGTGTTCTGTAAAATAATTTTTTACCCGATGGGTTTCGGCAAAGCCACACTTTTCGTAAAATGGAATAGTAAGAGGACTGTCACCTGTTCCCACAATGAGTGTAGAATGCGTTTTTGAATAGATTTGTTCTATAAATAATATGAGTTTTTTACCATATCCCCTTTTTTGGCTATTAGGTACCGTTGCGATATTTTTAATTTCTAGCACACCTTTTTTTTCATCTGTAACAACACAGATTGCGGTTAAGGCTTCTTCTTCATAAAAGGCGTACATATCACCACGTTCTAAGTAGGTGTCAATCATGGTTTCTTGTTCATCTGCTAAAAGGAGTAAATCTAAGAACTGTTTTTTGTTTTCAAATATTTGCTTAATCATTTGCTACCCTATTTATAGTATAGCATAATTTAAGAGTTTGGGGAGAATTTATTTTACTGCATCACTTCGAACATAAAATATTTTTACACCGTTATTTCTATAAGGTTTCCCTCGCCGTCCGATATACAACTTTCAAAATAGCCATCCCCTGTCGTTCGGCACTCGCTTGTAATGGTATAACCATCGTTTCTCAAACGCTCAGTAAGGGAGCGAACCTTTTCTTCACTTCCAACACTAAAGGCAAGGTGAATAAAGCCTGTTCTTTTATTGTTTTCACTTTTTTCATCAAGATCAGCTACGGTCATTATTTCGAGTCTCGACCCTGTTTCAAATGTTAAAAAATATGATTTAAACCCAGTTGTAGTATTATGATATATATTATTGCTTTTTGCATTAAAGTATGTTTCAAAAAATACTCTAGATTTTTCTAAGTCTTTAACATACAGTGCAATGTGTTCTATGTTCATTTTTTTCCTCACAAAGTTTTATTTCAGGTAGTTTAAAAATAATTTCCTTTTTTACCCTTTTGGGTAAGAGGTTAATAAGTCTTTTATTTGTTGTCATTTTTTTCATAGCTATTTTTCTCCTTTATTTATTTTTTTTAGCATAGTTTCATGCATAGCTATCATTGATACTAAAAGAATAATAATGTATACAGGATATAGGGTAAAAGTAAAGGCTCTACCAAGTACACCAAAAAGGGCCGGCATTACAAGGGTTCCAGTGTATGCACACGCCATTTCAACTCCGGTAATTGCCTGCGAATATTTTACACCAAAGTTATAAGGGGTAGAATGAATGATACACGGAAACACCGGGGCAGAACCTAAACCGATTAAGCCTATTCCAATAAAAGCTAAAAGCTCGCCTCCCGGAATAAAAAGAACTAGCACTCCAAAAATCATAATAAGAGAGCCACCCCTAATCATTTGTTTATCGTTGTACTTCATGGCAATAAATCCACATATGCCTCTACCCACAGTAATTCCTAAATAAAACAAAGCTGAAAATCCTGCTGCAATTTCTGGTGCTACCCCACGATTATATACAAGGTAACTACTTGCCCACATACCGGTTGTGTGTTCGATTGCACAAAAGCAAAAAAAGGCAAGTGCTATGTATGGTACCCCTTTTATTTTAAACAGTTCTCTTAAGGAAAAAGTTTTTTTACTATGCCCTTCTGAATGTTCTTCATGCACAACTAAGTTTTTTATTTTCCATACAGGGACACTTACAAAAATAATTATTGAAAGTATAATTTGTATACCAAAAAGAATTGTGTAGCCTAATCTAAAACTATGCCCCCCGGTAAGTGCTATACCCATAATGTAAGGGCCGAGGGTTGCGCCAACACCCCACATACAATGAAGCCAGCTCATATGCTTACTTTCAAAATGAACCGAAACAAAATTATTAAGCGCCGTGTCGACACTCCCCGCACCTAAACCGTAAGGGACAGCCCAGAGACACAGTATTAAGAATGTTGGACTTGCCGAAAAGCCAAAAAGAGAAATTGCAGTAAGCAGCACACTGATTGTTGTAACTTTATGAACACCTAATTTATTTATCAGCCTATTGCTGTTTAAGCTGGAAACAACGGTACCTGCAGAAATGATAATTGTTACAATTCCCATTCGTGAAACAGGAACACTAAACTCTGTGCTTATAATTGGCCAAGCAGAACCAAGGACTGCATCAGGAAGCCCTAAACTGATAAATGAAATGTAAATAAGAGCTAAAAGTAAACCTACCATCTTGCACCTCCAATGTTATTATTATATAATTATATCGTTATAGAAACACAAATTCTATAAAAATATCGTATAATTATATAATTATTTCGCCAAGATAAGGTTTAATTAAGAGGATTATCATGAAGGAATTACAGTGCAATATTATTCTTGACAACTCAAACAGAGAAACAAATGTAAAAGGAACAAAAGAGTTTCCTGTTGCAATCTACCATGATGATCTATCAAAAGAATCAGTACCCTACCACTGGCATGAAGAAATTGAATTAATAGTTGTAACATCAGGCGAAATGGAACTTATTGTAGAGTTAGAAAAATATATTTTACAACTAGGAGAAGGTGTTTTTATCAACTCAGGTAGGCTTCATTCTTGTGAAGCTCATAGGGGAAGTGGTTGCATGCTAAAATCTTTTGTTTTTCACCCAAGGTTTTTGTATGGTGACGAAAGAAGTATTATCTATCAAGAATATTTTAGCGCTTTATTACAAGAAACGACTTCAAGTATTCATATTCTACCAAAAGAGGCTTGTGAAAATATTTTACATGCTTATGATATTTTTACTAAAGCACAATTTGCATATGAGTTTACTTTACGAGAGAAGCTTAGTTCTGTATTACTTTCTATTATTCAATCAATTGGAAAAACTGATGAACAAACCAACATAAAGCAAGTCAAGCTTTTAACAAGATGCAAAACAATGATGTCATATATTCACCAAAATTTTCAAAACGATATTACACTTTTAGAAATTGCCCAAAGTGCCAATGTAAGTGAAAGTGAAGCTTTGCGATGTTTTAAAACAGTATTAAGTACAACACCAGTAAAATACTTAAAAAATTACAGAATTGAACAATCCGCCCTTCTTTTAAAAAATACAACCTCTCCCATAGTTGAAATAGGCATTAACTGCGGTTTTTCTGAAATGAGTTATTTTTCTAAAAGTTTTAAAGAAGTGCATAGAATCACACCGAGTGAATATCGAAAACAGGTAAAATGAACACAAAAGATATTAATCTATTTCAATCTGCTTGTTGTCCTATGTGTAAGCAACTTACAGTTAATCATTCTATCGGCAAGCCATTCATTTTGAGAAAACTTAGCTTATCCATGTACCCTCTTTGAAATTTTATTTTTCCATCGATGATATGAAAAAAACCGCACCCTCTAAAACCTTTGGGATCTTTCCATTCCATGATTGCCCACTCACCGTCTTCAAAAATATTTTCAAGAATGCATACCATTTCTGCTGTTTTAAATTCTTTTACAAACATGGTATAGATTGCAGGTTTTCCAACGACAGGGTCGCTTACTACTTGATGATTAATTGCATCATCATGGTAGAGTTCTGCCAAAACTTTTGCATCAGCACTATTGAATGTGTCGATCCATTGTAATAAGATTTGTTTTGGTGTCATATGTTTTCCTTTGCTATTTTACCCTACCCGTAAATGCCATGATATTCATATATTTTCCGCCGTCCGCTTGCATCATTTTTCTGTCTTCTATAGCGTACTCGTTATCTAACTGAAGCCAATCGTTCCACGCTTGTGTAAAACAATTTAGCTCTCTTGCTTCAAAATTATGTAAATGTTTTTCAAAAATACTTGTCCACCAATTTTTAGAACGCCACATGTAAAAGGCTTCTTCTTCCCAAAATGGTTTCATTTCATTGGGAATTGTTTCAAATGTAAAGTCTTGTTTAATACTGGGGAAAGCAATGGCAACAATACCGTCTTTTCTTAAAAGAGGTGAAATGTGCTTTGAAAAGTACTCGTCATTGTTTCCAAAGTAGTGGTAACTATCTACGCTCACAACTGCATCAAAATAATTGTTTGCAAATGGCATAGTACTTGCATCAAATTGAAGGGGAATAATTGAGTCTTCTACTCCCATACTTTTAAATCGCTCATAGTTTTCTGTTGCAGAAGTCCACAGGTCTGTAGCATACACTTGAACGT
>CAYJMR010000042.1:0-15980 GCA_964371375.1 uncultured Treponemataceae bacterium
CAGAATCTACAACCTTAGCCCCACCTCTTGCTGCATGAACACTAAAGGATCCCGTGTAGCAAAATAGGTTTAGAACGCGCTTTCCTTCGCTCTCGTCTTTTACTATTTTTCTAAGTGGTCGATGGTCAAAAAATAAGCCTGTATCAACATATGATGACAAATTTATTAAAAATCTTGAGCCGTGCTCTTCTATAGTAATAAAAAACTCATCTCTCGTAATCTTTTCATATTGGCCATCGCGCTGTCTTTTTCTTCGCTTTGTAAAAATATGCTCTTTTTTTATACCTAGAGTACTTGAGCACACTTCTTCCATTGCGCTAAGCCACAGTAGCTCTTCATTTTCATCTTTTTCGTATGGGCGCTCATATAAAAAAAGCACTGCATAAATTTCTTGGTTAATATCTTTGTATATATCAAGGCAAAGAGGTATTTCTGGAATGTCTTTGTCGTACAGTCTAAAGCAGGTTACCTCTTCACGTTTAGCCCACTTTCGCAAGTGTTTATATCGCTTTGCAATACGATTGGTAAAAAGTGTGGCTTGTTCGTTTGTTTTTTCCTGTAATAATACTGTAGAGTTCATTTACTTGCGGTATTTTGATTGTTCATCATAAGACTCAAAAGCGCATACCCAGAAGTTAAATCCTCTTGTTGGTAAGCTACTCCTTTTGGGATTTTTAATTTAATGTTAGAAAAATTCCAAATGCCTTTTATGCCAGCATTTATTGCCGAATCTGCAATAGACTGTGCAATACTAGAAGGAACTGTTATAACAGCAATATTTACTTTTAAGTTTTTTACATGCTCAGGAAGTGTTTCTAATGATAAAACTGGAACACCATGCACAATTGTCCCTATTTTTTTTGTGTCGTTGTCAAATGCTGCTACAAAGTGAAGACCATGAAATTGAAACTCTTGATAGCCGAGTAGGGCTGTTGCAAGGTTACCTACACCAATGAGAATGGCATCATTGGGTTTTCTCCAACCCAAAAAATCTTCTATTGCATCAATAAGGGGCTTTACAGGATAGCCTTTTTTTGGTTTTCCCACAATACCTGTTATAGCTAAATCTTTTCTCACTTGAATTGCTTCAAGCTCAAGTTCATTTGCTATAACGGTTCCTGAAATATTTTTCAGACCCTTTGAATTTGCATTTCGAATTATGTGTAAATATGCAGGAAGTCGCCTCACTGAAGGGGCTGCATGTATTTTTTCTTTTGGCACAACATTCTCCTTTTTTGCATACATATTTTACGTGTCTATATTTATTATATATTATAATAAAGAAAAATTAAAGGGGTTTACCTTCTTTTTTTTCTAAATCTACTTGAACAAAAAATAAATATAAGGTATTATAAACGTTAGAGAATGAATATTCGAGATTAAATTGCATTGGGAGTTACCATGGGTATCATAGGAATTGTTTTATTAATTGTATTTGTTATTATTTGTATATTATTGGTTGGAATTATACTATTACAAAAAGATGAAGGCGGTGGTCTTGGCGGATTGTTTGGTGGCGGCGGCGGAGCTGCATTTGGTTCTCGCTCACAAACGGTTATTACAAAAACTACATATGTCTTCGTTACGTTATTCTTTTTAACCACTTTTGGTTTAGCATTACTAAATCGGGCTCCTGTAGTTGAGAGTTTAACTGATACTGCAAATCAAGTTGAAAGTATAGAAAGCAGTGAAGGTCAAGATTGGCTAAATAATGATGAAAGCAGCGCTAACACAACAGAAAGTGCTACAATGAGCGCAACCGAAGTGGAACAAGGAGAAAACTAATTATGGTTTTAGGCGAAGCACTTAGTTCAAAGGCGATAAAAATTAACCTTGAAAGCGTTGAAAAAGACGAAGTTTTTGAGGAACTTATTGAAGAGCTGGTAGCAACTATACCCGGCTTAGATCGCCATACAGCATTACAAGCTGTCCTTGATAGAGAATCAAAGATGAGTACCGGTGTTTTGCCAGGTATTGCTGTTCCGCACGGCAAAACGGATGCAATTAAAGGTGTAAAAGGTGTTATAGGAATTTCACGTGAGGGTATTGAATATGATTCACTCGATGGTAAACCTGTGCACGTAGTTATATTGCTGTTGTCTTCTCCTGATTCGAGCGAATTGCATCTACGTATATTAAAGCATTTGGCTCGTCTCCTAGAAAACGCATCTTTTTATGGACAACTTCTTGAACAAAAGACTGCTGAAGATGTTTATGATTTAGTATGCAGATATGAGGAAGAATTAAATTAACATGGAAACAGATGTACTTGGACACTTAATCCAAATTGAACATGATGCGGCATCTATATTGTTTGATGCCCAAGTGGAAGCCGATAAGAGAACCTCTGAAGCACATGTGCAAGCAGACCATGAATACAAGCTTGAATATGATACATTAATTGAAAAGCTTGAAAAAGATTGCGAAAAAAAACTACAATCATTAGATGTAGAGCATGTTCAAGACTTTGAAAAATTCAAAGATGATTTGCACAAAACAGAAAAAGATAGTAAAAACTTTAGCGCACTTTTTGAAACCTTACTTTTTGGATAAAATATATGGATAAATCGAGCGCAACAGAATATGTTTTTGCAAAGTCACAAGGAATGCTTGCTAAATCATTTGTTGGACCTCGAAAGATAAATTTGTTTTCTGCAAAAACCTTGTCCGACTTATGGAGACTTCTTTTTGAAACATCGGCACCTCTTGTGCCGGAAAGTATGCTTGCAAAATTAATCGAAGAAGAAGCCGAAAAAGTATTTATCAATGATTATATTAAGCTACTTAGCTCCTTTGATACTCCTGATCTTATAGCAGTTCATCTTTTACGCTATTATGATTTTCAGAATATTAAAGAGATCAATTCTGCAATACTAAGAGGGCATACATCAATTCCTAAAATTGCTGATATAGGAAACTATTCACAATTAAACTATTCCCAGTGGCCAAAAGTTAACTTAATTACAAAAAATAGTGATATAGCTTGGCTTAATACAGTTCCCACTGTAGAGACACAAAAAGACGTCGACTCCAGGCTTGATATTCAATACACAAAAGAATTATGGAGATGTGTCCAAAATCTTTCAGGTTCTGAAAAAAAATCAGTAGAAAAATTAATCAAAGAACATATTGTGCTTCAAAATGTTTTATGGGCTATACGCTTAAAAACATACTATGGTTATACCTATGACAACATTATGCAGCAACTAGTTTTTGCCGATGATGCTCATCCGCATAATGACATTCTCGCTGGGCCTGCAATTAACGTAATGGATAGACAATTTGATTCGTGGGATTCTTGGTCAGATTGGAAATATGTTGAATTATTAAACCCGAATGATGAAGGAAGTGTATGGAAAATAGACCCAACATGGCTTCAAAATTCTATAAATGTACATTTAAATAAAATGGCATATAAATCATTCACAAAAAATTATTCTAGTGCACATATTTTGGTGGCATGGTATAAAATAAAGGAATATGAACTTAACTGTATTCGCACCTGTGTTGAAGGTCTCAGACTAAATGTTGATACCGAACAATTAAAACAGTTTATGTGGTAAAATAAAATAGTTATTTATACAATAAGTATAGATTTGGAGGAGTAATGGCAAGAACAACGCCAATGCGCTTAATAGAATTAATGATTCTCAAAGATGATATAAAACAGGTTATCGAATATTTAGGAAAGTTTGGCCTGTTTCAATTTCAATCTACAATAGATGATTCTGTCACCGCAGATTTTAATAAATCTCAAGATTTATTTGAAACCTTACAAGAGCTAAGAGCCTATTTGGGTATAGCTGATGCCGATGATTATGAAAAAGATTCCCATTATCCGACAAAAGAAGATTTTGAAAGCGGTCGAAAAATTGTTGCGGCTGTTCAAGAATTAAAGCAAAGAGAGTTAATTGCTGTTGAGAATAAGAAGAAAGTAGTTGATGCATATAATGAGGCTAATGCATTTGCAAACCTCAAAGTACCATATACAGAACTAGAACATCTTTCTTTTCTCTCACTTCGAATAGGAAAAATAGATCCAAATGTTGTTGATGAGTTAATGTTTAACTTAGCGAATAGAGCTGTCATCATACCATTAGGAGCAGATAAAACAAGAATTGTTGCAGCCTCTTCTAAAAAGGGACGATTTGCACTTGATGCCGAACTAAAGCGTTATGGTTTTGTTCCATTAGAAATTCCTGAAAACTTTAAAGGAATTCCTGATGATGTTTTAGCAGAGTTAAAGGCACAAACTTATGAAGAAGAAAAAGCATTGCAAGTGATTGCAACCGAACGTAAAAGTTATGCAACAACTCATAGTGCAGAAATTATTAGATTATTACAATGCCTATCAATTGGGTCACAAGTTAAAGCTCTTGAAACTAGGTTAGAGTCAACTCAACTTGTATATAGGGTAACCGGATGGGTTCCTGCAAGTGAATGTGTTGTGCTAATGAAAGATTTAGATAATTTAACTGAAGGGCGTATTGCTCTTAGACAATACGAGCCAAATGAAGTACCATCGGTAAAAGAAGGGCGTGAAACAGTTCCTGTAAAGCTTACTCACGGAAAACTTGTGGGTAATTTCCAGCGCTTAATTTTTGGATTTGGTTCTCCCGTATATGGTACTATTGACCCAACTCCTTTTGTAGCCTTCTTTTTTATTTTACTATTTGGTATAATGTTTGGTGACGCGGGCCAAGGGCTTGTATTTGTGCTTATTGGAATCCTTATGATGAAGGGCGTAATAAAAAAATTCCCTATTTCACCTGATTATGGACCTATTTTTGTTGCGATAGGTTGTGCCAGCACATTTATGGGACTTTTAACTGGAGAATTCTTTGCTAACCCAAATGTGTTAGCGCCATTAGGTCAATTTGTTACAAGTTTGTATGGAGACCCACATAACCATATTTTAACACTAATGCCTTCTTCAGAAAGTATTAGCACTCTCTTTACATTCTTTTTATTTACAATTGGTGTAGGCTTTTTAATTAATTCAACTGGTTTGATTATTAATATTATAAATCAAATATCTTTAGGAAGAATAGGGAAAGCCTTGTTTGGAAAAACAGGATTATCGGGTGCAGTGTTTTTTTGGTATGTCATTTATATGGTAATCAGAATCTTTGCATTTGGCTCTTCAATTCAAGTATATGACTGGATTGTAATTGGTATTTCTCTTTTTGGAGTATTTGCCGCACACCCATTACAAGCCATCATCGAAAAACATCATCCCGTTTTTCCCGATGGTGTAGGCGCTTCAATTATTGAAGGTTTTGTAGAAATTATTGAAGTAGTGTCGAGTTATTTATCGAATACGGTAAGCTTTTTGCGCGTTGGAGCGTTTGCACTTGCGCATGCCGTTTTAGGATTTATTATTCACACAATGATGGAAGTTGTTGGTCACTCTGGCGGAGTACCGGCAGAAATATTAGTACAAATTGTTGGGAACGTAGTTGTTATTGTGTTAGAGGGAATGATTGTCTCAATACAAGTAATAAGGCTTCAGTACTACGAGTTCTTTTCAAAATTTTTCACGGAAACCGGAAAGGAATTTATTCCATTTCAGTTTAAATATAAATAATATTACTATAGGAGTTATGAATGAATCAAAAAAAAGTAGGGATTATTGTATTATTTCTTTTGTTTGCAGTGAGTGCTGTTTTTGCGCAAGGTAGTGCAGAAGCAGATAATACAGCTGCAGTTAAAGCTATTGCAGCAGCTGTTGCGGTAAGTGCAGCCTGTATCGGTGGTGGATTAGCAGTAGGAAAAATTGGTGCCGCAGCTATGGGTGCTATGAGTGAAAACGAAAACTTATCAGGTAAAGCACTTCCATTCGTAGGTTTGGCAGAAGGTGTTTGTTTGTGGGGATTCCTTGTAGCTCTTCTCATACTTGTACTATAAAACGAGTGTTATACTTGTGAAGTATTATATTATCGGGGATCACGAGTTGGTGCTTGCCTTTTCTTTGGTAGGCATTGACGGGATAACCGTAGTAAACCGAAATGAAGCACTGGACTCGTTTAATAGGGTTACTGGAAAGGGCAGTGAAAACACGCCTTCTTTACCTGCTGACGAGAGACCAAAAGTTTTGATACTCACTGAAAATGTAGCAGATATGTTACAAAGTGAACTTTTACAGTGGCAAATGAAAGGGGATTATCCTCTTATTGTTGAAATACCCGGTATTCACGGACATGTTCAAGGGCGAAAAACTCTTACAGAGTCTATTCGAGAAGCTATAGGTATTCACGTATAGAGTTGGTATTTTCATGCCTTACATGGCATGTTTAGTACTGAAACGTTTATTTGGAGAAAGATATAATGGAAGAACTTCGTTCAACGGCAATAATTGATTCAGAAATACTTGAAGATTCTCGAAAAAAAGCAGAGCGTATTTTATCTAACTCGGAAACCGAGTGTAAAGCAATACTGGCTGCGGTAAAAGAACGAGTAGCCGAAGTTACTAAAGAAAAAACTCATTTTTATGATGAAAGAATTGAAATTCACAAAAGAGATTTAGCTGCAGCAATGCCTCTTGAACGAAAACGTTATCTTGTTGAATTTGAAAAGAATGAAGTTCTAAAGGCTATAGTGGAATACCTAGGCAATTTATCGAAAGATAAAAAATTACAGTTAATTAAAAGCCTGTTTATACGATACAAGGACTATCTTGAAGGCTGTAAGGTGCGTATAAAAGTAGCAGGATTTAAAACAGAAGATATACTTAGCCTTATAAAGGCTGACTTAAAATCGGACTTAATAATTGAATGCGTTGAAATGGACGCAGTTTTAAAGAGTTCATTAAAAACAGAGTACGGTGAGGCAGAAGGTATGATTATCGAATCAGAAGATAAGTCCCGTCTTTGTAGAGTTTTTATCGGAGAGCTAATTGATCAAATAATTGATAAAAATAGTTATGAATTAACAACAGCTCTTTTTTGTGGGAGATTACCTGAATGATTGAAGGAAAAATTACACGAATTTCAGGCCCAATTGTATACGCATCAGGGCTCGATGCATGCGGACTTTACGATGTGGTTGAAGTTGGTCAAGCAAAATTAATCGGAGAAATTATTCGCCTTAAGGCAGGAATTGCTACTATACAAATATATGAAGATAATACTGGAATGTGTATTGGTGAAAAAGTTGTTTCACAACAAAGACCTCTTTCAGTTCATCTTGGACCTGGCTTAATTGGCACCATATATGATGGAATACAGCGTCCACTAAAAACCATGTATGATGATATGGGTGCTTTTTTGCTTCCGGGGTTGCGAGCAGCGCCTCTTGATGCGCAAAAAAAATGGACATTTAATCCGACTCTTACAGAAGGTAGTGCAATATCACCGGGAATGATTATCGGTGATGTACAAGAAACATCTTCAATAAATCATAAAATTATGGTTCCCCCTCTAACAAAGGGTAGAACGTTAACAAAAATAGCTGCAAAAGGCGATTATACAATTGAAGAAGTTATTGCCGTTACTGAGCTCGGTGAAGAAATATTTTTAGCCCAATATTGGCCGGTTAGAAAGCCTCGTCCGTATGGAAAAAAGCTAACTGTTACAGAACCTTTAGTTACGGGACAACGCGTTATTGATGTTTTCTTTCCACTTTCAAAAGGTGGAACAGCAGCAATTCCTGGTGGTTTTGGAACTGGGAAAACTATGACACAACACGCTGTTGCAAAATGGTGTGATGCAGATATTATTGTTTACATAGGTTGCGGCGAGCGTGGAAATGAAATGACTGATGTTCTTACAGAGTTTCCTTCACTTATTGACCCAAGAACAGGTCGCTCCCTTATGGAACGGACTATTCTTATTGCAAATACTTCAAACATGCCGGTAGCTGCGCGTGAAGTTTCGCTTTATTCAGGTATAACACTTGCAGAATATTGTCGTGACATGGGAATGCATGTTGCAATCATGGCAGACTCTACTAGTCGGTGGGCTGAGGCACTTCGTGAACTTTCAGGGCGTATGGAAGAAATGCCCGCTGAAGAAGGTTTCCCAGCTTATTTACCAACTCGTTTGGCAGAGTTTTATGAAAGAGCTGGCCGTATTACTGCACTTTCCGGTGGGGAAGGTTCTGTATCGATTATTGGTGCAGTTTCACCTCCTGGTGGAGACTTTTCGGAACCAGTTACTCAACATACAAAACGCTTTATACGTTGCTTTTGGGCCTTGGATAGAGAGCTTGCAAACTCACGGCACTATCCTGCTATCGGTTGGATAGAATCCTACTCTGAATATGCACAAGAGGTAAAAGAATGGTGGGATAAGTTTGATCCTCGTTGGGCCACAATTAGGCTTGAAGCACTTGACTTATTAAAACGAGAAGAGAGACTCCAGCAAATTGTTCGCCTTATTGGTCCTGATGCCCTTCCAGATAATGATAGGCTAGTACTTATTTTGGCAGAAATGCTTAAAAATGGATTTTTACAACAAAGTGCCTTTGATGCAATTGACGTGTATTCTATTCCAGAAAAACAAATACTCATTTTGCAACTTATGATGAACTTTTATAAGAAGGCAAAGGCCCTCATAAAAAATGGAGCACCTTTATTAAAACTTACTTCAATGAGCGTACGTGAAGAAATTGTCCGTATTAAAACGACAATTCCAAATGATAAACTTGATGACATAAAGGCAATTGAAAAAAGGATGGAAGATGAATTAGCTTCCATGGAAAGAATTTATAAAAAGGTGGATACAAAATGAGAGGAATGGAGTATAGAGGTATAAACCTCGTCGATGGTCCTATTGTTGTAGTTCGCCGAAGTGAAAATGTTTTCTTTGGAGAACACGTGTCTGTTCGAGATCGCTTTGGTGTGAAAAGAACAGGAAATGTAATTGACTTAAATGATGAATATGCAGTGGTTCAAATCTTTGGCTCAACGTCGGGCTTAGATTTGGCAGATACTACTGTTGAGTTTTTAGATACTCCAATGGAACTTCGAGTAGGCGAAGGACTTTTGGGGCGTGTTTTTTCAGGTCTTGGAAAGCCTTTAGATGGATACCCTGATATCATTTCATCTACAAAGATGGATGTAAATGGATGTCCAATAAATCCATATGCACGAATTTATCCTAAAGATTTTATTCAAACAGGTATTTCTTCCATTGATGGAATGAACACTCTTATTCGTGGACAAAAACTCCCAATTTTTTCAGGAGATGGTTTACCACATAATAGGCTTGCAGCACAAATTATTAGACAAGCAAAAATTCGAAGTGCAGATGAAGACTTTGTTATGGTTTTTGCAGGTATGGGTATAAAATACGATATTTCTCAATTCTTTATTAAAAGCTTTGAAGAGTCAGGTGTATTGTCAAAAGTTGCAATGTTTTTGTCACTTGCAGACTCACCTTCGATTGAACGTATTATTACACCAAGATGTGCTTTAACTGCCGCTGAGTATCTTGCCTATGAAAAGGGGATGCACGTACTTGTAGTTATGACAGACATGACAAACTATTGTGAAGCTTTACGAGAAATATCGACTACTCGTGGTGAAATTCCAGGAAGAAAAGGATATCCAGGATATCTTTATTCGAACCTTGCAGAGTTATATGAGAGGGCAGGTAAAATTAAAGGCTCTAGTGGGTCTATTACTCAAATTCCAATTTTAACAATGCCTAATGACGATATTTCACATCCAATACCTGACCTTACAGGGTATATTACAGAAGGTCAAATTGTACTTGATAGAGAGCTTTCTCAAAAAGGTATGTACCCTCCAGTTTCAGGCCTTCCAAGTCTTTCACGATTAATGAAAGATGGTATTGGTGAAGGTATGACAAGGGAAGATCATAAAGATGTTGCAAGTCAACTTTTTGCAGCCTATTCTAAAGTAAAAAATATCAGAAACTTAGCTGCAATTATTGGTTCTGAAGAACTATCTGATGCAGATAAACGATATTTAAAATTTGGCGATAGAATGGAAAAAGAGTTCTTAACGCAAGGCGAATATGAAAATAGAACAATTGAAGAAACCTTATTAATCGGTTGGAGTATACTTTCTGAGTTACCAAAATCTGATTTATATAGAATTAATCCTGAATTAATTGAAAAGTATTTACCTAAAGAGGGAGAATAAATGGCTCGTTTGAATGTTGCTCCAACAAAGTCAAATCTTCTCAAAATAAAAGAACAGCTTTCTATCTCAAAAGATGGTTATGAACTACTTGAACAAAAGCGTGAAATTCTTGTTATGGAACTAATGAAAATGGTTGAGCAAGTTAAACTTTTAGAAAGAGAAATTGACAAGTGCATTCAAAATGCTTATCCTGATTTAAAACATATGCTCATGGCTGTAGGAACAGACAGGGTTGAGCGAATATCACACGCTGTAAGTTATGATTTTAGAATACTTGAAAAACCTATTATTAAAGCTGGTATGGACTTTTCAAGTATTTCTGTAGATATTCCTAAAAGACAGTTGTTTTATTCTTTTGTAGATTCTTTTGCAGATACTGATAAAGTTATGGTTGATTTTTTTGAGTTACTGAAACTCTTGACCGAAATGGCTTCAATACGTACCATTGTATGGAGGCTAGCAACGGAAGTTAAAAAAACACAACGCCGAGTAAATGCGTTAGATAAAATGGTTATACCGCAAACCTCTGAAACAAAGAAGTATATAGAAAGTGTACTTGAAGAAAGAGAAAGAGAAAATGTATTTGTACTAAAATCACTTAAGGCTAAAAAAGGAGAATCTCTTATATGATAAAACCACTATTTCAAAAAATTTTAATTCTTGTTAACGGATCTGAAGAATCTATTCATGCAGCGCAATATGGAATCCTCATGTCAAAACTATATCGGTGCAATGTTAAAGTGATTTATGTTGTAGACACGGCAACTTTAAAGCAGCTTACATTAAGTAAAATCTTTGTCACTGAAGAAAGCTCTGAATATGAAGAAAGTTTACGGGCTGATGGTATGAGATATTTAGAATATGTTACAGAACTTGCAAATGCAAAAGATATAAAAATAGAAACCGAACTCCGATCTGGTGCAGTTTGGTCAGAAACAGTAAGTTATGCCGATGAGATTGGAGCAAATCTAATTTTAATTGGTGGAGCTGAAAAAGCAGACGGCGGACATGAAACATTGCGAGAAACATATAGGCTCATTATGCAAAATGCACCTTGTTCCGTGTTGCTCGTTGGTGAAAAACAAATAGAGCAGCTGTACAAATTGGCTTAAAATCACAACTTGGGAGACTGTATGCGAATTTTAATTTTACACTTTTTATTAGAAAGAAATAAAAAGCATAATGATATATTAAAGAATCTAGAAAAATCTGCTATTGCAAAAGGGCATACAGTAACCATATGTAATAATAAAGATGCAATAAATCTTCATATGGCTATGTTCGATTATGTTACTGTTGTAACCGTTCCCGCAGGACTTATTGGCGCAAAATTGCCCGAAAAAATGACTGAAATTTTATCTACACACGGAAGTCTTTCAGGTAAAAAAGGTTGTGCACTCGTTGTAAAAAATGGCTTTTCTTCAAGCAAGATGAGTAGACTAACTATGCATGCAATGGAAAAAGAAGGGATGGTAATTGATTATTTTGATATAATTGATACACCTGGCTATGCGACACATGTTGGGAAAAAACTTGGGTGAATGATTATTACAAAATACTTGGCGTTAGACCCGGTACAAGTATTTCAGAAATAAAAAGAGCATACAGAAAAAAGGCCAAAAAGTTACATCCAGATGTTTCGGGTGCAGATGCAACACAGTTTCATTTACTATTGCTTGCTTATGAAGCCCTTATAGACTTACATCAAAAAGCAAGCTTTGATATTCCCTTTGCGCAAAATCGATACGAAAAAGGCAAAAAAAATGAAAACTCTTTCTCATATCGAGAGTGGCTTGTGCAAAGAAACGATGAAGAGAGTTTTTGTAAACTTATTTTTTGGGACTTAATGCATAATAGGGAAGACGATGCAGTAATAGCATTTAAGAAAATTAATACAGAAAAAGCAAATTTTACATTATCTAAATGGTTTACTCGTGAAGATTTTATGGATTATGGTTTCATTTTAGCAGAAGAGCTTACCTTTAGAGATGAGTATTATGATGCATACCTTTTATTAAAACAAATCATTACAATGGAATATAGTTACGCGTATTTTAAGCTTTTTTTTCCCGAAGTAATGAGCTTTACGCGAGATATTTTACGGTACAAAATTGAAGGCACAGTAAATGATGAATTAGCTCTAGATGCATGGGAAAGTGCACTAGATTTAGGTTTTGGAAATAAAGAAAATGCAGCCATTTTATTAAAAATGTCTGCAGCGTATATGCGAATAGGGGATAGTGAAACAGCAAAGATATGCCTTAATGAAGCCATAAATCTTGACTCCTCTGTGCGTGTCCCAAAAATTTTACAAAAGGCAAGAGTATGATTAGATTAAAAAATGAAAATCAAATAGAAGGCATTAAAACCTCATGTGCTTTATTGGCAAAACTTTTTGACTATGTATTACCAAAAGTTGAAAGCGGAATGTCCACAATGGATATAGATGACCTATGTAGAGTGTTTATTGAAACACATGGGGGAGTACCGGCATGGTATAGTCAAGATTTTCCAGGAGCTTCAAATGTTTCTATAAATAATGAAGTTATTCATGGTGTGCCACAAAAGTCTAAATATATTAAAAGCGGAGATATTGTTTCAATTGATGTAGGAATAGATTTAAATGGTTTTTATAGCGATGCTTCTCGTACCATTGCAATAGGAACGGTTAGTGATGAGGCTTACAAATTAATGGAAATTACCGAAAAATGTTTTTTTGCAGGTTTCGATGCATGTAAGGTTGGAAACAGAATACGTGATATAAGTGAGGCCATTTTCGATGTTGCTGATTCAAAAGGATATGGAGTTGTTCACGAGTACTGTGGACATGGAGTAGGGTTAGATGTGCACGAAGAACCTTCAATTCCAAATTATCTTTATAAGGGGCCAAATCCAAGAATACAAGCTGGAATGGTGTTAGCTCTTGAACCAATGATCAATATTGGTACAGGTGATGTGAAACTCTTAGATGATGGTTGGACTGTAGTTACCGCCGATGGTCAACTTTCAAGTCATTATGAAAATACGATTGCTGTTTTTAGAGACCGAACGGAAATTTTAACTATTTCTACAAAATAATTCTTTTTTTAAGGTTATTTTAATATTTTTGTATTATATTAAATATATGTTTCATAAAATATGGAGGCTTATTAGTATGAAAAAACGATCAAAGTACATTTTAACTTTTGCGGCAACATTTGTGATAAGTTTTTTACTTGTTTCAATGTCTTGTAATCGATTGGGTGGAGCACAAACAGTCTTTGCAGACTCAAGTCCTGTAGTTGAAATGCCCGCAGATGCACTAGCAGTAGCAGAACTTTTACAAACAGCTTTTCGTTCAGTTTCCAGCGAAGTTCTTCCCGCAGTAGTTAAAATCGACACCGTAGAAACAAGAATAGCAGAATCTTCACCTTTTGGTGGCGGTGGTGGATTTCCATTTTTCTTTTTTGGTAACCCACAAGAAGAAGAAGAGAGTGAACCTAGAGAATATTCCCAAGAAGGTTTAGGATCAGGTGTTATAGTTAGAAAAGACGGAAATACCTACTATGTATTAACAAATGACCATGTTGTAGGAAGCGCAACAGAAATTTCGGTTACATTACACGATAATAGAGATTTTGAAGCTGAGCTTGTTGGAACCGACGCGAGAAAAGATATTGCACTTGTTTCATTTGAATCAAATGATAATTTAACTGTTGCAAAGCTAGGTAACTCAGACATGGTTCAAACTGGTGATATTGCAATAGCAATGGGCTCACCTTTAGGCTATTTTGAATCAGTAACACAAGGAATTATCAGTGCAACAGGCCGCTCAGGTGGTGGAATAGGAAACATTAGCGACTTTTTACAAACTGATGCAGCAATTAACCAAGGTAATTCTGGTGGACCACTTGTTAATATTTATGGTGAAGTTATTGGAATTAACACCTGGATAGCATCTTCTTCAGGGGGATCACAAGGTTTAGGCTTTGCAATTCCAATCAATAATGTAAAATCAACTATTGATGCCTTTATCCGAGATGGTAAAGTTACCTATGGTTGGATGGGAGTTTCACTTGTTGAAGTTACCGACGTATACAAAGCAGAGCTTGATGTTGATGATATTGAAGGTGCCTTTGTTGCACAAATTTTCCTTAATTCACCTGCCGCAAAATCAGGTATTCAAGCTGGAGACTATATAACTGCTTTGAATGGAAAGTTAGTCAGAGATGTTGATCAACTTGTACGAGAAGTTGGTGACTTAGAAGCTGGAAAAACAGCGGACTTCGAACTCATAAGAGGTGGAAGGACGCTTACAGTTGAAGTTCAAATAGAAGAGCGAGACGAAGAGGCTACAACAGATAATTCTAAACTTTGGCCAGGATTTGTAGCAGCTCCTTTAACTGATGAAATACGAGAAGAATTGCAGGCAGATTCTAAGGTTGAAGGTATTGTAGTAACAAGTATTTTAGCAAAGTCACCGGCAGCTGCATTACGTTTACAAGCAGGTGATATTATTACTGCTGTTAATGATGAAAAAGTTGATAGTTTAGCTGATTTTTACAGTGCTCTAGATACAAGCGGTAATGATGCCATATGGTTTGATGTACACTCAGAAGGTAGTACTATGACAACTGGTAAATTTAATATTCGCTAGACTTATTTATAAAGTACTTGCATAATTATTATAAGCGATTTATACTATGGTATAAATCGCTATTTTTATATCGTTGGAGTAAACTATGGTTAAACACATTGTTATGTTTGATTTTAAAGATGCAGAAGGACGAACTGCACAAGAAAACGCTAATATTGCAAAAGAAAAAGGACTAGCTCTTGTAGGGAAGGTTCCTTCACTAAAATCTATGGAAATAGGTTTAAATGAGCTTGAATCGGTAACTTGTCATGACTTTGTACTCATTGCTACATTTGATGACTTTGAAGGATTAAAGGCCTATGATGAGCACCCTGAGCATCAAAAGGTTGTTGCACATATTAGAGCAACTGCACATAACCGACAAGCTGTTGATTTCACATATTAATTTTCTTAAACCTATTGCATAAATGTACATAAAATGGTATTATTTGTGTATATTTATGCAAAAATGCAGTAAGGAAAAAAAATGAGTAAAGAAAAAATTATACTTGCCTATTCTGGCGGACTTGACACCACTGTAATTATTCCTTGGTTAAAAGAAAATTATGACTATGACGTTATAGCTGTTTGTATTAACTTAGGTCAAAATGATGACTGGGATGTAATAAAGAAACGTGCTTTAGATACTGGTGCTATTGAATGTTATGTAGTTGATGCCAGAGAGGAGTATATTGAAGAATACATTTACCCTGCGGTAAAGGCAAATGCTATTTATGAAGATAGATACCTTATGGGAACATCTACTGCACGCCCTTTAATTGGTAAAATTCTAGTTGAATATGCCAGGCAAGAGGGTGCTGTTGCTATTTGTCATGGGGCAACGGGAAAAGGAAACGATCAAATTCGTTTTGAACTTGCAATTAAAGCTTTTGCACCTGATATTAGAGTTATTGCTGCATGGCGTGACCCAAAATGGGATATGGAAAGCCGCGATGACGAAATTGCTTTTCTTGAAAAAAGAGGTATTACACTTCCTACAAAAAAAGAAGATTCATATAGTCGAGATGAAAATATTTGGCACCTTTCGCATGAAGGTTTAGAACTTGAAGAAACTAAAAATGAGCCCGACTATGATAGAATGTTAAAGCTTACAACTCCTCCCGAAAAAGCACAAGAAAGTGGTGAGTATGTTGAAATGGAATTTGTAAAAGGAATCCCTGTATCTGTAAACGGTAAGAAAATGGGCGGCCTCGAACTTATGACTGAGCTAAATAAAATTGGTGGCAGAAACGGTGT
>CAYJMR010000043.1:0-15400 GCA_964371375.1 uncultured Treponemataceae bacterium
TCCCTGATGAACATCATAGATATTTTGTCAGGGATTTTCATGATGTTAAGGGATTTTTTAATTGGATAGAAAGCCTATAGCCCCTTGACGATTTTACAACAAAGGTCTATTATATGTTCACGTGTTATATAGATACTCTCAAAATAAAAAAGGCAGGCCTGTAAAAACAGCTGTCATTTACACAGAACAAGAACATTGCATAAAAAACTCACTTATAGACCCCAATGCTATCAAGACAATACGTCAATTGCGCGATTATGGATTTGAAGCATATATTGTTGGAGGAGCGGTTCGCGATTTACTTTTACAAAAAGAACCCAAAGACTTTGACCTTGTTACAAATGCAACACCAACAAAAATAAAAAAAATATTCAGAAACTCACGCATAATCGGTAAACGCTTTAGAATAGTACATGTTTTTTATGGACAAACAATTTTTGAAGTAACAACATTTAGATCTAAAAAGCAAATTGAATCAGAAAATGTATTTGGATCGATGGATGAAGATGTTTTCAGGCGAGATTTTACAATGAACGCACTCTTTTATGATCCACTAAAAAGCCAAATAATTGATTATGTAAATGGAGTAAAAGACATTCAAAAGAAAAAAATAGTTCCTGTTATACCACTAAAGACTATTTTTTTGGAAGACCCCGTACGCATGCTTAGAGCAATAAAGTATTCATCATCCACCGGTTTTGCAATCCCCTATTTAGTAAGAAAAAAAATAGAAAAGCAGTCGCACCTCTTAACACAAATTTCAGCCTCTCGCCTTACTGAAGAACTATTAAAAATAATACACTCAACCTACTCACACGATATTGTATCATTGGCAATACAGACAGGCCTTTACAACGCGCTGCAGCCCGCTGCAACCAACATTATTCTAGAAAACCCTGCTTTTAGAACAAACTATTTTGAAAGCCTAAAAAAACTTGATTCGCTATCTAAAGAATCAAAAAACATGCGATTAGGAGAAAAGTTATCATATTTTATTTTTGACTTTGTTTGCCTCATCGTAGACAATACCAATAGTTTAAGTCGAAGTGAAGTGCATGAACTATACACATCTACATGGAAGGCTTGTAGAAATTTTGTTCTGCCAATGAACCCACAACGAACAGAACTTGAGTTTGCAATAAAAGCGTGTTTAAAGCAACTTGGAATACACGTAAAAACACAAAAAAAACCTAAACGACTTCAAAATCGAAAATCAATTTAACGAGTTATTTTATCCACAATTATATTTACCTCTTCAATGTAAATACCTGTAAAGTGTTCAATATTTTCGATAATATATTTTTGTAAGCTATGAATTTTACCCGCAAGTTGAGTTCCAAAAGGAACATCAGTGGTAATAATTATTTTATAACCTTGCGTATTAGTTTTAATGGTTATCTTTTTAATGTCTACCTCTGCATCGAATTCGCTCACACAATGCATAACCATTTGACTTAAAGCAGTTTCAGAAATACTTACACGACCCTTTTTAGAAAACTCTGGGCGTACAACAGATTTTTCAAAAACCTTTGTGTTGTTCGGTGTAATTACAGGTGTTTTTTTTGCAAGCTTTACGCGTATAGAATCATAAAAAATTTGAGGGTAGCTTCTTTTAATTTCTAGTGAAGGTACCGGTATAACATGCTTTCCCTCTACATGTCTTGAGCGTATAGCCCTTTCAATATCTTCTTGGCTTGCTATATCTTCTATACGAATAATTTTTGTAGGAACTGGTAATTGAATACGCATAGCAATCTTATTTACCATTTTATCAGAAGTTCCTAAAATTAAGATGCGTTTAAAATTATGTTTTTTTATTGCTCGAGCAACGGCATCACGATGTTCCTTATTATCAAACACTGCAACACGCACAGCCGCCAAAAATGATTTTTCACGTTTTGCGGAATGTCCTGCAAGTATTTTATCATCTTGAATCAGTAAGCCATCATCAATAAGTGCGTCAACATTATGTTTTTGAGCCAATAGCTTTGCTCTAAAACTTTTGCCCGTTCCGCTGCCACCTACAAGAGCCATGACCGTTATGCCTTTAAAAATTGAAACAATGTTGTTTAGTATTTCCATCTTATTTAATTATACGATGGAATTGTAAAGTTCGGCAAGTGTTGTTTGACAAAATCTTTAAAAGAAAGAGGTAAATTTGCAATAAGTTTTTCAGGTATGTTTAAAGGATTGTCATCTGGGAAGAATAACATCCACGCGTGTAAGAAAAAAGTACGAGATTTTCCCTTATAGCCGTATGCACTGTCTCCAAGTAAGGGATACTTACTGCTAGATGCCTGACTCCGAATTTGATGGGTTCTACCTGTTTCGATAGATACTTTAGCAAGTGTAATGTCCTCACCAAAATATACACCATGAGCCAAGGGTGTAACTATAGTTTTTGCATACTTTGCACGATCAACTTTACCCTCACGTGCTTGTACTGTAACAAACCCATTGTCTAGTGTAGGATTGTCCTTTTCAATATAATGTTCCCAGATACAATCATTTTTTAGAGAGCCTGATAACACACAAATATACTGCTTTTTTACAAACCTAGAAGAAATTGCTTCACTAACATATTGGGCACCTTTTAAACTTTGAGAAAATACCAACAAGCCCGTTGTATATTTATCAATCCTGTGTAGCGGGCCGGGTAAAAAAGAAAGAGAGTTTTTATGCTTTCCCATTTTTTGCTTTTGTAGGTACTCATCTTTTACAAAAGCATCAAGTGATACTTCGCCATTATTGGCACCTTGGGCGAGCATCCCATACGGTTTATTAAACACTTTTACATGCTCATTTTCAAATACAACTTCAATGTCTAAACACGGAAGACTATCTTTTTCTCTCTCTATTGATACAGCACTTGTGTTCTTGTTATAAAAGTTTTTTTCAATAAAAACAACATCATTCTTTTGAACTCTATAGTCATTTTTAATTTTTAAGCCATTTACGCGAATAAAACCACTTCGAATATTTTTATATATAACTGAAAGAGGAGTAGTCTTTAAGAACTTTCTAGTAACCCTATCTATACGTCTGTCAACATCATCTTCGCCGACAATAAACTCAAAAAAAATCATACTTAATTATATTATATACTAAAAAATACGATTTTTGCAAGCAAACTACTAGACAAAAGTTAGCATACTGGTACAATATATACTATGCTGACAAGTATAAAAGGACAACTATCTATATTGTTTCAAAACCCAGTTTTTTTATCTGGAATATTAAGTTGGTTAACAGCTCAGTTTATAAAAACAGTTGTTGCACTGCTGCTCGGAAAAATCAAAGATATACGTGAACTCGTAGCACTATTGGTTTGGCGTACTGGTGGTATGCCTTCTAGCCATTCTGCTTTGGTATGTTCTGTTACTACAGCCATAGGGGTTTCTTCGGGAGTAAACACTGATGTGTTTGTACTTGCTTGTTGTTTTAGCTTAGTAGTTATTAGGGATGCACTTGGTGTGCGCCGTGCAAGTGGTTTACAAGCCAGCAAAATTAACGAAATAGGCAAAACCCTTCAGCAACAAGAAATTATTGAGTTTAAACCTATAAAAGAAGTTCATGGACATAAACCACTTGAAGTGGTAGTAGGTTGTCTATTAGGGTTCTTTGTGGGCATGGGCTTTTCTGTTTTATAAGAGAAACCAAATAAACAAAAATCGGAAAAAGTATGAACAAAAACACCTTGTTTTACGGTGCAATACTTGTAGCACTGTTATCATTATGTCTTCTCTTTATGTTTCGAATTGTTCCGACTGCACAAATTTGGGAAAAGTACAATGTGCTTTATGTTGATATAGATGCAGATGTGCATAGCGTTCGACAAGCATTGGAAGCTGAACACATACATGATGTTTTATACCCCGACCATGATTATTTTCCACTACCATCTGCTTTAGCACCAGTGCAATATCATCAGTTCTCTTCACTCTTTTCATACGAACAATTACAGCACTCATATTTTTTTGATCAGGATAAAAACTACTTACTGTATTATATACCACATGAAAGTATTCGTTCGGTATACACAGCCTTAAAAGATTTTGAGTTTTCATGGGGACTTGATTCACAAACAACAATCCCATTTATTCCTATGGTTGTAGCTACTCTTTTAACACTTGTTTTAGCATTCTATAGCAAAAATAAAGCATACTTTTTATGTATTCAAATTCCTTTTATTCTATATAGTTTTGTTTCGCCCTTTTACCACATTGCAGCCGCTGTTTGTGTGTTTACATTTGCTGTTTTTACCTTGCAGAAATTTTGGAATAGACAGCAGTTTAGACAAAAAATAGTAAAAAACCTGTTTTTTATTGCCTCACTTATTTTATTATTTTTAAGTTCCATTCTTTTGGGATTTAGAGGTTTGCTGCTATTAATTATTACAAGCTTGGCATCACTTTCATTACTCTATATAATGTTTAGACTTAAAAAAAACATCTATCAAAAATCGCCATTTAAGCCCATTTTGATTCATAGTGCAACAAGTATTAGATTTAATGATATAATGACAATAAAATATGTAATCATAGCTTTATGTTCTGTTGCACTACTAACAATACTTGCACTTATAAATGCGCAGCCATTTCAAAAAAATATACAAAAAGCCTTGCATATTCCTGCCCCTTCGGGGTATACTGTTTCAAGCGATTTTTCAGCTAAAAGCTACGAGTCAATAATACAAAGTAATAGCACAGACAGATTGCCCGATTTAACTGACTATATTAGTACTGCGTGGCATTTTGAAACGTATCCCTATGTGCGTTTGGGAGACAGTATAAATAGCATAGTTCTTCCGGGGACCACGGTTGAACGAGTAGATTATGTGCAAAACGGTGTAGTTTTACAAGAGCAACGCGAGGTTGTTGCAGTGTTTGATGATACATATATTCAAAACATCGTAAATGAAGCACTTGCCACTACACATGCAGGAGCTGAAAAGCTACTGTCTAGTCAAAGAGGATTTTCTCGTGTTGGCTATGTTCAAAGTGGAACAATTTCAACTCCACAAGGAGCAGTAGTTTTTTTATTAATATCGTGTGCATTTTTTTTATATGTGCTCATTTCACTAAGAATAAAGAGGCGTTAATGGTATGACAGAAAAAAATAAAAATTTTTATTTTCCAAAATATACATATAAAAAAATAGACCTAGCATATGTTCCTTCTACTGCCTATATTTCACTAAGCCAAGATGGTATTACAACATGCAAACCATTTGTAAATGTTGGAGATACCGTATACGAGGGTCAACTTATTGCATCATCAAGACAGGCAGGTTCAAACATACACTCTCCTATTCCTGGCATTGTTAATGGCTTTGAAAACTGTTCAATGCCAAACGGAAGTAGCGAAGAATGCATTGTAATTAAAATGAGTGGTGAGTTTACACACACAGGAAAAGAAACTCGCCTTCGAAGTTGGAAATATGATACATCTTCTAGAATCGTTACGCAAATAAAACAACAAGGTGTCATAAATACCTTAGATATGCAAATTGGCTCACTAGCAGACCAAATAGAATCGTTACGTTCAACTGAAAAAACACTTGGTGTACTCTTATATGATTATGACCCAAGCACAACAGTGTGCAATACATCAGTTGAATTATATCAAAAAGAAGTATTTGAAGGCTGTGTAATAACAGCGCGAGCAATGAATGCCGACGGCATTGTGTTTTTTTACAATAAAGATGCAAGCTCATTTTTTAATGATGAGATTAAGGAAATCTTAGAAGAAACACCGCACTGTTTTATTCCAGTAAACTGTGATTTGTATCCAAATGCTTCAACAAGAAAGTTATTAAATCTACTGCAAAAAAACAGACAATCAATACCAGAAACTATTTCGGCAAACATGAAAATTTGTATTGATACGACAACAGCGCTATCAACATACTACGGTATTGTATATGCACTACCAGTAACAGGAACTCTAGTAGAAATTAATGGCCCAGCTTTGCATGAAACAAGAATTTATTCTGTTAAAATTGGTACCCCCATACGAAAACTACTTGAAGACTGTGGAGGAACCGAAAAGATTCCTTCAAAAATTGTTATAAATGGACTTTTAAAAGGGACTGCTATAAACGATTTAAATATTCCGGTTACAAAGTATTTAAAAAGTATAACATTATTAACATCGGAAAGCGTTCCTGACCAAGAAAAGTCATTATGCATTCACTGCGGGCTTTGTAGAAAAACCTGTCCTGCAGGGCTTTTACCTGACACTCTATATAGCCATAAAGTTAATAATTTTACTGTGCATGATGAAATTCGATTATCAGCAATCCTATGCGATGAATGCGCACTATGTAATACAACCTGCCCTTCACGCTTACCGCTCTTTCAAACAATAGCTCAGATAAAAGAGGAACTCCATGAAACAAAAGTATAGTTCAATAACCCTCGCTCCATTTAGTTGCTCACAGATGTCGATAAATCAAATGATAAAACTTACACTGATTTGTCTAATCCCTCATATTATTATGCTAGCTGTTACATCTGGTATTGGATCTTTACAATTATTGATACTCATTGTCCTCGCGGCAATTAGTTCAGAGTTAACATATAATACAGCAAAAGGACTAGGCATCAAACTGTCCTGGTCAACACTTTTGCAAGGCGTTTTAATAGGGCTATTATTACCTACAACCTATGTTCCTGCAGCGGCTTTTGTAATTACCTTTGTTGTTTTACTTTTGGAAAAAATTATTTTCACCAATTTTGCTCAATCTTGGGTTAATACCATTGCACTAACAGTTATAATACTTTATTTTATGTCACCTGATTTTTTTCCCAATTTTTTATTAGAGCCTGAACATGTTCAACAAACAAATGTTGGTATGAGACTTTTTAGCGATGGATTACTTTCTGTTGCACGCTATGATGTGCGCATTACAAATTTCTTAAACACCACAATATTTAATTCTTTAGGATTATCAGTACCTGAAGGATATATTACACTTTTTTGGGATTCAGGATCACCTATACCTGCTTTTAGATTTAATGCACTCACACTCTTCGTTTCAACCATTCTATTTTTAAGTAAAACATTGGGATCATTAATGCCTACCATATTTTTAGCCACATACTCTTTTTTAGTATACATGTTTAGCTTGTACCCCTATGCGGATATAATAGGAAATGGTGACATTTTGCTGGCCCTTTTTACTGGCGGTACCATGTTCTCAAGTTTTTTCTTAATTGGTTGGTTTGGTACAACTCCTCTAACTGTAAAAGGTAAAGTACTTTACGGTCTTTGCTCTGGAATAATTGCATTTTTTATATGTGGAGCAGGAACTTCTTCTGTTGGAATACTATTTGTTATACTCATACTAAACACTATATGCCCATTAATTCTACAAGCAGAGACAAAGGCTTACATCGTAAAAATTAAAAAGAACTTTGAACTTACTCAAATGGCGAGGAGATAGTTGTGAAACGATACCATAAAAAAAAGGTTCAACAATGTATAACTGTTTTTTTACTTATAACTATTGCTGCTTTCTTTATAACCACATTTATACGCGATAACACGAATACAGTTTTATCCCAACATATACAAGTGTGCTTAGATGCATATGATGAAGGTCAATATACGGTAACAGAACCCTTAACCATTACAAATACCCTTTCAACCATGGGTAACTTTTATTCTGTAGTTACAAATCAAAATATTACTATGCAAACCTGTATAGTTAGAATTATGGGAATTGCAGGGCCAGTGCCTGCCGTTTTTTTACATAACAATGGGTCAACAAACTTTATAGGTGTTTCCGGTTTAACTACAATGATATATGAAAATCAACATGGGTTAACAGCAAACCAGCTTTCTTATTGGGAAAACACCATTACACAGGTATTTTCTGAATATACATCTCAAGGAGATACAGAGCAATGACAAAAAAGAATTTTTTATTACACATTATAATCACTTTAGTTATCTTTGTTCCTTCTCCGCCATATATTGGCTATGGTATAGTACTTTTACTAGCATTTAATATAGTTTTTGGCGTTAGTATTATTTTTTCAAATTATATTAGAGATTTTGAAAAAAAGCATCGTATGCCACTAGTCTTATTATGTGCAGGCCTCACTACAGTTTTATTTCATTTGGTTTTAAGCTTTTTTTCACCAATTATTGCATTAACACTTGGTTTTATACTGTATCATATTCCCCTTTCGATACTTGCATATGATACTCTGTTTAAAACAAAACCAACCTCTAACCAAGAAAATCCAAGGTTTACGTATAAACCTTTACTACCAATATCAATGGCAACATTACTTTTTTTCATTATTAGAGAATTTTTTTCTTTTGGAACAATTTCATATCCAACACAAAGTGGAATAGCTTTTATTCAAATGCCAATACAATTTTTTGACGACTATGCATTTGTATGGAGTAGTATTCCCGGGGCTCTATTTTTACTGGCTCTTTTTATGGTTATTTTACCTATGTTCACATCATCAAAATCTAAAGATGAAAAAACAGAAGATGTAATCGAAGAGGTAGCAGAATGATTTTTCAAACAGTTTTTATGTACTTTATTATTTCCTCTGCATGCTTGATATATGCAATTGGAATAAAAGACTTACTAGAATCTCCAGAATACACGACAGGGATGGGTACTTCATATGTAAAAAACATATTTAGCACAAGCGCTGCAATACTTATTGTTTGGTTATTATTACGCTTTCTTTTAATTCCTTACGGGTTTCAAATACTTTTCCCTTTTTTAATGCTAGCAATTCTCATATTATTTTCGATACTACTAGAAAATGCATGGCCCTCTCTTTTTAAGATGGATACACGAGAATTTATATTAGGATTCTTTGCTGTATATTTAGCAATAAGTGAAGGTACAACACTTGCAATATCATTTATTATTGGTATTACAGTTATAAGTGCTTTTTATCTTTTAGCCATATTATTTTACAGCTTAAATCGTAAAAATGAATCTGTAATTGTTTCAAAGCACTTTAACACAGTCTCGCTAATGCTTTTAGGAATGGCATGCATAATTTTAGCATTGTATGGCTGGAATGTATCATGGCTAAGCAGTAAATTTTTTAATTAATTTTCTAAAATAATGCTTTTTAGGCTTTAATAAATTAAGAATATGGTATATTATTAAATTCTACGGATAAATATGAAAGGTATAAATTTATGTTTTGGGTTAAATTTCACAAATGAAGGCGCAGAAATCTGCGACAACATCAGTGATATATACTTAAAAAAATACAAAAAAATATTCTCATTTTTGTGTTCACACCCTACCCTTAAAATGACATTGTTTATTCCGGGCATAGTGCTCGAATGGCTTAGAAAAAATCATCCAGAAGTTATATCAATTTTATCTGAAAGAACAGCTTTAGGCCAAATTGAACTTTTAGGTGGTGGATACTACGAGCCAGTACTACCGTTAATATTACCTGCGGACAGAGTTGCCCAAATTGAGAGCTTAACCACACTAATACGAAAACTAGTAGGAAAAAAACCACGCGGTGTATTTCTCAATGAGAGCATATGGGATCCATCCCTCATTTCATCATTTAATACTTGTGCCATGGAATATACCTTTTTGGATTCAAGAATTATTCCACAGCGGCAACTTCACCCACAATCAGTTTTTACACCACACATCGTAGAGGATTTAGGTAGAACAGTAACAGTAATACCATTGCATCAAAATTGTAAACCACACCTAAAGCAATCCCCTACAGAATATTTAAAATTTTTAAGTGATTTACAAAAAACACAAACTTCTAGTGTAGTATCTGCATTTTATTCTGTAGATAGTTTTTTTGAGTTAATAGAATCAGATTGGTTTGATAATTTTATTGCCTTAATTAAAGACGATGCTACAGTGAATTTTAATACGTCTTACGATTTTTTAAAGACTAATATGGACAGACATAAGTCCTACATACCCGCTGGTTGTAGCTCCGACATAGCTGTATGGACAGTTGAGCCCTGTGTGGCTCATGCGGGAACACTAACACAAGCCATTTACCCAACTGTTCGAGATTTTTTAGCAGTATATCCTGAAGCTTTAGCATTATATTCACGTATGATGTATACAAGTAGTCTTGTAAGTCAATGTAGAGGTGACAAGGCAAGAAAAAAAGCTGCACGTGAATGCCTATTTGAAGCACAAAATCATTCTGCATATGTGTATACAGGACAAGGCGGCATACGTGACAAAAACCTTCTTTTTCATGCATACAAAAGTTTGTTAAATGCTGAAAAGCTTATAAGAGAAGCAGATAAATTTAATGAAAATTCAAGTTCGTTTGATTTTAATCATGATGGTGCAAAAGAATATTTATGCTTTTTTAATACTTATAATGCTTTTATTTCGCAAAGAGGCGGAATGCTTTTTGAGCTCGATATAATGGAAAGCGCAATTAATTACTGTTTGGCAAGCAAACGAATACATAAACTTGATAAGGTCGCAGACATATATCCAAAAAAAATGTTTGTAGATCACTTACTTTCAAAACAGGATTTTAATAAACTTAGTAGCGGTCGAGTTGCTCAAAATGCTAGTTTTGCAACCATCGAATACAACGAGGTAAGTTTTAACAGAGCGAAAAGTTCCATACGCCTTGTTGCGAACTCACTATGGGGTGAAAATTCAATACCTGTTACACTTAAAAAAAATTATAGCCTAAGTGAAAATGGTATTTTAGTACAATACATAATAAAAAATGAAGGCACCCAAAACCTTAAAGCAAAATTCGCGGTAGAAAATAATGTATCTTTTACTTCAGCCAAAAATGAGCTATTAAAAGCCGAAGTAGTAAGCAGTGACAGCCGAGATGAACCAAACACAGAAAACTTTTGTATGTATAAAGATGGTGTTTCGTCTGTACGTTTAGAAGACGTAGATGTAAATACTGGTTTTGTTTTTGAACTAAACGAAGAATGCGCTTTTTCAATGGAACCGTATTATACATATAGAATGGGCCAAGCAAACTCATTTGAAGGCCAATACGAAGCACATACAGGTATATTCTACTGGGATATAGATTTATCGCCTGGCTACGAAACAGAAAAAACTATATCCTTCACCATAAAAGTCGGCAAAAAAAAGGCTGTTGCAAAAAAAGCAAAAAAATAGTACACTACTTTCTATGAATAGACGACTTATAACCTCAGCACTACCCTATGTAAACAACATTCCTCACTTAGGAAATTTAATTCAAGTATTATCTGCAGACGTATTTGCACGCTTTTGTAGAAGCCGCCTTTATGATACTTTGTATGTATGCGGAACTGATGAATATGGAACAGCAACAGAGACAAAAGCACTTGAAGAAGGAAAAACACCAAAAGAACTTTGCGACTACTATAATGCTATACACACAGAAATTTACGAATGGTTTAACATAAACTTTGACCATTTTGGGCGTACCTCGGATCCTGAGCAAACAGTAATCGTTCAAGACATGTTTAAGGCTCTTGATGAAAGAGGCTTTATTAAAGAGCAAACAATAGAACAACTTTTTTGTTCAAGCTGCGATAGGTTTCTTGCAGACCGTTATGTTCGTGGAACATGTCCTCACTGTGGCTATGATGATGCCAGAGGTGACCAATGTGAATCTTGTGGTAAACTTTTAGAGCCTACAGAATTAAAAGAGCCAAGGTGCTTAACCTGTTCTGCAACGCCAGAGCTTCGATCAACAAAGCACCTTTATATAGACTTACCCGGAATCCAAAAAGAATACGGTCCGTGGATGAATGAAACAAGCGAAAAAGGAAAATGGGCAAAGAATGCCGTTCAAATGACTAAAAGCTGGATTCGAGACGGCTTACACGAAAGAGCAATTACAAGAGACCTAAAATGGGGAATACCTGTACCAAAAGAAGGTTTTGAAAATAAAGTTTTTTATGTTTGGTTTGATGCCCCTATTGGCTATATTTCAATCACCAATGCACTTACAAATCTCATGCAAGAAAAAGCAGATAAGGGCGAAATTGCACAAAGCGATGTTCCAGACTGGAAAGCATGGTGGATTCCAAGTGAGTCAACAGCAGAAAATGCAAACGTTCCTGTTGATCTTTTTCAATTTATTGGAAAGGACAATATTCCATTTCACACCGTTATTTTCCCATCAACACTAATTGGAAGTGGACAAGATTGGACAAAACTATACCACATGAGTAGTTCTGAATACTTAAATTATGAAAACGGAAAATTCAGTAAATCAAAAGGTGTTGGTGTTTTTGGAAGTGATGCAAAAGAATCTGGAATTAATGCCGATGCATGGAGATTTTATATTTTTTATAATCGCCCAGAAAAACAAGATACACAATTTACCTGGAGCGATTTTCAAGTTAAATTAAATTCAGAATTAATTGGAAACCTTGGAAACTTAGTAAACAGAACTACAACTTTTGTTAGCCGCTACTATGACGGAAAAATACCTGAGGGAAAATCTGATGATGAACTTTGGGCAAAGGTGTTGGAAGGCGAAAAAAAGGTTACAGAATACTTTGAATGGGCAAACCTTAAAGATGCCATTCATGAAATTTTTGCTATTTCAGACATTGCAAATAAAGCATTTCAAGATGGCGAGCCTTGGAAAACTCGAAACGAAAACCCAGAGGCAGCTGCAAGTTTAATTAGGGATCTTTGCTACATCATAAAAGATTTAATGATAATGGTTCATCCATTTATACCTCAATATGCAGAAAAAGTATTAGGATTTTTTGGTAAGTCTGGGTGTACGGCAAAAATAGGCGTACAAAACAAAGAAAATGCCCTACTTTGGGATAATCTTGGAGTAAAAGAAGGTCTAACAACAGTAACAAACTCAGAAATAGTATTTACACCTTTAGATAATAAAGCAATTGATGAATACAGACAACGCTATAGTGGCACTCAAGCTGAACGGAAAGAAGCCAATACAAAAAAAGATGAAAAAAAGCAGGAAAAGAAAAAAGAAAAGAAAGCCGCACCTGAAATTGTAATGGCAGAAAATCCTGTAGAACACTTTAATAAACATATAAGTTTAAAAGTTGCTACAATTAAAACAGTTGAAAAACATCCTGAAGCAGATAAACTGTATATTGAGACTCTTGATGACGGAACAGATACAACGAGAACAATTCTTTCAGGACTTGTTCCATACTTAAAAGAAGAAGAACTTTTAGGAAAAAATGTAATTATAGCCTATAATCTTGCTCCAAGAAAAATGCGTGGAATTGAAAGCCACGGTATGCTTTTAGCAGCTGATTACAAAGATGAAAACGGGAACGACTGTGTAGAACCACTCGAATGCGACTGGGCAGTTCCTGGTAGTTTAGTAGTGTTAGAGGGAAGTGAAAACGCAACCGATAAGCCTGAGCTAATTGGAGCTGAAGAGTTTTTTGCCGTTGAAATAAAAGTTTCAAATAAAAATGTACAAATCGGCGGTAAAAACCTCAGTGTTCAAGGTAAAACACTTGTAACTAAAAAAACAATAAATGGCTCAGTACATTAAGATACTATATAATTACACTATATATTAGACAATTATTTAAAATGAAAAAACGAACTATTACTTGGTTATAGTTCGTTTTTTTGTTTATACGTGATTATTTGCGATTAAACACTAACTAAAGAACCCACCACTTCGGTGCTTACGGCAGTTTGCATACCTCGTGCAGTCATTTCATTCATAAATTTCTCAGCTTCGTACTCATATCCGGGAATAGGAGATGCACAGTCGGTTAAAAGAATCATCTTTGATAGAGGAACATATACAGATAGGTCTCGTATGGTATTTGCCACGCAATGACTTAAGGCTTCCCCTGCAATAAATATAGTACTTTCGTCTTTTAGAGCATTAATAAAAGCGTAATTTGTGCATGTTCCTGGATCATTTGCATCAGGTACCTCTGCTTGCACACAACTATAGTGCTCTGTGTTTGGGTTTGGTGATTTTTCGATATAGGTAATATTCTTACCGTTGTTTGCCCTTTCCCATGCATGAACAGCATCCCACACATTTTTTTCTACAGCAACGCCCATAGAACCTTGTAAACAATGTGGTGGCCATAGCGTCAACTTGTATCGACCTCGTGCTTCTAAGTTTTGTAGATAGAATTCAACATAGCCTGCAACACTAGGATCATTTGTTGTATAATCACCATTTAAAAATTCATCATACGTGATTGTAGTAAGCACATCTGGTGTTTCTCCAGAGGCTGTTTTCCAATACGAAGGATGAGAAATATGATAATATGGGTGAACATCTTCGGTTAGGTATATTGATTGTATGTCTTTTTGATTATTAATTACAAATTTAGCTAAACGCTCACAGTCCTTTTGAGCTCCAGGAACATATAATGCTCCATCGGGATGGCAAAAATCATTTTGTGGATCTATAATTAGTAATGCACTCATGTTTAAATATACCATGCCCCCATCGATTTGTCAAGCAAAATCGCATACGTATCAAAGAAATCCAATTTTTATCCAAAAGTGTCCTTTTTATAGCCGCTGATATACAAGATTAAACAGGATAATAATTTGTATGTACTAAAAAATAAGCATACTGTTCATCTATGGCTAAATTTATTTAGTTTTTTCAATACTGATTTCCGAGTATTCATAAACCATTCTAAATTACTACCGCTTTACAAATTTGATATTTTGTAGTATTATTACGCATTAAACCGCATAAAAGGAAGAATTATGTCAGATACATACGAAGTAGCATTAGAAAAAAGTAAAAAATTAGAACAAGATATACAAACAAATCCAAAAAAATATAGAGTACTCACAGGAGATCGTCCAACGGGACGCCTTCACATAGGCCATTACTTTGGTTCCCTTCAAAATAGAGTTCGACTTTCTAAAATGAATGTACCAACTTGTATTCTTATTGCAGACTATCAAGTATTAACAGACCATGATGCTTTTAACGAAATATCTCAAAACACTAAACAATTAGTTATAGACTATTTAGCAGCCGGTATTGAGCCATCTGATGATGTAATAATTTATCCGCATTCATATATTCCGGAAGCTAACCAACTTATGCTCCCTTTTTTAACACTCGTGTCAAACTCAGAGCTAAGCCGTAACCCAACGGTAAAAGAAGAAATTACAAGCGCTGGAATAAAAAGCGTGAATGCTGGAATGTATACCTACCCTGTGCACCAAGCATGCGATATTTTGTTTTGTAAGGGAACGGTTGTTCCAGTTGGAAAAGATCAGCTTCCACATATTGAAATGACACGAACTATAGCTCGCCGCTTTAACGAAAAGTTTAGCCCAGATAATCCTGTGTTCCCAGAGCCTCAAGCACTCTTAAGTAAAACACCACATATTTTAGGACTTGATGGAAGTCAAAAAATGAGTAAAAGCCGTGGGAATGCCATTATGATAAGCG
>CAYJMR010000044.1:0-15297 GCA_964371375.1 uncultured Treponemataceae bacterium
AAAGAGATTAGCACAAAACTCATTGAATAAACAAGTATTCTATGCTATAATTAGATATAATGCATACAGAAGTAGATAGTGGTTTAGTAGCTGCTTATGATTTAATTAAAGAAGGAAAACCTCTTAAGGCAAAAGAACTCTTAGAAGTTGAACTTCGAAAGTCTCTGGATAATCAAGAAATAATATTTTTACTTAAATGCGCAAAGTATTGGGCAAGTGCATTTGCAAAACAAGAAGAAATGAAAAGCAGATTTCAAGCAGGCGAATACTTATTAATTGAATGGACTAGTTTTTTAGATTTTATTAAAGAAAGTGATAAGAAATTTGCGCAAGCCGTTTATGCCACTAAACGAGGGGTATTTTCACTTGCACTTGAAAATTTTCAGTGTATGCTTAATGAACGTGATAAGTCATTAAAAGCAGAATTATTGGGCCGCATAGGATTATGCCACAAAGCACTGGGAAACTACGAAACAGCTATTCGATTCTTACAAGATGCAAATTCCCTACAGCCAAACTCGGCGGCGATATTAGCAGAGCTTGGAGACTGTTATGCCCTTTGCGGCGAAGAGAGAACAGCAAAAGTTTTATTTAGGGAAGCATTTTTTATATCGGCGCAAGACGTTAATGATACATTTTTAGAAGCTGAATTATATAAAACACTAAAAGATAGCACAGTAAAAAAAGGCCATAAGGGACAAGCCTTAAAGGAATGGATTCCGGTTTACGGTGTACTTTTTGGAGTTTTAAATGTAAAACGCGAACTCAGAGCATTAGAATCTGGAAAGCTTAGACAAGCTATTTTCGCCTACGAAAAAGAACTACAAGAAAAAAACTATGAAGATGAGTTGCTCCTACCACGATTAATAAACCACTATTTTTGGCTTATTGACCATTATGTTATGACCACTGGTGAACGTTCAAAGATAAATGAAATACTGTTAAAAATAAAACTAATGGATAGTGATGTCCATGATTTATACACCACATAAGCATAAAATCTCATAATAACACTTGAGTAAAATTTGTAAAAATGATATAATATTACAGTTTACACAGTTTTGAATTTTGTGTTTTTTTTCACAGAAAAGTATTGCAACTGTAAAAATTAGGAGAAATAATGTCGGAAACATTAGTAAAATCTGTTCAGGATATGCTGAATGAAGAAAAATGGACTAGAGCTACAATCAGTAACTATACAAAGACTCATTTTATTGAATTAGCAAATGTTGTAGAAAACGCTCATCAAGAAAATTGCATGGATGAAATTCAAGCTCTTTGTGATGAACATCTAAGCCATACAAAACACAGCATTATTGCTCTGTATATTTCAGGAATGATTGCACTTAAGAAAAAAACTCTAGACAACTCTTCACTCGTTGAGCTCATTAGTATTTTTCAAGATAACCATAAAAGCAATGTTGTAGTATACCTATGTGAAAGTATTTTAGCAGAAGATGATAGCAATAAATTCGCATTGAGGACACTTGCAGATGCATATAGCCAAGATAACAATGAAAATGTATGGGAAATTTATGAAACAATTGTTCGTCTTGATTATGAAGAAGCAGATTTAGCAAAAGTACTTGCAGAACATTATGAAAAAGAAGACAACGAAAAAGATGCAATAGATTATTATAAAAAAGCTCTCCTAAGATATGTAAACAAAAAAACAGAAAGCCAAATAAAAGAAATTTGGACAAAGTTAGTGCACCTCATTCCTGAGGAAATTGACTTTTTCCTACTAGTTCAGCGTAAAATAGCAAAAACTATTTCAGATGTTCGAAGTGCAACACTTATGCAAGACTTATACATCTATTATAAAGATAAAAAAGATTGGACAATTTCAATAGACATTCTTAAACTTATACTAGATATTGATGAAAAAGATTCTTGGGCAAGAAAAGAATTAGTTGATTGTTTTAAAGGAAAATACTCAGGACACAGTCAACTTGAAGATTATATTCGTGTTTCTAACCTTAATCAAAGCTGGAGAAATGTTTTTGAAGCTATCAGTGACTTTGAAAAACATATCTCTTTTGATGCCAAAAACTTCGTATTTCATAGAACATGGGGTGTTGGTGTTATTAAGAAAGTAGAAAATGACGAAATTTCAATTAACTTTGGTAAAAAACACGGTATAAGAGATATGTCATTAAAAATGGCAGTAAATGCACTACAGCCTCTACAAAAAGATCATATTTGGGTTCTAAAGGCTACAAAGGCGAAAGATGAGCTTGCAAAAATGGTTAAAGCTGATAAAGTATGGGCATTAAAAACAATAATTAAAAGTTTTGATAATAACTGTGATTTTAAGCGAATAAAGTCTGAACTTGTGCCTGCTATTCTAACTACAGGTGAATGGACAAGTTGGAGTAATACCGCTCGAAAACAAATTGACAATGACCCAACATTTGGAATTAATCCTAATGACATAACCATGTACAATGTACGTGAAAGGGCTATATCACAGGAAGAAAAGCTTTCAAATGAATTTAAGGCTCAAAAGCAATTCTTTATGAGACTTGATATTTTAATGCGATTTACACAAGAAGCTGATACAGAATCAGAACTTTTTGCAGATATGTTCGACTATTTCGCAGCTCACATTAGGTCATTTTCAGTAGTAAATGAGCAAACAATAGCTGCATATCTAGTCATACGACGAATAATAGCAAAACATACACATTTAGACCCTGGAAGTCGAGTAACATTTGAACAGTTCTATTCTGGTATAGAAAACCCTGTAAGTCTCTATAACTCTCTAAAAGATACAAAAAATACATTTTTAAGACAAGATTTCTTACACTGTATTAAATCATTACTGCCAAACTGGCCAGAACAGTATGTGCTTTTGTTTCCAACAGTATTACACCATGATATGCTAACATCACTATTAAACACAGGTCATACGGATTTAGTAAAACAGTTGGCTGTAAATAGTTTTGAAAATTACAGAGACTACCGCGATGCAGCACTTTTCTTTTTCAAAGAATCACAAGACGAAGATTGGTTTAAAGAAACAGATATTTCTTTTGAAAAGCAACTCATAACCTTAATTCGAATTATGAACCTTTGCTTTAGAGAAATTGCAAATCAGCACGATACAACTGAAAATAAAAAGGTTATCAGAAACATTCAACAAATTCTTTTTAAGGATAATGTATTACTAAACTATATGTTAGATAATGATGCTGACACTATTACACGACTCTATACTGTTGTTAATGATGTTAAAGATTTAGATCCTGCGATCAAGCTAACAATGCGAAATAGAATTCTTGAAAAATATCCTGAATTTAAATTTCATAATGCAATCGAAGAAAAAACCGTAATACCTAGAGGATTAATTGTAACATTAAATATGCTTAACAAGAAAAAGCAACAACTTGAGCATATTGTAAATGTTGAGATTCCTGAAAATTCAAAAGAAATTGGTGAAGCACTTGCACAAGGTGACTTAAGAGAAAATGCTGAGTATAAAGCAGCAAAAGAAAAACAAAGTCAGCTTGATAATATTGCAGGTAGATTACAAGATGAAATCGAAAAAGCACAAGTCTTTGATCCATCAACAGTAACCGTTGCCCAAGTAGGTTTTGGAAATACAGTTACATTATTAAATAATGTAACTAATTCTTCAGAGGAATTTACAATTTTTGGACCATGGGAATCAGACCCTGATAACAAAATTATTTCGTATATGTCGCCACTCGGCCATGCACTTCTAAATTCAAAAGAAGGCCAAAAACTAGAATTTGAAATAAATGAAGTAAAGCATTCTTACGAAGTAAAATCAATTGCAGTAGCTAAGTTTTAACATTTAGTCTACAATAAAAAAAAGCACCATATGGTGCTTTTTTTTTATTTGTTGTCTACCCTTCTAATATTGTTTTAGCTTTGGCCTTAATGCTATTTGCAACTTCACCTTCAGTCAATGATTCAACAGTGCTTCGTAGACTTAAGTAAGGATTAGTTTTATAGATATCTAATCCTGTACCTTGGGTTGCAACATCAGTACTTAGTAAATAGGCTTCACACACCTTTTCAAATTTACCATTTTCGTTACGTGCAAACTCTTTACCCAATGCATATCGTAGGTTTTTCTTTTTATCATCTGCAACAACTTCTAAGGCAAGAGCAATTACTGCATCAACACCTTTACTAATATCATATTTTAGTAGCGAACTCGCAACATTTGCTTTTACGGAATCACCAACCAAAGCACCTTCAAGAAGTTCAACCATATAGTCAATTCCATCTTTATAGTTAAAATATGCAAGCGTTTCATAACACTTGTTTTTTATTGCAACTTCGGTGTCATTTTTTGCTCTATATAAAAGTGCTGGGCCTGCTTCTTTTAGTTCTTGTTTATGAATTGCATCTATTGCTTGCAGCCTTACTTTATAATGATCATCTTTTAATCCATTTAATAACAAATCCTTCGCCTCTTCTGAGGTATTGACTGCCAAGCCCTTAATTGCATATTCTCGTAAATTAGGATCGGTTGAATCGTATAAGTCCACTAGAATTTGAGTTGAGTCTTCAGGCTTAATATTTCCAATTGCTTCTGCGGCATACATTCTAACATATGTATTTTCATCTTCATTTTCAACCATTTCAACTAACATATCATATGTTTCAATGGCCTTAATATCAGCAAGAGCTCTTACAATTGATTGTCTCTCACCAACTGCAATATCATTCTCTAAGTATTCTACTAAAAACAGTGCTTCATCTGCGCCACCAATTTTTCCTAATGAGGTAACAGCAGCATTAAAATATGATGCTTCATCGCTATCAATTAAATTTACAAGTATAGGAGCAGCATCAGTTACATTTAAGTTTCCAACATAGTTAATAAGCGAGTTTACAGTTGAGTTACGCTCATCATACGGATCTTCTAAAATATATATAGCATATTCTTTAAGTGAATCATCTTCAAATTCTGAAAAATAGGTTATAATCTTATCTTTTAATGTAGTGTTCTTTGTATTATCAAAAATCTCTGTAAGCTCTTGAGCATAGGAGTCATCTTCTTCGGAAATAAGTGTAGATACCAGGGTACTCACTTCTCCATCTAA
Source organism: uncultured Treponemataceae bacterium (assembly GCA_964371375.1). GTDB lineage: Bacteria > Spirochaetota > Spirochaetia > Treponematales > Treponemataceae > CAYJFX01. Next base: position 5,082 of record CAYJMR010000044.1, read on the forward strand.
CCCATATAAAAGTGTTTCCATTCGTTGGTCTCTCAGAGATTCAACTTCTTCTTTTGTTTCTTCTTCCTTGACTTCTTCTATTACAGCTATTTCTTCTGTTGTTTGAGCTGCTTGATAGGTTGTCTGACTAAAGAGTATAAAAAGGTTAAAGAATAAAAAGCATATTAGCAAAGCAGGAAATTTCATACATGCCCTACTTTTTTGCATTGTATCTTCGCAAAAATGCATTTTTGTACTCTGTAAAATTATTATTTTGTATTGCATGGCGAACCTCTTTCATCATATTATGAAGGAATGCTAAATTATGGTAACTTGCTAGCATTGAACTCGCAATTTCATTATTTTTATATAAGTGTCGTAAGTAAGACCTCGAGTAATTTTTACATATTTTACAATTACATTCACTGTCGATGGGGCCAAAGTCGGCTTCATATTGGATTTTTTTTATAGCAATCGGTCCATCTTTTGTAAAATAAGAACCATTTCTAGCATTTCTTGTTGGCAGTACACAATCAAACATGTCTATACCATTTGTAATAGCTTCAAGAATATACTCAGGTGTTCCTATACCCATAACATAGCGAACCTTGTTTTCTGGCAAGAATGTTGCTGTATACGATAAGTATTCACAATAATCATCGAAAGGTTCCCCTACCGATAAACCACCAATTGCAATACCAGGCAAATCCAAATCTACAACAAATTCTGCACTTTCTTTTCTAAGCTCTTTAAAGAAGTTTCCCTGAATAATAGGAAAAAGATTACCAAGGTAGCCTTCATCTCTTTTTTTTAGCCACTGAGATTTTGCTCTTTCTGTCCATAATTTTGTTATATACAAAGCTTCTTTTGCTTTTTTTTCTGTAATGCCATGGCCTGTACATACATCTAGCTGCATTTGAATATCTGAATTAAACTGAGCTTGAATATCTACAATATACTCTGGAGTTAAAAAATGCTTTGAACCATCTATATGACTTTGAAACTTTACTCCTTCGATAGTAATTTTCCTAAATGGGCTTAAAGAAAAAACTTGAAAACCACCTGAGTCTGTTAAAAAGTTTTTATTCCAACCTGAAAAGCCATGCAAGCCTCCAGCTTTTTCAAGTATATCCCCGCCAGGCCTTAAATACAGATGATAAGTATTTGCTAAAATAATGTCAAAACCAATTTCATGTAAATCATCATTTGTTATCGCTTTAACACTAGCATTTGTACCTACCGGCATAAATACTGGTGTTTCAACACTGCCATGAGGAAGTGTAAGAATGCCACAGCGTGCTTTGCTAGTGGAATCATTGTGTGTGCATGAAAAAATCTCTTTATTCAATTATATAACCTCTTATTAGTATCGGCATTTTTAAGTGCGAGCAAAACGTAATAAAGCAATACTTATTCCAATAAATACTACTACAGGAAGCCATGCACCTGCAAATGGACTTAAGTAGCCGAATTTAGCCATTAACATAGTTACCATTTGAAAAACATAGAAAAGAACCGCAGCACTAACGCAAAGTGCTAAACTAACCAAAAGTACATTTTTTTTTGACTTTCCTGATAACCCAATAGACAGAAAAACGGTAATAAATATAACAAAGGGAAAAGAGAATTTTTCATGATACTGAGATAACTCTTCAGAAAATGGAAGACCTGTTCTCCTTAGTTTTACTATGTATTCCCTTGCTTCTTTAATATTTACTTCTTCAACTGATACTTCAACATTCCTAAAAGTATCAGGTGGTTCTGTGCTTATAAAGTCACTGCCTTTTCTATAGTTAAGTGTTCCATCCTCATGTATATACGTATATGCATTAGATAAATCCCAGGTTTCTCCATTCCATAAAGCAGAATCTGCCTTAACTATTTGATTCAGTGTTTTATCTTCATTTCGAACATATATATCAATATTAGTTAACCGTTGTTGCTGGTCATTGTATGAATCACATCTGTACACAGTTAAGCCCCCGTCTGCCAGTACTACAATTCTATTATTATCATATGAAGGCGGATCTTGCATAGCTATTGCCTGTAACTCAACTTTTTTTTGCAGATTCGGAACTACTAATAAATCTTCGAAGAAAAAAAGACCAACGCTCGCTATAAAAGAAAAAATCAATATTGGAAGGGTAAACCTAAAAAGAGATATTCCAGATGAAAATATTGCAGTTAATTCATTCGTAGCATACAAAGCACTTAAGGTATATGCAGAAGAAAATAGAATTGCTAGTGGCATTGAAAAAGAAATAGCTTTAGGTAAATATAGTAAACTAATATTAAGAATCATGCTAATAGGAACTTGAATTAACAAAAAGCGCCATAAATTCATAAGAAGATCAACTAAGACTATCGCGAAGGAAAAAAAAGCAAGAGTACCTAAAAATGTTGGTAAAAATCGTTTTAATAAATAAAGAATTAATGTCATTTTTTTATAAGCCTCATAAAGAAGAATGCTCCTGCAATTCCCACTAAAAAATTTGGAAGCCACATCGTAAAAAATCCATCAAGACCATTTCTAAGTCCAAATTGTTGCCCCATAATTAAAAACGCCCAATACAATACTGAAATACAAATGCCAATTATTAAACCTATAGTTTGACCATTATGTTTACCAAACATAATGGAAATTGGAAAAGCTAAAAATGCAAAAAATATTGAACCAAAAGGAAGTGAAAACTTTTTATGAAGTTCAAGCTCGTATGTATTTAAGGTTTGCTCATTGGTTGTTTCATCTTTTTTCAATTCAGTTATCTCATTGCGAAGATCATAAAAAGTCATCTCTCTCGGATTAGATACTGAATATGACGGAATAAAATTTGAAGCAAATAAATTCATTGAAGCATTTCCAGATTGTAAAAAATCATAACTTTGTTCATTAGTAGCATTAAAGAATGCAGCTGTAGCTTCACTCATATCAAGTTGCATTGCAACACCCTTATCTTCTGGAGAAAGTACATCAACATCTGTAGCAACAATAACTCTTTCTTGCCCTTCAGAATCAGTATCAAATAACATCAAATCAGAAAGCCTTGTTCCTTCAACGTCACCTATAACAAGTATTGAATTATCAAACCTTTTTATTGAGTGTGATTCCAATTCAACAGAAGGATTAGATACTAAAATAGAAATGTAGAGTCTGTTATACGCAATTGTACCCATTGGAAGTAAATAATCATTTACAAAAAATGAAACTAGTGAAATAAGTAAACCCAATATAATTGCTGGCGTTATTAAGAATCCAAAAGAATGACCTGTTGAACGTAAAATTAAAATTTCATTATCACTAACCATTCGCCCCAAGCACATTAGAAAACCTACCAAAGTTGCAAAAGGAGCTGCCTGGGCAATAATAAAGGGAAGAGAGTAAATAATAAATAGTGTAACTTGACTTACGGGTACTCTTTTTTCAAGTATATCTTCAGCTGTAAGCAAAAGATGATTTACAAAGAAAATTAAAAAAAAGAACAGAAAGGCAATGGCAAAGTACACCCATAATTCTTTAAAAAGATACTTTATTAGGATATTCTTATTGCTTTTAACCATTACAACTCTCTTTTACAACCGGAAAATTTATACTCCGGTACTACCAAAACCACCGGCTCCCCTATCGGTATCACTGAGCTCATCAACGATTGTAAAATTTGCTTGAAATACCGGGGCAAGAACTACCTGACCTATTCTATCTCCTGAGTTAATAACAAAATCCTCGTGTCCTAAATTGATAAGAATAACTTTAACTTCACCTCTATAGTCTGAATCAATGGTACCTGGAGAATTTACACATGAAATTCCATACTTTGCTGCCAATCCTGATCTCGGGCGCATTTGAATTTCATACCCTTGAGGTATTTCAAATCGCAAACCTGTTGGAATCATTTGTCTCATGCCTGGTTTTAGGCACACTGGGCTATCAAGGAGTGCACAAACATCTGCACCTGCTGATCCCGATGTTTGGTATTCAGGAACAATTGCACCTTTTTCTTGTATACATTTAACAATAATTTTTTCAGTATTCATGTATTTATTATAGCAGAAATGAATTAAAAAGAAAAGTAGCCTTTATAGTAATTTTTCAGAGAGCTTTAGGATGATAAAAGAAGATTTTTATGTGGGCAATCATGGGCTTTTTTAACACCACAAAACAGAATACCATTGTAATTGTTTTTTAACTGCTAATGTATTGGAGCATAAGGGTTATCAAAGTCTTCGATGGTCATCTGTTCGAGTTTTTTATAAATACTTGGTTCAACAAATTTAGCTCTACCATCTCTTGGGGGACGTATAATAGAATTATGTGCTAATACAGCGTCTTCTACATTACTTATATCTGATAATTCCAAGTATGGCTGTCCAAATACAAGAATTGAATTATCTTCATTAATTAGCGCATCCTCACCAAAGCTTTCAATTGGTGTAATATTTCGTATTTCGGTTCTTAAACCTGTTGCACTAGTATAGACATAGTTACCTATTTGAATATATTTATCAATATAAACAGATTTTGGCTCTTCTCTTTGAATGAGTTTGAGATCTACTTTTTCATCAGTATACGGCATGTCTGTAAGCCAATAACGAATCATATATGTTGAAGTATCGTCAATATAATAGGCATAAACTTCATTTTTTATAATTGTACTGTCAATACTCAGTTCGTGTGTGTTTGATTTTGGAAGCCACAATGTTCCACTAGCTTCAAGAGCAGTTGAAAAATCAAATTGTACCGGTTTTTCTATTTTTACCTTAAAAAAAGGCTCTGCTTCTTCTTGTTGCCCTATAGCATTTCCCAGTGAATCATACGCTTTAGACTGCATCCAATAATCAATATATAAACTGTCTTCAAATCGAGCAAGATTAATAGGTACACTTTCTTCTACTGGAAAAATACCATCATAATAGTAGCCATAAAAAGTTTTTAATACTATGTCCGCATCAATACTTCCATCTTCATTAGAAGTTAGAGAAATAATCTTAGATTCATTTTCCCATATTCCATCAATACTATTAATATCAGTATTATCTATTGCTACTTGGCTATAAAGATTTTGCACTATAAGTACTAATACAAAAAATACTACATTCTTCATTATTATACTATCGGCATAAATGTGTACAAACAAAACTATATGATTTCACTTAAAAATGTGTTTAAGTACAGTATACCCTTTTCATTTAGAGCATAAAACCTACCATCCTGTTTTGTAAGCCCCTTTTTTTTCCATTTAGTATATACGCTACCTATTTTTTCTTCAAGTGAAAACCCAAAGCGTTTTTTGAACTCTAACGAATCTACTCCTTTTAGCATTCTAAAACCCATCATCAAAAACTCAAACATTTGCTCTTCAAGTGTTAATATTTCATGTTGACGTATTTCTAATGGAATTTCAAATATTTCTTTTGATATGGAACTATTCCAAAATTTCGTGTATTCATTGATATGCTTAGTGCCTGTGTATCGATTTTTTCCAACTGTTCCACATGCAGTACATCCAAGCCCTATATAATCCTCCATCCTCCAATATGCTTGATTGTGCTCACTTTCGCATTCACTCAATCGGGAAAAATTTGAAACTTCATACTGAGTATATTGATACTCAGCTAATATGTTTTTTCCTATAAGCCACTGGGCATCATTGAGGTCTTCATCAAGGTAGATTTCGCCACTATTGATTGATTTATATAAGGGTGTTTGCTCTTCTAAAGTTAAGCTGTATAAAGAGATGTGATCAGGCTCATATTGTAATACAGTTTTAAGGCTATGCGTAAAGGAATCAGTCGTTAGTTTCGGAAGCCCTGAAATTAGGTCAATAGAAAACTGAAATGCTCTTTCATTATTTGATGTATTATGTGCATTATAGCTCTTTCGCCACTTAGTTAATAACTCCAGTGCTTGTAGTGAATCTTCTACACTAGAGCGCCTATTAATGCACTTTAATACGTTTTCATCCAAAGCTTGAATGCCACAAGACAACCTATTTACTCCAAGCTCACAAAGTGTTTGTAAGTATTCTTCTCCATCACTGCAAGAAAGGTCACTCGGATTTACTTCAAAGGTAACTTCACAATTTTTTTCTACTGGACATAAAGAATAGAGACCTTCAAATAGCTTTTTAGCTTGTTTGTTTGTGAGTAAAGCCGGAGTGCCCCCTCCAACATATATAGATTTCCAAGAATGTATATTGTACTTATTTACGTAAAAACTAGCTTCATTTAGTAAAGCGTCGATGTAAGAATTCGGCACACAATTAAAATCATCGGTGTCACTGCGTAAATCCTTACCATAAAGATTGCCTTCACAAGAAACTAAAGAATAAAAATCACAATATGTACACTTTGACTTACAAAAAGGAATATGTATGTAGGTATACACAATTAAAAAGCTCTAATTGAATTAAAAGGAAAGTACTGAACAATTACTTTTGAATTAATATCATCTCCATCTACTGCCCCAAATATTCTTGAATCAGTAGAAATTATACGATTATCACAAAGTAAAAAGTACTCCCCTTGGCGTAAAGAAATATGATCTGTTTTACCTTGCGAACCAATGCTCATATTCCAATTCTGAGGGTAATCATGTGAAATAATATCATAATTAGTATCAGAAAGTTCAAACTCAGTTAAAAAATGTGAAGATCCACCTTCTTTAATATATGCAATGTAGTTATCAATATAAAGAGTATCGCCAGGTATACCTACTACTCGGTATATTTCACTATCACCCCATCTCATAGTCTCAAAGGGACTATACTGCTGAAAAGTAATAAAAGAAAAAATAAAATCAATAATTGTTTGAAATACCGTTTTATCCTCTATTGTTCCGTTATCAATTGTTACTAAAGTTCCTCTAACTAGTGAAGATGTTTGAGAAAATAAGGTTGTCGAATCAATGAGTGGTGCCACAAATACAGCACTGCTTTTTGATAACTCTGGGACCATAGATGTTGATGTAATTCTTTGAGGTTTAATAATAAAGAGAAAAACAATTTGTAAAAAAATTAATACACAAACAAAACTTATTAGAGCAATTCTTATATTGCGCTTTTTCTTTTGTTTTTGAGCAAATGAAAAAAGATATGAATCAACTGGCATATATTACAATACCATATACAAGCTATGTTTTCAAGAGCAGAATGAAAAAAGTTAGCTATTTTCGCTTAAAAATTTACTATTTACTACATCATCAATAAATAATTCTTCTTCTTTTTGGTACGCTTTTTTCCAATCTTTAAGCTGTTTTTCTCTTAGCTTACTGATTACTTTTCGATTTTTCATAGCTTCAGAAAATATTTTTCGCTTTTCTTCAATTATTAACTCAGTTTGCGCGAGCTCTTCAATTACTTCGTCTTTTCGCAAATCTAATCTATTTACATAATTTTCTATTGCTAGGAATTCATTTGCATTAAAGACTGTACCAGAGGAACGACGTGTTTGTACTCTTTCCATTGCAATTGTTTCAAGTTCATTTTGAAGTTTATTTGCTATGCTTATAACCCTTCCGAGTTCTTCTTTGGCTTGATTTTCTTGAAATTCGCGTAAATTTAAAACTTTTTGTAGCCCAAATGAAAATTTTTTCATACCTACTCAATACTATCTATTGCTTTATCAGTAAATGTTTCTTCAAGTTCGCTATCATCTTCATCATCTACTGCTTCACTTCCTGTAGCTTTTACAGTATATATCCGGTCTAGCATTGAAGAATCATCTTCTTTCCATTCTTCATCAGGAATGATAACATTTGCTAACTGAGAAAGTGCTTGCATTGTCTCTTCTATATTTGTATGTTCAAACTCATCTTGTACTAAAAAAGAATTAATTAATGGATTAGCTTCTATTGCATCATCGATAGTTGCATTAGTTCCCTTTTGGTATGCACCAACTGTAATCATATCTTCAGATTCAGCATACGTTGCTAGACGCTTTCGAATAGTTGCTACTGCTTCCTTTGTCTTAGGTCCTGTTACTCGATTGGCCAAGCGACTGATGCTGCTTAGTACATCTATTGCAGGAAAGTGATAGGCTTGAGCTAGTGCACGACTTAAAACAATGTGTCCATCTAAAATACCTCTAACAGCATCCGAAATTGGCTCATCCATATCATCACCATCAACTAAAACAGTGTAAAAACCGGTAATGGATCCTTTTGTAGATGTACCACTTCTTTCAAGAAGTTTGGGTAAAGTTTCAAATACACTTGGTGTATAACCTTTTTGTGCTGGCGGCTCTCCAATTGATAAACCTATCTCGCGTTGAGCACGAGCAAATCGTGTAACAGAGTCAAACATAAGCATAACATCTTTGCCCTGATCACGAAAGTATTCAGCAACAGCAGTTGCAGTATATGCTCCTCTTAGACGTGAAAGAGGTGATTGATCAGAAGTTGCAGCAATTACTACAGAACGTTTAAGTCCTTCATCACCTAAATCCCTTTGAATAAAGTCTATTACTTCCCTTCCACGCTCTCCAATTAATGCAATAACATTAACATCTGCATTGGTGTTTCGAGCTATCATTCCTAGAATTGTAGATTTACCAACCCCTGAGCCGGCAAAAATACCCATTCGCTGCCCTTTTCCAACAGATAAAAACGCATCTATTGCCCTAACACCAGTTACTATCTGTTTTTCTATTGGTTTTCTGTCTAAGGGATCAGGAGGGGATGCTACCACAGGATAGTACAGGTCTGTTATAATATCGCTCTTTTTATCGTAGGATTTGCCAGTTGAATCTAAAACGCGTCCAAGTAAACCTGGTCCAACACCAACTTCAAGAACTCTACCTGATGATATAACTGTACTACCAATTTCAATGCCAGTGGTTTCTCCATAGGCCATTAGTTGGACAATTCTATCGTTTAGCCCTACAACTTCAGCTAAAACTACCGATTCAGTTGAAGGGATGGTTATAGTGCAAAGTTCTCCTATAATCGATTGAGGTCCATTGCTTTCAATGAGCATACCTTTTACACTGATAACAGAACCTGTACAATGTATTGTTTCAGTATTTTCAACCCTTGTAAGGTATTTTTCAAAGATATCACTCATAACTATTCGCCAGCTATTGCCGCTGTTTTTGTAATATTTTTTATAGGAGTTATTTCAAGTATCTTTTGTTCAAGTTCACTTAATTGTGTAGATATTCTTGCATCGATTGCACCAAAATCTGTTTCAACTATACAGCCACCTTTATCAACTGATGAATCTTCTGCAACTGTAATATTTTTAATGCTCTCCACTGAGTCCATAAAGTCTTTAATATGGTCAGTTGTAAGCTTAACATCTGCTAAGTTTACACGAATAACAACATCACCCCTACCCTTAACCTTTCGTAAAGCTTGAATAACATTAGACATTACAACATTTCTTTGACTTTCAGAAATAACTTTTACGACCTTTCTGGAAATTAGAAGAACTAATTCTACAATTTGCTGTTCAGTTTCTTCAAGAATAACTTTACGCTTATCCATTGTTTTTTCCAAAACAATATGAAGTCTATCTATAAGTCGTTGAACTTCTTGTTTACCTGAAAGATATCCTTCTTCATGTCCTGCCTCATACCCATCTCTTCTAGCTTCACTGACATTTTTTTCATGACGCTGTTCGGCTTCTCTAATTATTTCTTGAGCTTTCGCTTCTGCCTGTCTAATAATTTCATCGGCTTCATCTTCAGCTTCTTTTTTTAATACTGCTACTTGATCTGTTTTTCGTTTAACCTCGGTAAAAGCTGCTTGTTCAGCATTCTGTACAATGTCTTTTGCTTCAATTTCTGCATTTTCTATAAGCTTCTTTTTTTCTTCTTCCCATTCTTGTTTAAACATTTCAGCTTCACGACGTAAATCGTCAGCTGTAGGGCCTATAAATTCAGGTACTTCTTCTAAGACATCTTCTTCTACCTCACTCACATATGTGTGTGAAAGCGGTAATAGTACACTATCTGAGATCTTTTTTATTTCGGTTGGTCGAAAAACTGACTTTGCCATTTATAAATCCTTATACGACCAATTCGTCTTCACCGGAACGAGCAATAACAATTTCACCCGAATCTTCAAGTCGTCTGATCGTCGATACAATTTTTTGTTGAGATTCCTCAACATCTTTTATACGTACAGGACCCATGAATTCCATATCTTCTTTTAGCATGCTAGCGGCACGTTTAGACATATTACGGAATATTTTATCCTGTACTTCAGTATCGACAGATTTAAGCGCTTTCGCGAGCTCTTGTG